>CAWERM010000055.1:0-12124 GCA_963810995.1 uncultured Acidobacteriaceae bacterium | reverse complement strand
GTGTCGTACAGCTTGTTTGCTGCTCCTCTTAGTTGAGAAGATTCGACGAAGTGAGCCAGCAGGATGGTGTTTCCTCCCGGGGCCTTGACCAGCAGGCCGACCACGGGCACGCTTCCTGTGACGCTGGCGATAGCGCTGTAGCCGTTCCGGAAGTGTATTTGCCGCCTGTGTAGACCGTTACCGTCTGGGGGACGAGCATCCGGCGAAGCCATTGATCTGCATCTGGAAGTAGCCGGTTAGGTGTTACGAGTTGCGATGACTGTGCCATTGAAGCCCCAGTGGCGCAGGCGCCATGGGTTGACGATGACTGCCTGCGCATTGGCGGCGCCGGTTGCGGTTCCGCCGACGGCGACGTCCTGGCCCGCGATTATGTCGCTGGAGTCGAAGAGGTACTGCGTTAGCTAGTTACGCATCCAGAAGATAAAGAACTTCTCAGAGCCGGAGAGATCGACCTGTGAAATCTGTCCTAGCGTGAGGCCCGGGCGGGGGCAGCAGGCCGCGAACATAGAGGTCGAAGCTGGTGGCCGCTCCCGTGGCCGGTGTCACGTAGGTGACCTGGCCTGAGGCGTAGAAGCTGTTCTGCGAGAGGACGGCAACCTCATCGGCGTCGATGGTGGCGTCAGCCCGGTCCAGTGTACCGGAGCCTGGAAAGATGCTGCTGGTGGTGAGCTGGCTGAGGCTGTCGCTGTTGTCCCACTTGGTGCCGCCGCTCACGTTGACGGCGAACTGGCGACCATGCGGAACCTGAACGACGAAGGTCTGCGCGGTGGTATTGACGCTGACCATGGCTGCGGTGAACTCGTCGATGTAGGCGCCCGGGTCACTGTTGGCGACTGCGTTGACGTTGAAAGGTCGGCGTGACCTGGCCGGTGATATTGCCGTTGCTATCGACCTGGATCGACTTACGGAGATCGAAGTCTAGATGCAGGCCCGCCGGCGCTCCCGACTGGGTGACTAACAGGGCGAGGCCAGTGGGATGTTGATCGTGGAGGAGGTCAGGGTTGCAGTTTGGTTCGCGATGGTGGGTGCGCGCGGAACCGGGTGTTCAGGTAGCCGATGTTGGCCGGCTCCGAGGGTGATCTGCACGCTTGTGTAGGTGCCGGCAGGGATGTCGTTCATGTCCAACAGCGTCTGTAGACCATTGAAACGCGCGAAGTCGACGGTGGGCGTGCCGCTGACCAGCGATGCGCTGGAACCGCTGGCGGTGATGGCGTCCACGCTATCGAGCACAACTGAAAAAGAGGTAACGCTGGACATGGGTGCGTCCGTGCCAACCACGAAGGACGAGCCGGTTGGGCCTGTGGCTGGGGCGTTTCCTCCGCCGCAACCTACTGCCAGCAAGGAGAGAACGGCGAGTGAAGAGAGAGAAAGTAGATAGGTTCGACGGGATATGGATAATAAAGACGACATAGTCACCTCTCAATTATTTTCATGCACCGCAACTTATCGGGAACGAGCGCCAAGTTGGCGACGGTTCTACTCATTCATGGATGTTGCTGCGGGCCTGGGCGTGCTTGCGCGCGGACAATGCGATAACTAGCTGCTTAGGATGGCCGGTGAGACATTCTGGTTGCTCTCGCTCGTCCCATTACGCAGACACAGGGCCAGAGAGTTAGTTGTGCGATCGGAATAATTAATTTGTGATTACTTTGCAGGATACGTACGATTTGTTCGGTTGCCTTAGCTTCCCCGCGCACAAAATGTTTCGTCCGGGATGATGCAAGTATCAAATTAAAAATCTTCCGCGGAGGTGGTTGGTATGGGTCGACGTTACCCGGTTGCGATTTTGATTCTATGGGCCTCGACTGTAATGGGGCAGGCCAATTCACCCTCCGCGGCGACCCCTCGTCCTGAGTTCGATGCGTTTGAGGTGGCGACTGTGAAGCCGGTGGACGCGGACCTGAAGGCTGGACGTATGTTCAAGATGGACGGCACGCATCGCTGGGTGGCGACGAACTATACGCTGAAGAACCTGATTGCACTGGCGTACGACATGAATCCGCGAACGATCTCCGGTGGGCCGGGGTGGATGGATTCGCAGTGTTTCAATATTGAGGCGGTTACTTCCGGGTACGTCGCGCCGGTCAGGGTGGAGCAGATGCAGATGCTGCGCGCGCTGCTGGTGGAACGGTTCGGGTTGAATTTTCATCGGCAGGACAAGGAGTTTTCGATCTATGAGCTGACCATAGCGAAGGGAGGGCCGAAGCTGAAGGCCGCGGCGAAGCCGGACGATCCGCCGCAGATTTATGGGGTGGTGTATCCAGGAAAGATTGAGGTACCTGCGCGTAGTGTGACGATGGACGACTTTGTCGCCATGCTACAGCGGGCTACGCTGGACCGGCCCACGGTGAACAAAACTGGACTGACAGGGAAGTATGACTTCGACCTGGAGTGGGCCCAGGATGAGTCGCAGTACGGAGGCCAGGTGCCGGCGGCGCCTGACGATACGCAGAGTCCGCCGCTGTTTACCGCAGTGCAGGAGCAGTTGGGATTGAAGCTGGAGGCAAAGCGGGGGTTGGTAAGCACGATGATTGTGGACCAGGCACGGAAACCTTCGCCAGATTGAAGGAAAGCAGTACGGGCCGAAACCGCCGGCTTGTAAGATGAGGCATCTTTCCTGGAACCTGGTTGCTTCGTAAGGATGGATGCCTGGCAACAGAACAGGATTCTTCTGACCGCGCATTCTGCGATCTCTACCAGGGCGCAGGGACATAGTCAACGCGTATGAGGCGCAGAATGCGGTGTTAGGGATGCACTCTCCGAGTGTGTATTCTTAATGCGTATGAGCGATAAGGCAGAAGAACTTCGGCGGCAGATTCTCGAGTTAACGGCGCAGTATCATGCGGCCAAGTTTCCGGATCGGGAGTTCGTTCCGGGCGAGTCGGTGGTGCCTGTCTCGGGCAAGGTAATTGGGGCTGAGGACATCTGCTCGGTGGTGGACTCAGCGCTGGATGGATGGTTCACGACGGGGCGGTTTGCCAGGGAGTTTGAGCGCAGGCTGGCGAAGTTCGTTGGAGTGCGTTCGGCGAGCCTGGTAAATTCGGGATCGAGCGCGAACCTTGTGGCGCTGAGCGCGCTGACATCGCCTAAGCTGGGTGCGCGCCAGTTGAATCCGGGCGACGAGGTGCTGACGGTTGCGGCGGGATTTCCAACGACGGTTAACCCCATCTTCCAGAACCGGCTGGTGCCCGTGTTTGTGGATGTTGTGCTGCCGACCTATGAGATCGATGCCAGCAAGTTGGAGGCCGCATACAGCCCAAAGATGAAGGCGGTGATGATCGCGCACACCCTGGGCAATGTTTTCGACCTGGATGCTGTCTCGGCGTTCTGCAGGAAGCACAATCTGTGGCTAGTCGAGGACTGTTGCGATGCGCTGGGATCGACGTACAGAGGACGCAAGGTGGGGACGTTCGGCGACATTGCGACGGTGAGCTTTTATCCCGCGCACCACATCACGATGGGCGAGGGCGGCGCGGTGATGACCGACAAGCCGACCCTACAGGTGCTGATCGACAGCTTCCGCGACTGGGGGCGCGACTGCTGGTGCGAGCCGGGTAAGGACAATACCTGCGGCAAGCGCTTCGATTGGCAACTGGGCACGCTGCCCTGCGGATACGACCACAAGTACACCTACTCGCACATCGGCTATAACCTGAAGGCGACGGACATGCAGGCGGCGCTGGGACTGTCGCAGATCGATAAGCTGCCCCACTTTATAGCGCGGCGTAAGGAGAATTTTGCTTATCTGAAGGCTGCGCTGAAGCCGTTGGAGGAGTTCCTGCTACTACCCGAGGCGAGCGAACACTCCGATCCGAGTTGGTTCGGATTTCCCATCGGCGTACGGCCGGATGCGCCGTTTACGCGCGATGAGCTGACCGGCGCGTTGGAGGCGAAGAAGATCGGAACGCGGCTTCTGTTTGGAGGGAACCTGCTGCGCCAGCCGGCCTACGAGGGCTGGGAGCACCGCGTGGTGGGCGAACTGCCGAACAGCGACTTTGTGATGAACCAGGTCTTCTGGATCGGCGTCTATCCGGGGCTGACGAGGGAGATGCTGGACTTCATCGTGAAGACGGCGACGGAGTTTGTGGCGGTGGCGAAGAGTGGGCTGAACGTACTCTCCTAATCCTTGCCAGACTGAGCCATCGCAGGTGCAGAAGTACTACTGCATCAGAACAACATCACTACAACCTGTGCGTGCTTGTTTGCGTGCGGCTACATGGCCGGGGGATGATGGGGGTCGACGGGGTCGGTGATGACGGGCTTGGCGATGGCTGGACTCTTGGCTCCATTGGGGTTGACCGAGTCGCGCAGTTCCTTGGAGGGCTTGAAAAAGGGAACGCGCTTGGCCGGCACATCGACGCGCTCGCCGGTCTTGGGGTTGCGCCCGATGCGCGAGTTGCGCTGCCGTGTGCGGAAGCTGCCGAATCCGCGAATCTCAACCTTGTCGTCGGCCTTGAGCGCACCGATGACGGACTCGAATAGGGTATCAACGATGATCTCTCCGTCGCGGCGGGTAAGGTCTCCGAGGGCGGTAACTTTGTCGACCAGATCGGCTTTCGTCATCGTTTTGTCTCCTTGGGGCATGGGCGTACATCTAGCTTATCGCTGATTGTAGATGGGATGCGGGATTTTCGTCATCGGTGCGGAAATAATTTGCAGGGGGATAGGCGGGGGAGCGCCAAAAAAGGCGGCACGAACGTTGATTTGTCCGTGCCGGGAGGCCAGTGACGCAACTTGTATCGGCCAGGAACGGTGAATTTCACGGTTCGGGCCGAAAGTCTTGAGCGGACTCCGCTCTGGACTACTAGAGTATCACGCAAGCGGCTGGAGGTGTGCGCTGGGCGGTTCAGACGGATGAGGTGGGGAAGGCGGCGCTTAGCCGGCGTGCCATCCCGGCGTCGCGCTCCGTGATTCCGCCCGCATCGTGCGAGACCAGCGCGAGTTGGACCAGGTTGTAGCGGATGTCGATGTCGGGGTGGTGCTGGGCCTCTTCGGCGATCTGGGCCACGCGGTTGACGAAGGCGATGGCCTCGACGAAGGTGGGCAGCGTCCAGTCGCGGACCAGCTTGCCGTCCCTTAGCGCCCACTCGGGCAATTCGATCAACAGGCCGTGGATTTGTTGTTCGGAGAGCTTCTGTTTGCTGGATTCCATGGGCTCCTCCCTGGGAACTGGGCCGCAAGGCGATGGTAAGTCGCAGGCCTCACTTATGCAAACAGTGCGCCTTTTTACCGCCGCTGGGCGCGTCTAAAGAGTTACGCAGAAGGCCCCGGCGGAGGCGCTTTCCACCTCTTTGCGCAGGTTGCTCCATCGTTCCACGGGCATGCCGAGGAAGACCTTGACGATATGTGGATCGAACTGGCTTCCGGCGCAACGCGCGATCTCTTTGCGGGCCTGGGCGAAGCTGAGACGCTTGCGATAGGGTCGCTTGGAGGTGATGGCGTCGAGCGTATCGGCGATGGCGAAGATGCGCGCTCCCAGCGGGATCGCTTCGCCGCGCAGGCCGAGTGGATAGCCGCTGCCGTCGAAGTTCTCATGGTGGGCATACACCAGTTCTGAGGCGTTGCGCAGGAAGGGGATCTTATGCAACATCTGGTATCCGCGCACGCAGTGTAGGCGCATGATACCGGTCTCCTCGGGGGTGAGTTTTCTACGTTTATGCAGGATGGAGTCGGGGGTGGCGATCTTTCCGATGTCGTGCAGGAGGGCCGCGCGTGCGATGAGGCGCAGTTCCTCGGCATCGAGACCCATCTCGCGGGCCAGGGCGATGGTGTAGGCAGCGACGCGGCGGGAGTGGCCCTCGGTCTGGGCGTCGCGCAGGTCGAGCGCATCGCCCATGGCCTCCAGCGTAATGTCGTAACTTCGTTCCAGGTCGTGCATGGTGGCGCGCAGACGGCTGGTGCGGAAATTGACGATCTGCTCCAGGTTCTGATGGTATGCGGCGTTCTGCTTCAGCAGGCGGCGGTGCTCCAGAGCGCGCAGGACGACATCGAGCAACTGGTAGCGCTCAAAGGGCTTGAGCAGGTAGTCGATGGCGCCGCGGCGGAAGGCGTTGGTGGCAACGTGGATGTCGTGTATGGCAGTCAGCATGACGACCGGAACGTCAGGGTGGTTGTGGCAGATGACGTCGAGCAGGGTTAGGCCATTGGCGCCGGGCATCATGACATCGACGAGCACCAAGTCGCAGCCGAGGTCGTCCTGCAGGTGAAGCAGGGCCTGTTCAGCGTTGGCCACCGCACTGACATCGTATCCACTGTGCTGCAGCATGGAGTGCAGGGCGCCACGCACCGGGGCTTCGTCGTCGACCACCAGGATGTGCTCCTGCCGCACAGTGACAATCTCTTGCTGCTCCTGCATGATTGCAAACTGCGGTGGCATGAATCCCTGCTGCGTCTGCGCGGTTTCCTGCTGCATGGCCAATGCTCTCCGCCGCCCTGTGGTCAGGGGGCCGTTGCTCTTCAGAATCGCTGCTGTGGTTCGAGGTGGCCTGGGGGCACGGCCTTGACACAGCCCGTCGATGCAGTGAGCAGGTCTCTAGTCTTTATCGGCGATGCGGAGTCCCCCATCAGCCGCATATAATCGAGCGAAAACGATCTAAATAGGGGTGGAGATAACCATGAATCAAGAGCAATGGACCGCGGTAGACCGTTACTTTATGGAGCGGCTACTGCCTGCCGATCCTGTTCTGGATGCAGCAATCGAGGCGAATAAGGAGGCAGGGCTTCCCTCCATCGACGTCTCCACCGGTCCAGGGCAAGTTTCTTCATCTGCTGGCACTGACGAAGGGCGCGCATAGAATTTTGGAGATTGGCACACTCGGCGGATACAGCACTATCTGGCTGGCGCGGGCCTTGCCTGCGGGCGGCCGCCTGGTGACCCTGGAGCTGCAACCAAAGCATGCCGCAGTCGCTAGGGCGAACCTGGGACGAGCCGGGGTCTCGGAGAGGGTTGAAATCCGCGTCGGGTCCGCGATCCAATCGCTGGCGCAGCTTCAGGCAGAGTGTGCGGAGCCATTTGACATGATCTTCATTGACGCGGACAAGCCCAACAATCCAGCCTACTTGCAGTGGGCGCTGAAGCTGGCGCACCGTGGATCCCTGATTGTGGTCGACAATGTGGTGCGCGAAGGCGAGATCCTCAACCCGGCTAGTGCAGACCCGGATGTCCAGGGTACGCGTGCCCTGTTCGAGTTGCTTGCCGCGGAACCTCGACTCGCATCCACGGCCATCCAAACGGTGGGGACTAAAAAATACGACGGCTTCGCCATGGCGGTCGTGGTCGGAGAGTGATTCGCCTGCGAACTCCAGTCAGTTTTTCTTCTCTGCATCGCGCGCTTTGGCGCGGGCGGCGCGGCGGGCGGCGACCCAGCCTTCTTTGGTGATCTGGTGGGTGCGCCCTATGGCCAGCGCTCCGGCTGGAACGGGATGGGTGATGCAGGAGCCCGCACCGACGTACGCACCGTCCCCCAGGCTGACAGGAGCGACCAGCGTGGAGTCGGAGCCAACGAATACCCCATCGCCGATGGTGGTGGTGTGCTTCCGCTCGCCGTCGTAGTTGCAGGTGATGACTCCCGCGCCGACGTTGACGCCCTCGCCGATGACCGCATCGCCCAGGTAGGTAAGGTGGTTGGCCTTGGAGCCGCGTCCCAGGGTTGTCTTCTTGGTCTCGCAGAAGTTGCCTACATGGGCGTCCTCGCCGATCCTGCTCTCCGGCCGCAGGTGGGCGTAAGGGCCGAGGACAGCGCCGTCGCCAATCTCGGCGCGGTCGAGGATGCATCCGTTGCGTACAGTGACGCCGTTGCCCAGCTCGGAGTGCTGGACCACCGAGTAGGAGCGGATAAGGCACTCCGCGCCGATTCGCGTTGCGCCCAGAAGCTGCACGTACGGCTCGATGACGGTATCTGGGCCGACCTGACCTCAGCGTCGATGACGCAGGTATCGGGGCGGAAGATAGTGACGCCATGGGCCATCAGGCGTTGCGCGTTAGCGGCGCGCATGGCGTCCAGTGCGATCATCTCCGCGATGGTATTGGCGCCCAGCACCTCGTCCGATCTCTCGGCCTGTAGGGCCACCACTCGCTTCCCGCCGGCCACCAGCAGGCCTGCCATGTCTGTCAGGATGAACTCGCCATGGGCGTTGTCGTTTGTGAGCTGATCGAGATTGCCGAATAGCGCCTCCGTCTCAAAGGCGTAGATGCCGGAGTTGATCTCGGGCGAGGCTCGCTGCGCGGGCGTCAGCGCTTTCTGCTCCACGATGGCGACCACATCGGGCTGGCCGGGGGTGAGACGCAGAACGCGGCCGTAGCCGGTGGGGTCCTTGGGGACCGCGGTCAGGATGGTCATGGCGGCGCGTTCCTGCAAGTGCAGCCGGCAGAGCGCGGCAAGTGTCTGTGGGCGGATCAGCGGAACATCGCCCGAGAGGACGAGCAGGTTCTTTGGTATAGGCGCGCCGGAGGTCTCGAGCCATGCCTTGAGTACCTGCATGGCGTGGCCGGTGCCGCGCTGTTCCGGTTGCGGGACAAACGCGACACCTGTGGCGGCAACAGCGGCCTGCACGCGCTCCGCCTGGTGGCCCACGATGCAGTAGATCTCTTTGCTGCCCAGCGTGTTTGCCGCACGGATTACATGCAGCAGAAGGGCGCAACCGCCCACCTCGTGCAGCACCTTTGGCCGCTTGCTGTTGAGCCGCGTGCCCTTGCCCGCGGCCATGATGACTACTGCAAAACCTGTCGCTTCCATGTCTCCGCTATCTTCTCACTTCTCAAGGCGCAGCGTCACGAAATCCTCCTTCGTTTTGGCTGATCGTTGCTATTCGCGGCAGCAGGGGGTCAGCGAGTGGGCAATGGGGTATCGAGCAGGATTTTGATGGCCTGCTGGTAGCTCATGGCAGGGACCGGTTGGTAATCCGCGGTGTCGAAGACGAGGCGCTGATGGACGGTCTTGACCATAAGCGCGCGCAGGCTAAGCTGCTCGACGATATGTTCGACCATCCAGCGCTGTCCTCCCACGTTGACCTGTTGCAGGGTGACGCTGCCGCCGGGATAGAGGCGGGCGACAATGCCCCAGCCGATATTGACGGCGCGCGTGAGACTAGCTTCCAAGCGGACCATGCGCCGTGTGCGCGGGTCGATCCAGACGCGGCCCTGCAGGCCGGTGAGAAACTCGGATTCGAAGTTGGGGGGCGACCACGCGGGGTCGGCTTTGAAGTCGAGGACGATGAGGGTGGGGTTGCCGGTGGGTTGGTTGGGGAGTTGTGGCTGACCAGAGGCGTAGCTCCACAGCATGGCGTCGGGCATGAGTTTGAGCAGGCGGACGCCCATCTGTTTGTTCTCCTGCTCACGGCGGATGTGGCGGGCAAAGGCGTCAGGCGAGGCGATCAGGTCGTTGAGGCGCTGGCGTTCGGCTGCGTCCTCGGCTGCGGTCAGGGGGCGGCCGTCGCTCTGAATGAGCCGTGCGACACTGCCTTCGGGGGTCTCAATCTGGTCGCGCAGGTGGTCGCCCTTCTCGTCGATCACATGCAGTCGATAGCGCAGAAAAGAGTCGGGATGCTGAATGACGAGGGCTTCGTTGGTGGCGCAATCGACGGCCCAACTGCGGGCGGGCGACGCCGTCGGTGAAGCGTCGGAAGCAGGTTGCGGCGGGAGCGCCGGACCGTATGCGGGCGTGCGCGCGGGACTGGCCGTTGCAAGCAGCAGGACGAACGAGCTGAACGAAACCCAGTACACAGGGGAAACATGCCGCAAGTCGCTCCGCAGAGAAGAATATCTTAGGGAACGGGTTGCGGGCGGGGCGGCTGAGTGTGCTGGTGTCATCGTTTCCGGAGAAGGCATTCTGCCGACGTAATGTTGGACGCGGGCCAAGCAGGGAAGGATTCCTTACCGCGAGCAAAGCGAGCGACTTGCGTCTAGCATCCTGAGTCTAACCTGAGTTTATTACGTCGGTTTGCTTCCGGGAGTTGGGCTGGGTACAGTTCGCAGGTACTATGGAAGCAGTCCATTTACCATCATTGCAGCGGGGAGAGCGACAAACCGATGAAGCCAACTGAAGGTTCGACCGTTATTGGCAAGTCAGTCACCATACGAGGAGAGGTGACCGGCAAAGAAGACTTGTACATGGACGGCGTGGTGGAAGGGATGATCGCGCTGCCTGAGAACCGCTTGACGGTGGGACCGAATGCTCGCGTCCTGGCGGATGTGGATGCGCGCGAAGTGGTGATCTTCGGATTGGTCGAGGGCAATCTGCGAGCGTCGGGAAGGGTAGAACTGCGTGAGTCGGCCGTGGTGAAGGGAGATATTTTTGCGGCGAGATTGTCGATCGAGGAGAATGCCAACATGAGGGGCCGTGTGGATCTTTCGGAGACTGTGGCGCCTGCGGTCACAGGGCGACTGCCCGGTACCGAGGACCCTGCGACCGACGCTGCGACCCTGAACCTGACCTGAGCCGGAAGGAGGCCGAACGATGAGCAACTTCTTTGGCGGCAAGGACAAAGCCGGCGGTGCGGTAGCGGATAACGAGCGCGTCTCACGCTATTCCAGTGGATGGGGCCAACTGCTGCAACGGCTGCACGGAGAAGAGTCGCTGCGTGTCCTGGATGTCGGTCCGACGTCGTCCACGAACATCAACTTCATCACTTCGCTGGGGCACAGTATCTACCTGGCTAACCTGGTGGAAGACGCTGTTAAGCACGAATGGACGCTTCCCCAGGAGAACATCGAGGCGGTGCGCCTCGATGTAGAGCGGTTTCTGGCGACGCACCTGAACTTTTCCGGGCGTGGATTCGATGTGGTCTTGTTCTGGGACACGGCGGACTATCTTCCACAGGAATTGCTCTCGCCCGTGATCGAGCGTATCCACGCGGTAATGGTGCCAGATGCACAAATGCTGGCGATGTTTCATCCTGCGGTCGGAGGGTCTGCCTCGGGGACGGCCAAAGCGGACTTCCACCGCTACCACCTGACTGATCGATCGATGGTGGACGTGCAGCGCGTGGGGGAATATCCTCAACTGGCAAACTATACGAATCGGCAGATTGAACGGTTACTTTCCTCGTTCAAGGGCTTTCATTTCTATCTGGCCAAGGACAACATGCGTGAGGTTGTAGTTACTCGTTAGGAACGGTTGCAGGTGTAGTGCTCGCTTGCCAAAGGTTGTTGGAAATAGTGCATATAAACGCAAGAGCGCAACACCCGCGATGGAGGGAGCGTTGCGCCCTGTAGCTGTGGTATTGGCGGTGAGCCGGGCTAGGTCTACTTTGCGGCTGCGACGGGCTTTGCGGCCTGTTTTCTGCGCTCCGCCCAACGACGCTTCATGGCCTCGGCGATGCGCTTGCGGCCTTCGGCGCTGATCTTGCGCTTGCGAGGCGCGGCCTTCGCCACGGTCTTAGCATTCTTACTTCCCTTGGGGCGGCCACGACCCTTGCCGACCTTCACCACGGTGCCTGAGAGTAGTTCGCGTGCCTGTTGGAGTTTTGAAATCTGGGCGTCAATTTCCTCAAGAATCCGGCTTACTTCCACTTGTTGCCTCCTTGTTGCGATGGGGAATTAGCTTTCCCATCCGCATCTTCCGCTGCGTTGTCCGGGATATTACTATGGCTCGCGACCGCTCACTTAGATATAGATCGGTTATCAACTATGCCAAGCAAAGAATACATAAGTAGAAACAGTCTGGCAAATAAAAAGCAGTGATTTCTCAATTATATATTTGTCAGTTATTTACTGAGGAGTAATCGACGGCGGTTATTGGGTTTATGTCTAGGTGTTGTGAGAAGCCGCGTTGCGAGGGGATGTAGTTCGCGGAGGGTGACCCTGTCTACATATAGCCTTGGGCCATTGGCCGGATATGAGGCCCGCGACAAGACGGACTTACGCGCTCGGCGAGTCGATGGGGCTAGACGAGGCTGCCAGTTCAACTTTATATGCACTGCGATGTTAGACTAAATATCAATGCGATTGTTCCGGTGCGGTTGTGGGCGGTTGGCGATTTTGTCGGGTGTGCTGGATGTGCTGTCGTTTCCTATTGCGGGCCCTGTTCCGGTATGGCGAACAGCGTTTTGCTGGATTGCGCTAACTCCGCTTTTGTTGGCGCTTATAGGTAAGCAATACGTAATGGAACCAGTAGGTCACAACCAA
>CAWERM010000054.1:0-8287 GCA_963810995.1 uncultured Acidobacteriaceae bacterium | reverse complement strand
TCTTTATTGCCAACGGCTTGAACTACGAGTACGTATTGCTAGAAGATGATGCGCAAGCACAGCGCGGCCATCACTCCGGGAGTGGCGAGGGTGCAGATACTGCCGGCGATTTATCCGGGGGGATATGCGACGCGCGACGACCTGATGAACGCGGCACACGCGGCAATCGCGGCGGCTCTGCCGGAGGAGATGAGGCCTAAAGACTAGGTTCGAGGTTCGAGGTTCGAGGAATTTGACGTACTAATCGATACAGCCTGGCTACGGCGCACTCTTTAGACTTGCACCATGTCTAATACCTATCGCGATCTCAAAGTTTGGCAGAAGTCAATCGATCTCGCCGAAACAATCTATCGTCTTACTGGGAGTTTTCCAACATCGGAGATATATGGACTATGTTCACAGATGCGTCGAGCTGCCGTATCGATTGCAAGCAATATTGCGGAAGGATGGGGACGACGAAGCCGAAAGGATTATGGAAGATTTGTGCTGATGGCACGTGGGTCAAATGATGAATTGCAGACTCAGCTTGTGATCGCCGAACGATTGGGCTTCGGCAAAGTCGAGCACTTCGCCGAAGCGAACGCTCAGTCCGATGAGATTGGGAAGATGTTGAATGGCTTGCATACGTTCCTACAGACTCCTCGTCGCAAACCCCTCGAACCTCGAACCTAATACCTCGAACCTAGTATCTACTTCACGATGGCGTCGTACCGGCATCCGGTTTACTGCTTACCGACCATCAGGATGGTGAACGAGCCCGGTACGGTCGTACCCTGCGGGCCACGTCCGCCGGGGGCCGGTGCGCCAGCTGCGGCAGGCGCGGGGGCGGGAGCAGGGCCGCGCTCCTGCGACATGGTGAACAGGTGGCCGGTCTTGCTATCCAATGTAATGGTGCGGGCGCCGTTCATGGTCTGCAGGTTCTGCTCTACCACGAAGCTGGTGGGACTGTTCTCTTTCACGATGGTCATGGTGCCGTTGCCGCCCGTGCTGAATGCCTCCATGGTTGCGGGGTTGAATACGGCCCCGTCGGAGCCTCCGGCAAGCGGAAGGGTAGTGATGATCTTGCCGTCCGTTGCGCTCATGATGACCATGGTGGGCTGCGGGCGGCTACATGCGGCGAACAGAATCTCGTTTTTGGCGTCGATGGCAAGGCCGTTGCAACCGCCTTTGTCGATGAACGAGTAGTGCGCAACCGTTTTCATCGTCTTGACATCGACCGCGGCCACGCCGCCGACCGCGTCCTGCATGACGTCGTACAACATGCCCTTACCATCGCCAACACCCTGCTCCGGTGTGCCGCCCAAGTCGACGGTACCCAGCACGGCGCCGTCCTTGGCGTCGATGACGGTGGCGTCCTTGGTGGGATGGCTGAAGACATAGACATGCTCGTTGAAGGGGTCGAAGTAGATGCCGTCTGGCCGTGCTGCCGTGCCTACATCGATACTCTTGATCAAGGTCATCGTCGTAGTGTCGAACATGGAAACCTTGGGATGATCGCTGGTGAAGCCGTGATTCACCTTGGCATCGACCGCAGTGCCATTGCCGCCGATGCCGGAGATTTCGCCGACAGGCTTCAGCGTGTCGAGGTCGAAGATGGTAAGGCGTTCAGGAATCGCGGCCACCTCGGGGGTGGTGTCGGTGGCGGGCACTGCGCGTGTTGCACCACGAGGAATGTAGAGGCGACGGCCA
Organism: uncultured Acidobacteriaceae bacterium; assembly: GCA_963810995.1. Classification (GTDB taxonomy): domain Bacteria; phylum Acidobacteriota; class Terriglobia; order Terriglobales; family Acidobacteriaceae; genus Edaphobacter. Next base: position 6,598 of record CAWERM010000054.1, on the reverse strand, counting down.
TCCGCGTTGGCGTAGATGTAATCCCAGCCACCTTCGCCGCCTACTCGCGCGGTTTTGAGGACTTTGTATGGACCATCCTGCGGAGCAGTGGCCTGAGCAAGGGTGAGTTGCGAGGATGCCGCGAGAACGGCTGCGATGAGAACGAGAGCTGGGCGCATAGGGCTATCTCCATGGAGCAGTATAGTCAACGGAGGCTTAAGGTGAGGTGAAGACTGCGAATGATGGTGGCCGGCTCACTTGACAATGGCGTTGAAGCCGTCGGCGAGGACACGCTGTTGCATGGCTACGGCATCCTGGCGGGTGGCGAAGGGGCCGATCTGGACGTGCAGGAGCTTGTCCTGCGGCTCGTGGCGGACACTGACGCTATAGCCTTTTTTCTGCAGCGATGAGGTGAGGATGTCGGCGACATCCTGACTGGAGACGGCGGCGATCTGCACCATGATGGTCCCGGCGGGAGCGGCTGCTGGTTGCTGGCTGTTGGTTGGGGGCTTGTTGACAACAGCGGTCGCGGGCTGAGGCGTCTTGTCGCCAACGATCATGCCGTCGGCTGGTGATGCTGCGCTCTTCTGCGTGGCGGGTGCAGGGCTGGGTGCAGCTGCAGTGGGCGCGGTATCCGTTTGTGCGGTGGGCGGCGCGGTGGAGTTATCGGCCGCGGGCTGCGCAGCGGGCTCGGTGGACTCGGCGGGCTGGCCAGCAAGACTTCCGGCAGCGGGCTTGGCGGAGCCATTGCTGGTATCCACATTCGCGGAGGAGGTATCGACGGGCGCGGCCTGAGCGGACTTGCGGCCCATGGTATAGCCGAAGCCGAAGAAGCAGGCGCAGAGAAGCGTGAGCGCGAAGAAGATGCCGAGGATGGCCGGAGCGCCGAGCGATATCTCACGTTCGGCGCCACCGCCGGAATCGGCCCGGTCCGGGTCGCGGGTATAGCTACGACCGGGCGGGCTGTCCTCGTCGTCGAAGAGACGCTGTGTCAACCTCTACTCCTTTGCCCCCGCATCCGGCGCGGCTGGCGCGGGGATCGCAGGTGTGCCAATGGTCTTATTGAACATGTTAATCAGTTCCATGGGCAGAGGGAAGACGATGGTAGTGTTCTTCTCGACACCGATCTCGGTAAGGGTTTGCAGATAGCGCAGTTGCAGGGTCATGGGTTGCGTTGCCATCAACGCGGCGGCATCCACCAGCTTGGCCGCAGCGTTGAACTCGCCCTCGGCGTGGATGATCTTGGCGCGGCGCTCGCGCTCGGCCTCGGCCTGCTTGGCCATGGCGCGCAGCATGTTCTCCGGCATGTCCACCTGCTTGACTTCAACAGCGACCACTTTGACGCCGAAGGGTGAGGTGTGTCCGTCGATGATGGTCTGGATGCGCTGGTTGAGCTGGTCGCGATGCGAAAGGACCTGGTCGAGATCGACTTCCCCAAGCACGGAGCGCAGCGTGGTCTGGGCAAATTGCGAGGTCTGATAGACGTAGTTGGAGACCTCGATGACGGCCTTGATGGGTTCGACCACGCGCAGGGTGATGACGGCGTTGACCTTCAGGGTGACGTTGTCGCGGGTGATGATGTCCTGCGAGGGGACCTCCATGGCCTCCTGGCGGAGCGAGACGCGGACGATGGTGTCGATGGGGCGGAAGACGAGGATGATGCCGGGCCCGGATGCGTCGTGGCGTACGCGGCCAAGGCGGAAGACGACGGCGCGCTCGTACTCCTTCAGGATTTTGATGGAGTTGAGGATGTATAGCAGGACGATGGCAATGGCTATGAGATACGGCATGGAATCGGGCATGGGGCAGACAGCTTTCCGGCTGGGCGGAGTTTGGCAGCCGAAGTGATTGTAAATCGAGCGAGGGGTGGCACGGGTGAATTGTTGGGAAGGCGGGGCTTAGGGGCGGGGGTGGGAGCGCGCGAACGAATGGAGCGCCCACTTTTCACTTCGATCTTGCTGATTGCGGTGACACAGGCTTTTTTTGTGGCCCCTTCGCTTCAACATATGTGGTCGAACGAAGCAATCGGTATTGTCCGTCGCGGAACCGATATTGCCTTGTCCAATCTGCGTTTCCCTTGCCATCGGTGCCACGTGACATGGCAAGGATGTCGTAGTAGTCATCGTTACCTACATAAATGAACTTGAATGCCACCTCAGCGTAATAGCGGCGGTGAGAAGCGAACTTGTCAGTCGGGTCGTATGCTCCCGAGTTGTCTGTTTCATCATTCAAGGTCCAGATCTCACTGACGATGTTTTCAGTGGGAGCAATCAGATGCTTCTCAGATCCGTGATACCCTTGCCCACCACCCGATGTCCAGAGGATCACACCATGTCTCGCAGGCCCGATTGCAACCAGCTCGACGTCTGGGCCTCCACCCCACGAGCCGTAGAAGCCTATAGCAGCATTAGAACTCTGTAGCAGCCAATGGTCATTCTGCCATGCAAAGACAGCGACTCCGATTGCTGGCCCACATGCGTGACATTCGTAATCACGCGGGTTCTCTCCTGGGCTGGCGCTCGCTACGACATAGGTCTTCCACTCTTGCCCTTCCTGGAACTGGGATATCAACAGAAGAGAGACTCTCGTGGTCTCTCCCTCGTCGCAAGGCCAACCATCTCGCATCGCCGGGTCGGAGAATTTTTGACTTGCGTTACAGACCCATTTCGCCTGATGCTTGCCCGGATCGTAGTCTTTGTAGATTTGAGCAAGCGCTTCATCTCGTGGCAGAGGCGTCTGCGATGACACGACAGCAGGCGCGATCAACAGGGCAACGATGGCGAACAGTATCTTGTGCAACTCTTATACTCCACGTTCAATGTACATCATGGCACAAACAACAACCGCCGGGCTCGCGCCTGATAGTTGTAGTTCTTGTAGCCGATTTAGAGATTACTCCGCCGCGGCACTTTTGCGGGGGCGACGGTTGGCTTGCAGGATTTGCTTCCTCATGCGGAGGGATTTGTGCGAACTCAGCTTGCCTGGTGTTCGTCGAGCCATTGGCGGAGGGCGGCGTCGACTTTGCTCTCCCACTCGGTGCCGGTGGCCTGGAAGCGTTCGACCACGGAGCGCGAGACTTTAACGGGAACCAGCTCTGCTTCGGAAACGGAAACGGGGTCGGGGCGGATGGTGACGTTGCCGCGCTGAATCTCGCGCAGTGTGTGCTGCAGGTCTGGCGGAAGTTCCGAGAAGGGCTTGAAGCTCTTGAAATCTTCGGCGGTCAGTTCGCGGACTTCGCCGTCGTCGTCGATCAGCTCCGGTCCTTTATTCCAGATCGCGTCGGCTTTCTTCATATTGCCTCACTTCCCGCTTGTTTGCCTTTCTAAAGCTGATGACCAGAATACCGCCTACTACAACCTTGAAGCATAGAACATGAAGTCGTCCGCCCAGAAGCCCCTTCGCCAGGTATCTCAACTCGTCATTGCGCAAGATCGGATCGATCTCTGCTGTAGTGAAATCAAAATCCACCGCACGATCAAAGTCTAACCCGCGCTCGCGAATATTTATCTCATTTTTGGCCGGGTCGTACGAAATGTCCACAAATCGATTCTAGGCGCACGGACTGAGGAATGACAAAAAGAAGAGACTACGACGGAGATTCTGAGCCTTCGGCTCAGAATGACGGGAGAAGGAAGAATGACGGGCAGGGGGAAGTATAGGGATTCTTCATCGCGCCAGAATGACGAGCAAAGGACAATGCGGGGATTCTTCCCCTTCGACTTCGCTCAGGGTCAGAATGACAATTCATTTGGGGCTATAGCAATGGTGAAAATCCACTAGGCGGTGGTTTCGGCGGACTGGCCTTTGCGGGGGCGGCGGTTGGCTTGCAGGATTTGCTTCCTCATGCGGAGGGACTTGGGTGTGACCTCGACCAGCTCGTCGTCGGCGATGAACTCGATGGCCTGCTCCAGCGTGAGGTTGCGGAAGGGGACGAGGCGGACGGCTTCGTCGGACCCGGAGGCGCGCATGTTGGACATTTTTTTCTCGCGCACGCAGTTGACGTCGAGGTCGTTGTCGCGCGAGTGCTCGCCGATGATCATGCCCTCGTAAACCTCGGTTCCCTCGGCGACGAAGAGCGTGCCGCGGTCCTGCAGTCCATCCAACGCATAGGCGGTGGTGGTTCCCTGGCGGTCGGAGATGAGCGCGCCGGAGACTCGCTGGGGAATCTCGCCCTGATAGGCGATATGTCCGTCGAGGATGGCGTTCATCACGATGGTGCCGCGCGTCTCGGTCAGCATCTCCGAACGCAGCCCGATGAGGCCGCGGCTGGGGATGCGGAACTCCATCCTGACTCTTCCCGATCCGTGGTTGGTCATCTTGGTCATCTCGCCCTTGCGCGGGCCGAGGCGTTCGATGACGGTGCCGACAAAGTTCTCCGGGATGTCGATCATAAGCTGCTCGACCGGCTCCATTAATTGGCCATCAATGCGCTTGGTGACGATCTCGGGCCGGCTAACCATCATCTCGAAACCTTCGCGGCGCATCATTTCTATCAAAATAGCGAGTTGCAGTTCGCCGCGACCCAGCACCTTGAAGCTGTCGGGCGATCCGGTCTCCAGCATCTTGAGTGAGACGTTGGTGAGCAGCTCTTTTTCCAGGCGGTCGCGTAGGTTGCGCGATGTGACCCAGCGGCCCTCGCGACCGGCAAAGGGCGAGTTGTTGACGTTGAACTGGATGGCGATGGTGGGCTCGTCGATGACAATGCGGGGCAGTGGCTGCGGGCCTTCCACGTCGCAGAAGCTTTCGCCGATGGTGATGCCGGGGATGCCGGCGATGGCCACAATGTCGCCCACCTGCGTCTCTTCGATGTCGATACGCTTGAGGCCGGAGAAGCTGAAGAGCTTGGTGATCTTGTGCTTTGAAAAAGTGCCGTCGACGCGCGCGACGTTGTATTCCTGGCCGGTGCGCATGGTGCCGTTAAAGACGCGGCCGATGGCGAGGCGGCCAAGGTAATCGGAGTAGTCGAGGTTGGTGACGAGGATCTGCAGTGGGCCATCGGGATCGCCGCTGGCGACAGGGATGGTCTGGATGATCTGCTCGAAGAGCGGCTGCAGGTCGGTGCCGGGATTGGCGAGATCGAGGGTCGCGGTGCCGACCTTGCCGTTGGTGTAGAGGACGGGAAAGTCGAGCATGGACTCGTCGGCGTCGAGATCGATGAAGAGGTCGTAGACCTCGTTGAGCACCTCCTGCGCGCGCGCGTCAGGACGGTCGATCTTGTTGATGACGACCATGGGTGTGAGCTTGGCCTCCAGCGCCTTGGAGAGGACATAGCGGGTCTGCGGCAGCGGACCTTCAGATGCATCGACGAGAAGAAGGACGCCATCGACCATCTTGAGGGCGCGCTCCACTTCGCCGCCGAAGTCGGCGTGGCCTGGCGTATCGACGATGTTGATCTTGTTGCCGTGATAGTAGAGCGCGGTGTTCTTGGCCATGATGGTGATGCCGCGTTCGCGTTCCAGATCGTTGGAGTCCATAACGCGTTCTGCAACTGCTTCATTTGCGCGGAAGGTGCCGCTCTGGCGCAACATGGCGTCCACCAGCGTGGTCTTGCCGTGATCGACGTGGGCGATGATGGCGATGTTGAAGATGGGCTTCAGGGCCGGCTGCGCGGCAGGCTTGGCGGCGAGGGCGCTGGCCTGGTCGACTGCCGGGGCCGAAGTCTCTGGATTCGGAATGGTTTGGGGACTGCTCAATGGGGGAAGTTTTCCTGTCTGGCTTACGTTTGGGACGCGTTCAGCCCAGCCGGCGGTGACGGCCGGGGGCCATTGAGATAGGGCCGAAGGGCGAAAACGCGCGTCACATCTAGTTTACCGCAGGAGGGCGCAGAGCTGCTGCATACCAGCGGAGATTAGCGTGGTGTGGGAGGAATATCGGTGCAGTGGAAGAGCTGTTACGCGATGCATAAAAAAATCGCGACCACCCTTTCGGGGGCCGCGCAGCTTGCATTCTTCAGAAAAACCTAGGTCGATCAACATCCGATTGGAGGTTCTGAGAACTTCGTAAAGCGCTCAGAACCTCCTCCGTCGGGTGCGGATGGTTTGTGCGCCTTGGCCCTGCGTCACAAACCGAAGATTGGCGAGCCTTGGCCCCGCATCACCAATCGAGCCCTATGCAATGTGGTTTGCGGGCCTTGGCCCCGCGTCGCAAACCTTAGGTCAGTGAGCCTTGGCCCGCTTCACCAACCACGGATCGGTGGGCCTTGCCCTGCGCAACCAACCCTGAAGATGTAACTATGATCCCTGAATGTGGCGGGGGACGCTGTGATTTGAATCACACCTCTTTGAACCCGCTGAGCAGGTTGGTAAGCGATGATTTGAAGGAGCTTCGCGGCGGCGGGTTTGGTAACACGGCGATGGAGGTTGCGCAGGAATGTGGCTTACTGCGCAGTGGCAGCGGCCACTGGTTGCGGCTTCACGTGGATGGTCACGCCGCTGGTCTCGCTTTTGACGATGAGGGACTGGGAGGCATCGGCGTAGGTGCGGATTGGCTTCTGATCGCCCTTGCCGGGAATGATGTCGGAGGCGTTGGTGACTTTGAGCGTGTACTCTCCTTCCGCAACATAGGGGAAGTGGAACTGGCCGTTGGCGGGAGCGATATCGGTGACTGTACAGCAATACAT
>CAWERM010000053.1:0-6586 GCA_963810995.1 uncultured Acidobacteriaceae bacterium | reverse complement strand
GGCTCCATGCGCGGCCGCACCATGTATGTGCTTGCCTTCTGCATGGGCCCGGTCGGCTCGCCCATCTCGCAGATCGGCGTCGCAACTCACCGACTCCGCCTACGTCGTCGTCAACATGCGCATCATGTCGCGCATCGGCCTGCCCGTCCTGGCCGAGATCGACAAGGACGTGAAGCGCGTCACGCCCTGCATGCACTCCGTGGGCACGCCGCTTGAGCCCGGGCAGAAGGACGTTCCCTGGCCCTGCAACGACGACCAAGTACATCGTCCACTTCCCTGAGACGCGCGAGATCTGGTCCTACGGCTCGGGCTACGGCGGCAATGCCCTGCTGGGCAAAAAATGCTTCGCCCTGCGCATCGCCTCCAACATTGCGCGCGACGAGGGCTGGATGGCCGAGCATATGCTCATTGTCGGCGTGGAGAGCCCCGGCAAGGCGAGAAGACCTATGTCGCCGCCGCCTTCCCTCGCGCCTGCGGCAAGACCAACCTCGCCATGCTGATCCCGCCCGCCGGATTCGACGGCTGGAAGGTATGGACCGTGGGCGACGACATCGCCTGGATCAAGCCCGACGCCAACGGGCCAGTTGCGCGCCATCAATCCCGAGGCAGGCTTCTTCGGCGTCGCTCCAGGCACCTCGCTGAAGACCAACCCCAACGCCATGGCGACGCTGACCGCAACTCCATCTTCACCAACGTCGCCCTCACGTCCCGGAAGGACGGCGGCATCTGGTGGGAGGGCATGACGGACACCGCCCGCCGAGTGCTCTCGACTGGCGCGGCAATCCCTGGACCCCCGACGCCAGCACCGCGCCCGCCGCCCATCCCAATGGCCGCTTCACCGCCCCGGCCAGCCAGTGTCCCACCATCGACCCCGACTGGGAGAATCCGCAGGGCGTTCCCATCTCCGCCTTTATCTTCGGAGGCCGCCGCCCCACCACCATTCCGCTTGTCTACCAGGCGTTCAACTGGTCGGCCGGCGTCTACACCGGGGCCACCATGGGTTCCGAAACCACCGCAGCCGCGGGCGCGCCCGTGGGCAAGGTACGCCGCGATCCCATGGCCATGCTGCCCTTCTGCGGCTACCATATGGGCGATTATTTCCGCCACTGGATCAAGATGAAGCGCCTCATCTCCGTCACGCCGCGCATCTTCCAGGTCAACTGGTTCCGCAAGGACGCCGATGGCCGCTTCCTGTGGCCCGGCTACAGCGAGAACATGCGCGTGCTCAAGTGGATCGTTGACCGTGTCCGCGGACGTGCCAAGGGCAACGAGACGCCCATCGGATGGACCCCCTACTTTGAAGACATGAACTGGAAGGGCATGGACAAGCCTGAATCCGAACTGCGCGCCACCTTCGATCAGCTTCTGAAGGTGGATACCGACGCATGGAAGCGCGAAGTCATGGACCAGGAAGAACTGTTCATCGCCCTGCACGACCATCTCCCCGCCGAGATGATCTTCCAGCGCGAACTCCTCATCTGCCGGCTGTAGCCTACACATGCACAAATTTCGCCGGGTGCCCCACGTCTCGCCACTGAGATGCGGCAGCCCGTGTAGCTCTCACAGCACATATAAACCAGATGCCACCCACATCCCTAACGGTATACACTTGGCATCTCGGTCTTGTGGCAAGCATACGGACGAAATTCCTCTTCAACGAGGTGGATGATGAGAAACTCGGGCCTGGTTGCAGGTGTGATTCTTGCGCTGGTTCTTCCCTGGCCTGTCGCGTTCGCGCAGGCGGATTCGGCCCATCTTCCGCGATTGTCCGGGGCCACCTTCCTGATTGGCGATCCAACCACCAACATCACTCTCACGTCCGGGCAAGGCACCAGCACCGTGCAGCAAGCGGGGGGCGAGTGGTACACCTCTCCCAGCATCTCGGCCGATGGCTCGGTGATCGCCACCGCGTTCCACTACTTGGGGGACTCTCGCGGCTTCATGCATCGCACCTTTGCTACCTACACCATCCGGGACAATCGATGGGCAGTGTATAAACAAACCTCATTCACCAATGGCGTCTTTGCAATCTCTCCCAACGGGACCACCCTCGCCTACCTCGAGTTCAAAACCGATAAGGCCCCCGCTCAGTTCCACTTCCTGGATCTGGCCACAGGAAAGATGACCGCCGGCCCGAAGCTGGAGCAGGATGTGGGCGCTTCCATCAGTTGGTCCCCCGATGGCCACCGTATCGCCTTCGATATGGAGGTCCCGCGGATGCTAAACAAGGCGCTCATTCCGCCGCTCCACGCTATCTGCGTGTTAGATGTTCAAAACGGCACCGTCTCCAAGCTTGCCGACGGCACCTTGCCCTCCTGGTCGCCTTCGGGAGACTGGATTGCGTTCAATGACTACTCGGAGGGCCGCGATGATCCGAAGCAGGGCTGGTTTGCCACCAATGCGAACCGTGTCAGTGTCATGCATTCGGATGGTACGAATCCCAGGGTCCTCATTACATTTTCTTCCGATGAGGACCTACGCGTGCCCGCTGTCTGGTCGCCGGACTCCAAAACCTTCCTGATCAACAGGCTTCAGGACAATATCAACAACACCATGGACATCTACCAGTTCAATCTTGCTTCCGGAAAACTCAAGAGGATGTTCAAGGATGCTCCGCCCATCTACGCATGGGTCGCGGCAAAGTAAGCCGCTACCGCGTCGGTCCAACCCCTTATACGATGGGTGCCCCATTCATGCGTGCCTTTGCGCACGAGTGGGAGAGCACAGCCGAACTACACCTCAGCGAAACCTACTCCGCGCCTCATTCAAATCTTCCGCGGTGTCCACGTCCAGCTCGCCGCCCGCCAACTCCACCGCCTCAGCCTCGCGCAGCAGAACGCGCGCACCGGCATCGCCGCGCAGTTCCTTCAATTGCGCAAACGCCGTCGCCGGTAAGTACGCCGGGACCCCGTTTCGTCCGGCATAATGCGAAGCAGTCGTCTCGCCCGTCTCCATCAGCGCTAGCAGATGCTCTGCCGTCACCGCCGGCTGGTCGCAGGTCATCAGTACTGTTCCATCAGCATCTTTCGCGATCAAACCAAGTGCACGCACGCCAAGCCGGATCGAGCTAGCCATCCCCTCGCTCCACTCGTCGTTGATCGCAACCACTACGTCGCGCAGGTCGCACTGAATTTGAATCTGCTCGGCCTCCGCTCCCAGCACAACCACCACCGGCGAACAGCCTGCCTCGCGCGCCATCCTAACCGCGCGCATCAACAGTGTCTCTCCCGCCAGCCGCACCAACTGCTTTGGCTCGCCCAACCGCACCGAGGCACCCGCAGCCAGCACCACCGCCGCAGTCTTCATTTCACATCGCTCATCGCGCACTGTGTCTGTAGATAACGCGACGCCCCACCCAATTCAATCTGTCGCGCAACGTCCTCCGGCGTCAGCCTGCGCGATGCGCCCAGCTTACCCTGCCGCCACGCCTGCACCTCAGCTACAACGGCCAGCGCGATTGCCTCCGCGCCATCGCCGCCCAGGTCCATCCCGACCGGCGCCCACACCCGCTGGCAGCACTCTGCCACGTTCCGTCTCAGGATAGTCGCAGCCTCGCCGATCAGCAGGCTGCTGCGATGTGCGGCTCCCAGCAGCCCGATATATCCCGCATCGCTTGCCAACGCCTCCACCAGGAATGCCCGGTCTTGCGTGTAGCTGTGCGTCATCACGACCACCGCGTCCGCCGCGCCAATCCCCAATCCCTCAACTGAAGCTGCCGCCAGCACGTGCTCCGCCTCTACGAACCGCTCTGGCCGCGCCAACTGTACGCGCCCATCGGCAACCGTTACGCTCCACCCCAGCAACGATGCCATCGTAACCAGTGGCTTTGCATCTTCACCCGCGCCCAGCACAAACAATCGCTGCGGAGCGGAGAGCGTTTCTACGTAGACCTGGGAATCGCTATCGACGCGAGCCGAAGTATGGGCCGCAACTGAATCGAGATCGCCTGCATCCAGCCCTTCGCTGCAAAAGATCACCGCACCATCCGTTGCGATGACTGCGCGACGCAGCGGCCGTTCCTTCGCAGGCAACCAAGTCATAACGCGCATCTCCACTCCGCCAAGCGATGCCTCCATCGCTGCCAGCAACGCGTGGCACTCCGCCGTGTCCGCCGGCTCCAGCAACAGGTCCACAACGCCACCGCAGCCCAGCCCGAAGGGAAGCTCCGCCGTGTCGTCGAAGAGTGTCGAATAGCGCTCCACCACCGCGCCCGTGCGCACCATCCACAGTGCCCTGCGCACCACCTCCGCCTCCAAGCACCCGCCGCTGATCGTCCCTGCGCACTCACCCGCCGTGCCAATCAGCAGATGCGCCCCCGGCCTGCGGTACGACGACCCCTCTACACGCACCAGCGTCACCAGCGCCTGTGCGCCGCCCTCGCCCCATAGTCGAACGATCCTTCTTCGGTCTACCATCGCAGCCCCGTCCTCGCTTCCATCCGCGAGAGGAGTTTATACCTTTTGAGAAAAAGTATGGATGCCGCACTCCAGCTTCTTGCCGCCCCAGCGACCGGCGCGCGGGTTGGCCGGATCGTCCGGCACCGCCGTGCATGGCTCGCATCCGATGCTGGTGTATCCACGCGCGTACAGCTCAAGCTTCGGGATCTCATGCATCTCGGCGTATGCATCCACCTTCGCCATCGTCCAGTCCGCCAGCACGCTCACCTTCTTCATCCGCTTGCCGGTCGGCGTCTTGTGGTCTTCCATCTTTTGCAATCCTGCGCGCGTCGGCGACTGCTCTCGCCGCAGTCCGGTGAACCACCAGTCGAATGGCTCCAGATGGCGCATCAGCGGTTCGACCTTGCGAATCTGGCAGCACTGCGTTGGCTGCACGATATATAAAAGTCCGAACTGCGCCTCGTGCTCGGCCAGCGTAGTCAACGGCAATGCATTGATCAGGTTCAGGCCCCACTCCGCGGTCATGCGGTCGCGATACGCCAGAAGCTCCTTGAAGTGGTACCCCGTCTCCAGAAAGATCACAGGAACGTTCGGCAGATGCTGGCGCAGCATGTGCAGCACCACCATGTCCTCGGTCTGAAAGCTGCTGGTCATGCATATGGGTGCTCCCGTGGCCTCGCGCACCACCTGCGCCACCAGGGCCTCTGCCGTAAGCTCCTCGTAATTTGTAACCGTTTCGGTTCCGCTCATAAAATCCCCGCGAGGGCCTTCAGAATCGCCTCTTCGTCCGAACCATCTTCGACGCGCACGGCCCCCGGTGCTACTCCCTCGATCTCCGCGGACACATCCTGCGACAGTACACGCGATGAGAGCGCAACCACACTGGCCATATCCAGCACGCGAACCACCGCGGCCACAGCAGAGTCTGGAATCAGTGGATCGTCGATCACCACCGCCCGCTCTCCTCGCGCAATCAACGCATCTCGAACCCGCTCCGCAAGCTCCGCTCGTCCCGGCAACAGAATCAGCGCAGGCCGCCGCGCATCACTCAGCGAAGTCTTGTCGCTCCGCGTCGCAATAGACGACACGACTGGCCCAACAATCATCGCCGCGCCCACCGTGGCGTTCGTCAACGCATCGATCAGGATCAGCGATCCCGTCCAGCGGCACGCGCGATAGCTATCGAAGAACAGCGGCAGATTGGTCTCGAACTCCACCTCCGCAATCTCGTTCATCGCAATCGCATCCGACGTTCAGATGATCGAGCGAATTCACTTCCACCCGATACTCGATCTTCCTTACCGTTGCGCGAACCGTCCGCGTCGTGTGCTTGGCAAAGTAAGTCCGCCCCACCGTCAGCGGCTGTTCGTGCATCCACACCACCGTGGCGCGAAATCGGTTGCTCACATCGGGCAGCGCGGCTGCGCCTACGTTTGCCTCCACCAGCATCTCGCCGCGGCTCAGGTCGATCTCGTCCTCCAACTCCACCGTCACGCTCTGCGGATAACTTGCCGCCGCAAGGTCTCCATCGTAGGTAACAATGCGCCGCACCGTCGACTCGCGCCGCGAGGGCAGAGCCATTACGCGGTCGCCTGCGCGCAGCGTACCGCGCGCCACCTGTCCCGCAAAGCCGCGAAAGTTCGCATCCGGCCGCAGCACAAGCTGCACCGGAAAACGCATCGGCCCGGTCGTCTCGGCCAGCGCCAGCGGCACTGTCTCCAGATACTCCAGCAGCGTCGGCCCCTTGTACCACGTCATGTGCGCGCTGGCCGCCACCACGTTGTCGCCCTCCAGCGCGCTCACCGGGATGGTCACCTCGTCCGCCAGATCCAAGCTGCGCGCATAGCGCATCGAACTCGTGCCGGATCGCCTCGAAGCTCTCCTGCGAGTAGCCCACCAGGTCCATCTTGTTCACCGCCGCCACCACATGCGGAATCCCCAGCAGCGACGCAATGTAGGTGTGCCTGCGCGACTGCGGCAGCAGCCCGCCCGCCTTGGCAAACGCCTGCGCGTCAATCAAAATGATCGCCACATCCGCGGTCGATGCGCCGGTCGCCATATTGCGCGTGTACTGCTCGTGGCCCGGCGTGTCGGCAATGATGAACTTGCGCCGCGCGGTCGAGAAATAGCGGTACGCCACATCGATCGTGATCCCCTGCTCGCGCTCAGCCTTCAATCCATCGGTCAGC
>CAWERM010000052.1:0-21320 GCA_963810995.1 uncultured Acidobacteriaceae bacterium | reverse complement strand
AACAAGCTGCCATCGCGCGGCGCAAGTCCGATCCAGCGCGCCGCCAGAATCCGAAGAATATGTGCGTGGGCAAACAGCGCAACTCGCGCCGTATCGTCCGTCTCAGGTGGAGGCGGGTGCCCCATGTCTCGATTCTGAGACGTGGGTCCGCCAACGGCGGAGGCCAGCGCCCGCGCAATCACGCCATCGGCCCGCGTGCCCACCTGCTCCACCGTCTCGCCGCCGACGATCGGATCCTTCCAAATCGACCAGCCGGGAATCTCCTTCTGGATCTCCTGCGTCGTGCGTCCCTCAAATACGCCGTAGTCCCACTCGCGCAGCCCCTCATCCACCACCGCGACATCGCCATATCCCGCAATATCGCATGTCTCCTTCGCGCGCAGCATCGGGCTGCGCAGCACCGCCGCAAACTTCGTCCCGGCCAGAAATTTCCCCAACTCCACCGCCCGCTCCCGCCCATGTGCGGTCAACGGAAGATCGGTCCGGCTGGTGTGCCTGGCCTCTGCGCTCCACTCCGTCTCCCCATGCCGCACCAGCCACAACTCCGTCACGCCGTCCCCTTCGTGCTACTCATTCGAATACCTATATCCTATAGAGATGGACTTCCAGCTTGCCACCACTTACACCCCCCAGGGCGACCAACCGCGCGCCATCGGTGAGCTAGTGGCAGGCCTCGCGGCGGGCGAGAAGGACCAGGTTCTGCTCGGCGTCACCGGCTCCGGCAAGACCTTTACCATGGCCAAGATCATCGAGCAGGTGCAGCGCCCCGCCCTCATTCTGGCGCACAACAAGACCCTGGCCGCGCAGCTCTACCACGAGTTCAAGCAGTTTTTCCCCAGGAATGCCGTCGAATATTTTGTCTCGTACTACGATTACTACCAGCCCGAAGCTTATATTCCAGCTGGCGATATATTCATCGAAAAGGAAGCTACGGTAAATGAAGAACTAGATAAATTACGCTTATCCGCAACTCGCTCGCTCTTCGAACGGCGGGACGCCATCATCGTTTCATCGGTTAGCTGCATCTACGGCCTGGGCTCGCCCGAGGCCTACTACGGCATGCTTCTACTCCTGGAGCGTGGCCAGAAGATTAAGCGTGAAGACATTACACGGAAATTGGTCGAAATCCTATACGACCGCAACGACATCGACTTCCGCCGAGGCACCTTTCGTGTCCGTGGCGACATCATTGAGGTCTATCCCACCTACGATGAAAACGCCTACCGCATTGAGTTATTCGGCGACGAGATCGATTCGCTCAGCCAGATCGATCCGCTCTTCGGCACCGTGCGCCAGAAGTACTCTCGCCTGCCCATCTATCCCAAGTCGCACTATGTCGTCCAGCCAGAACGCAAACGCGCCGCCACGGATTCTATCCTCGCCGAGATGGAAGTGTGGGAGAAAGAACTGGAGCAACAAGGACGGCTTGTAGAGTCGCAAAGAATTCACCAGCGGACCAGATACGACCTGGAGATGATTAAATCCGTAGGTTACTGCCACGGCATCGAAAACTACTCACGCCACTTCTCCGGACGCCAGCCCGGCGAGCCGCCGCCTACTCTTATCGACTATTTCCCCCACGACTTTCTCCTCTTTATCGACGAGTCCCACGTCACCATTCCGCAGCTTCACGGCATGTGGCACGGCGACCGCAGCCGCAAGCAGAACCTTGTCGATTACGGCTTCCGTCTGCCTTCCGCGATGGACAATCGTCCACTCAAATTCGAGGAGTTCGAGGGCCGCACTGGACAGATTATCTACGTCTCCGCCACGCCCGGCCCCTACGAGCTCACCAAATCCTCCGGTGTTGTGGTCGAACAGATCATCCGTCCAACCGGATTGATCGACCCTCAGGTTGAGGTCCGCCCCGTCAAAGGACAGATTGACGATCTATTGGCGGAAATTCGCACGCGTGCCGGTCTCAATCAGCGCGTCCTGGTAACTACACTTACAAAAAAAATGTCCGAGGATCTCGCCAACTACTACACCGAAGTAGGTGTACGCTGCCGTTACATGCACTCCGAGATAGAGACCCTGGAACGAATTAAACTGCTGCGCGACCTGCGCAAGGGAGAGTACGACGTATTAATTGGAATCAACTTACTTCGCGAAGGACTCGACTTGCCCGAAGTCTCGCTGGTTGCCATCCTCGATGCCGACAAGGAGGGCTTCCTCCGTTCGCAGGGCTCGCTGATCCAGACCATCGGTCGCGCCGCGCGCCACGTTGAAGGCCGTGCCATCCTCTATGCCGACAAGATGACCGACTCCATGCGGCGCGCCATCGAAGAGACCAACAGGCGGCGCGAGAAGCAGGAGCGCATTCAACGAAGAAAACGGCATTACGCCCATGTCCATCATCCGCCCGCTGGAGATGGGCCTGGCGGGAATCATGAAGGCCGACTACATCGACCTCACCGACGAGGCCGAAGGCATTCCCGAGTTCGCCACACAGGCCGAGCTCGATGCGTACATCGCCAACCTCGAATCCGATATGCGCGAGGCGGCCAAGAAGTTCGAGTTCGAGAAAGCCGTGAAGCTGCGTGACACCGTCAAAGAGTTGCGCAGCAAAGAGTTCTTGTTCAGTTGACTTATTCTATTTATTCCGTGTCATACGCTCGCTCTCTACGAGTCACACCACAACTTTCCCACGTGATCCGCGTCTACTTCACTGCGTGCGGAATGCCATCCGCAGGAATGTAACCGGCCGAGACTGTGAAGAGGGAATGATGAAGACACTTGCACGATCGCTCGCAGCTACACTCCTTGGCTCACTCGCAACACTGGCTTTGGCGCAGGCGCCCATTGTGCGTCAGCCACCTTCGACTGCGGACCAGCAACTCCAGTATTCCGCGCCTCCAGCCGAGCAGCCGAGCCAGCCGCAGGTTCAGCAGCCCGGCCAGCAGCCGTACGACCAGCAATCCCATCAGCCGCCAGCGCCCCTGCCGCCTGTTCAGCTGGATGCACTGGTCAACCGCATCGCGCTCTATCCCGATCCGCTGCTGGCCCAAACCCTGACCGCGGCCACTTATTGGGATGAAATCCCCGCCGCCGCCGCGTGGGCCGATCAGCACAGCTATCTGCATGGCGACGCGCTCAGCGCAGCCATCACCGCCGACAACCTGCCATGGGACCCCAGCGTCCTCGCGCTTCTGCCATTCCCCTCCGTACTTGACATGATGGCTCGAGACCCCGACTGGACCGGCCAGCTTGGCAACGCCGTCCTCGTCCAAGACGCCGACGTGATGGATGCGATTCAGCGTCTACGCCGCCAAGCGCGCGGTTACGGCTATCTCACCTCCAACTCCGATGTCGATGTCATCGACGATGGCGGCTACGTTGAGATTCAGCCCTTCGATCCTTATCTCTACTACGTGCCCATCTACGAGCCCGTGATCGTCTTTGGCCCGCCGCGTCCCGGCCTCTTCATTGGAGGCGTCATTCGCTTCGGTCCCGCAGTCACCCTTGGCGTCACCTTCGGTCGCTTCGGATGGTTTGGCGCGGGCTTCGGCTGGAGAGAACACACGGTGCTCATCGACCACCGTCCCTGGGTGCGCACCTACGCCAACCGCGGCGTCTATGTCCATCCCTACGCTCGTCCTTATGTTCGTCCGGCCGCGCCACGCATAGAGAGTCATCCGCGCCCGGCTCCTCGCGCCAGCAGAGGCAAACGTTAATCCTCGCAACGTCACTCTGAGCGGGCGTACCGTGCAAGGTATCCAATCGTTGGCGTATCCTTCTCTGCAACACCTTCCTTGGCTTGTTTACCAGGCCTGGGAAGGGTTGCACGCCTCGCTTGGAGTCGAAGATGAGCGATTACATACTGACTGTGAACGGCGCAAAGATGCGCGTCAGCGCACCGGCCGACGAGACCCTGCTCTCCGTCCTGCGCAACCGCCTCGACCTCACCGGAACCAAGTACGGCTGCGGCGAAGGGGAGTGCGGCGCGTGTACTGTCCTCATCGACGGACAGGCCATTCACTCCTGTCAAACATTGGTTGCGGACGCCGTCGGCAAGAAGATCACGACCATCGAAGGCTTGGAGCAAAATGGCAGCTCTCTGCCGTGCAACAGGCATTTCTCGATGTGGGGGCCTACCAATGCGCCTACTGCACCAGCGGAATGGTGATGCGCGCGACGGCCCTGCTGCATGAGCTGCCCAATCCCAGCGAAGCGCAGATCAAGACCCGCATGAATGGCAACATCTGCCGCTGCGGGACCTATCCACGCATCGTTCAGGCGGTGCAGCAAGCCTCCCATTCCATGGCGAAAGGCGGCGCACGATGAATACACTTCTCAGCGATTCCGTCGATCTCGTTCTCCCCGAGCCGGGCAACGCTCCACGCTGCTTCGCGCTCGACCGCCGCACATTCCTCAAAGTCTTCGGCGGTGGCCTGCTGGTATGCCTCACAGACGGGCCTGCACTGGCGCAGGAGGCCGGTCGCGGCTTTGGCGGTCGCCAGCAAGTGCCCACCGCAGTCTCCGCATGGCTGCACATCGCGGCCGACGGCAAGATCTCCGCCTTCACCGGCAAGGTCGAAATCGGACAGAACATCCGCACCTCGCTCGCGCAGCTCGTCGCCGAAGAGTTGATGGTCCCGTTCGACGCTATCACCATGGTCATGGGCGATACCGACCTTGTTCCCTACGATGCCGGCACCTTCGGCAGCCAGTCCACTCCGCAGATGGGCCCGCGCCTGCGCAGCATGGCCGCCACAGCGCGCCAGGCACTTATCCAGATGGCCGCTAAACAGTGGAGCGTGGATGCCACATCGCTCACCACCGCCGACGGAAAAGTTACCAATCCAGCCGGCAGGCAGTCCCTCACCTACGGCCAGCTCACACGCGGCGAACAGATCGTCACCACCGTCTCCAGCAGCGCGCCTCTCACTCCGGCGAATACCTGGAAGATCGCCGGCACGCCCGTCCCCAAAGTCAGCGGTCGCGAGTTTGTAACCGGAAAGCATAAGTATCCGTCCGACATCTCGCTGCCCGGCATGATGTTCGGTAAGGTCCTGCGCGCTACAGGCTTCAATGCAACCCTTGTCTCCGTCGATACCTCTGCCGCGGAAAAACTGCCTGGCGTCAAGTTGGTCCGCGACGGAGACTTCATCGGGGTCGTTGCGCCGGACGCATACACAGCCGAGCAGGCCATCTCTTTCATCCAGGCAAAGTGGACCGTTCCCTCGCAGCCTTCCAACCTGAACATCTTTGAGTACCTGAAGAACAATCCGGAAGCAGGTCGCGGCGGAGGCGGCTTCCGTCCCAGCGCAGGCGCCCAGTCCGCCGTTGCCCCAGCCGCGCAGCCCGCGGACTCCGCCGCCATCCCACTCGCCCAGCAATACACCGTCCAGTACATCGCGCACGCCCCGCTGGAACCACGCGCCGCCGTGGCCCAATGGGACTCCACCGGCAAGCTCACCGTCTGGACCGGCACGCAGCGCCCATTTGGCGTCAAGGACGAACTCGTCGCCGCCTTCCACCTCGATCCCGCCAAAGTCCGTGTCATCCAACCCGACATGGGCAGTGGATATGGCGGCAAGCACACCGGCGAGACAGCCATCGAAGCAGCACGTCTCGCCAAGGCCGCGGGCCAGCCGGTGCGTCTCGTCTGGACGCGCGAAGAGGAGTTTACCTGGGCCTACTTCCGCCCCGCCGGGCTGATGGAGCTCAAAGCCTCCGTCCAGCACGATGGCACACTCACCTCATGGGAGCATCACAACTATCTTTCCGGCAACGCGGGCCTGCCCACGCCCTACAACATTCCCGGTGCGGTCGCTCAATTTCACGCGTCCCAGTCGCCTTTGCGCCAGTCCTCCTATCGCGCCCTGGCCCACACCGCGAATAACTTCGCCCGCGAGTCCTTCATGGACGAACTGGCCCACGCCGTCGCCATCGACCCGCTCGCCTTCCGCCGCCAGAACCTCACCGATCCGCGACTGCTTGCAGTACTCAACGCCGCCGCCGACAAGTTCGGCTGGGCCGCGGCAAAGTCCACGCCGACCCGCGGATTCGGCCTAGCCTGCGGCACGGAGAAGGGAGGCCACGTCGCCACTTGCGCCGAAGTCGCCATCGATCCTTCCGCCAAAACCGTCCGCATCGTACGCGTGGTGCAGGCCTGGGAATCCGGCGCCATCGTCAATCCAGACGGCCTGAACAACCAGAATTCAGGCGCGCTCGTGCAGGGAATCGGTGGCGCGCTCCTCGAAGCCATCCTCTTCAGCGACGGCCGCATCCTCAACCCGCATTTCGCCGGCTATCGCCTTCCTCGCTTCATGGACTCACCGCAGATCGACATCGTCCTCCTCGACCGCAAGGACCTACCCTCCTCCGGCGCCGGCGAGATCGGTATTGTCGGCATCGCTCCCGCCGTCGGCAACGCCATCTTCGCAGCCACCGGCACTCGTCTGCGCAACATGCCCATGGCCCCCTCCACGCCCGTCCCCGGCATCGCCCCGTCGCCCTTCACCACCTGACGGTCCGCGTCGGATGTCTAAAACTCGATGCCGCGCTGCGCCAGAATGCCGCGCTGATAGGCGTGTTTTACCTCGCGCATCTCGGTCACCGTGTCGGCCAGCTCCACCAGCAGAGGATGCGCGTTGCGCCCGGTCAGGATCACATGCATCATCTCGGGCTTGCGCCGCAGCACCTCCACGACCACCTCCGGTGCCAGCATCTTGTAACCGATGGCGTAGTTGATCTCATCCAGCACCACCAGGTCCCAGTCACTGGAGAGGATGGCCTCCGCAGCCTCTGCCCATGCGGCTTCAACCATGCGGATGTCTTCGGGATCAGTCTCCGCGCCGCCGACTTTAACGAAGCCGCGGCCAAGCTGCTTGATGACGAAGTTCTGTGCGCGCGCGGAGCCAGGTGTCATGCCCTCTGCATCGCCCAACCCTGTGTTCAGCGCCTCGGCTGCATCCAACTCGCCGTAGTGCCACGATCCTTTAAGGAACTGCAGTATCAGGACGCGCATGCCGTTTCCGGCAGCGCGCAGTGCGGTGCCCAGCGCGGCGGTTGTCTTGCCCTTGCCGGGGCCGGTGTTGATCAGGATCAGGCCGCGGCGGGCAGCTTCAGGAGTGGGCGCGGAGTCGGGCATAGGTCTAGTTATAGATGGCAGCACTGTGGGAAAGCGTTCAATGGCCGGTGTGGTATGGATGCCCAGCCAGAATCGTCAATGCGCGATAGATCTGCTCCGCCAGTACTACGCGTGCGAGTTCGTGCGGCAGCGTGATGGCGCCGAACGACAGCACCAGGGCGGCGCGTGCGCGGGTGGTGCCGGACCAGCCATCGGCCGGCCCAATGGCCAGCACCAGCGTCTGCGTGCCGTGGTCGCGGTGGCGCAGAATCTCTCCGGCAATCTCCTCCGACGAAAACTGCTTGCCCCGGCTGTCCAGCAGCGCCAGCACAGGCGCTGTGCGTGTGGCCTGGCGTTCCAGCCATATTAATAGCGCAGCCTCGGAGTCGAACGCCTTGGCCTCGCAGGCCAGATAGCGCGAGGCGCGGGCGAGATAATCCGCCGTTAGGGTTGCTGCCGCGTCGGACTTCGTGCGCGAGCGGCGTGGGCCGATAATCGTCAGGATGATCTTCACGCTACGAGAGTACTGCAAGATGTAAAAGAAATCTTCCCCAGGAATATGGTTTTCTGGATTATGACGCCGGAACTCATAAAGCAAGCCTGTTACCAAATCGCGCCTAAGGGATGCAGATGATTGTAAAGATTGGGTTAAAAAGCCACTCAAGCATCCCCCGCTTCTTGGCCACTTTGGAGTGCAAATTGCACAAAGATCACCATAAGCAAAACTATATTTTGTGTCGTACTCACTGTTACTCCGCCCGTGGCGAGAGTGCGGTTGAGAGATAGACAGGGGCTAGCTAATGAGGAAGAGGACTGAAATGATGATTATGCCAACTATGCGTCGCCTGGGTATCGCACTCGTATTTGTTCTAGCCATGAGTTCGGCCCGGGCCGCCGACATCAACGGTCGCATTCTGGGTACGGTTACCGATCCAGCGAACGCCGTCGTGGTCAATGCCACGGTTGTGGCTACGAACACCGCGACAGGTGCTAAGTTCGACACGACGTCTCAGGCTGATGGCGGCTATCTCTTCGCCCAACTCCCGATTGGCACCTATAGCATTGCAGTGACGGCTAAAGGCTTCAAGACCTTTTCCGCAACCGGCATCGTTCTCAATATCGACCAGGCCTATGTCGAGCCGGTGCAACTGTCTGTAGGCAGCGCCGCCGAGACAGTCGAGGTCAAGGCAGACGCCGATCCAGGTCAACACGACCGACATGCAGCTTAGTAATATTGTGGACTCCTCCCAAATGGTTGAGTTGCCTCTGATTGGCCGAGCTTTTACCAATCTTGAGGTCACGCTGCCGGGCGTCCAACCCACGGACACACGTTTTACCGGTACCTACTCCGTCAGCGGTGCGCAATCCCAGCAATCGGAGTACCTGATCAACGGAGCCGACACCAACGATATTGCCCTGAATAACATCGTCTTTACACCGAACCTGGACGCCATCGACCAGTTCAACCTGCTGGATGGCCCGCTCAACGCCGAGTATGACCGCAACTCCGGAGGCATCGTCAGCGCTACCATCAAGCAGGGCACAAATCAGTTCCATGGCGATATTTTCGAGTTCTATCGCGACACCTTCCTCAACACGCAAAATTTCCTACAAAAAACCTATAACAACGGCGCACTTACCTCAACCGTCAGTCCATTCCACCAGAACATCTTCGGCGGCACGGTCGGTGGGCCCATCTTCAAGGATAAGTTGCATTTCTTTGCCGCGTATCAGGGTGTCCGCGAACGTATTCCGCAAAGTACTAGCACCGTTCAGGTGTTTAACTCGGCCATGCTCGGCGGCAACTTCAGTGCCGATATCGCTGGAACCGGTCCTAATGGCAAGACAACCTTCAGCACGAATACGATCCCTGCCACCATCAGCATTCCGGGATGCGCCGCCGGTACGACCTGGGCCACCTGCCTTGGCTTGAAGGGCGGAGTTGTTCCCGCTGCATCGCTCAATTCAACGGCCGTGGCAATCGCTAAGCAGTACACCCCAACGGCAAATAGCGGAACCTATGGCTTTGGCTTCAATGCAACCACGAAGGAGAGTATTGACCAGTACATCGGACGCGTAGACTACAACCTCGATCCCAAGAACCAGATCACAGCACTTGGTATCTATCAGAAGCTCAACGAAACCAATACCCTGCCATTCAGTGGCGCAAATATCCCCGGTTTTGGCGACGGCGACATTGAGCACATTCAGCAATGGACGGTGGATTACGTTCGCCAGATAAGTTCCACCACGGTCAACGATTTCGCGGCGCACTATACTCGCTTCAACTTCGATGCGGACGTGCCGCAGCAGGTCGTCCAACCCAGCAGCGCGGGCTTTTCCATCGTTCCCCAGGATACGGCCGGCGCAACGCTCCCATACATGAACATTGCGGGCTATTTCTCGCTGGGTGGCAACACGAGTGGACCTCAGCCTCGCATCGACCAGGTCATCCAGGTGGGCGACACCGTCTCCAAGGTAATCGGCTCCCACTCCCTCAAACTCGGGTACGACGGACGCCGGTTCAACGTTTCGAATCAGTTCGACGCCAATAATAGTGGCCAGTATCAATATCAAGGCGGCGGAACGTATTCCACGGGCGATCCCGGACTCGACTTCCTGCTCGGTGTCCCAGACAGCTACCAACAGACCCCAAACGGTGAAATTCAGGCGGATGCCTTCCTGAATTACATGTTTGTGCAGGACACCTGGAAGATTAACGAGCGACTTAACACTCGACTATGGTCTTGGTTACTCTATCGACACTCCGTTGCGCAATCACCAGTATGGAGGCGAGGCCGTATCCTGCTTCATCGTCGGCCAACAATCCAAAGTCTTTCCCAGCGCGCCCAAGAACATGGTCTTCCCTGGTGACCCAGGCTGCACCGACTCTGCCCAAGCTTATACCCACCATAACGAGTTTGGTCCCCGTATAGGCTTCGCGTGGGCTCCCGATCTCGGGCGTATCTCCGGCGCGCAGGGCAAGTTCTCCGTCCGCGGCGGCTTCGGCATCTACTACAACCGTTCTGAGGAAGAGAGCGCTCTTCAGACTCTCAATATGCCTCCCTTCGGTTTCAGCAGCGGCGGCGCGGCAGACTTTGGCGGTTCTCCCCAGTTTGTCAATCCATTCGCCGATATCAACAACGGACAAACAATTACGGGGGGTACAAAGTCTGAGGCCAATCGCTTCCCCTACACTTTCCCGGTTGCTGGGCAGAGTCCGCCATTTCCATCCTCGATCTTCAATATCAGTTCTTTCGATTCCTCGTTCCGTGCTCCTTACGCGGAAAACTTTCAACTTTCGATCGAACGTGAGCTTCCGTCCAAGATCATAGCCCGCATTGGCTATGTGGGTTCCCTCGGCCGGCGAGAGCAAATTACACCTGAAGGCAACTACGAAACCGCCGCGGGACACGCAGCCTGCGTGGCAAATCCTGCATGCGTGGCCGCGCGCAATACCCAGGCCCTGAGCTTCCCCGGAAATACAATCGGCGGCAGCTCTGTGATCGCAGAGGAGGGTGAAGTAGCGTC
Organism: uncultured Acidobacteriaceae bacterium; assembly: GCA_963810995.1. GTDB lineage: Bacteria > Acidobacteriota > Terriglobia > Terriglobales > Acidobacteriaceae > Edaphobacter. Next base: position 10,714 of record CAWERM010000052.1, on the reverse strand, counting down.
CGAGGGGTCATCGAGCTACAACTCGCTACAGGCGAGCCTGACCAAGGGCATGACGCGTGGCCTTCAGTTCCAGTTGAGCTACACCTACGCACATGCGCTGGATAACGGTTCAAGCTTTGAGGACTCCGGATTTGGCGGGTATCTTGTTCTTCCCGGCAATGTCGGTGCCATCCGAGGCTACAACCAGTACAACAAGTCGCTCAACTATGGCGATTCCGCGTACGACGTCCGTCATAATTTAGTCTTCTCACCCGTTTATACCGTTCCCAGCCTGCACGGGCAGAGCACCTTCTCCCCTCTCAATCTCGCGCTTTCAGGGTGGCAGATCAGCGGTATCATGCAACTATCGAGCGGCGAACCATATGATATCGCTTATTACTTTGGCTCCGCTCATTCGCTCTACTGCTCCGTCTATCTGTCGTTCTACAACTGCCCCGACATCCCTGAACAGACTGCTCCTCTAGTGAAACAGAACCCGCGAGCACGAAATGCCAGCGGCAATAGTCCCTACTTCTCTCCAGGCAGCTTTGCGACTGAACCCATTGGCTCCTTTGGCAACATTCATCGCAACCCGTATCATGGCGCGGGGATTAACAACACGAACCTGATTCTGGCGAAGAACTTCACTCTTTCGTCGGACGGTACGCTCCGCCTGCAACTCCGTTTGGAAAGCGACAATGTCTTCAATCACACTCAGTTCAACCTTCCCGACGGGAACTTCGCCGATGGCACCTTCGGCCAGATCACGTCTGCCAGGAACGCTCGCCAGACACAACTAGGTGCTAAGATCTACTTCTAGACCGCCAGTAATGACAGCGCAGTAAAAGGCGAAGAGCTGAGCCTCTTCGCCTTTTGCTTTTCATTCTGGGCGGATTATTTCGCAAGCTTATTGGATCTCTTTGCGGCCGGTTTCTTAGCTGATTTCGTGGCGGTCTTTCGTATCGCATTCTTCGACGAGCTCTTCTTCGCTGGCACTGCCTTGGTCACGGCTTTGCTTGCAGGCTTGACGCTGCGGGATGCAGCCTTGTGTGCGCGCGCGCTGGCGATCTTTGATTTCAGTTCGGCGCTGAGCGCGGCCACACTGATGGTGGCGGCGGATTTGCGTAGGCGTTCCAGGCCATAGAACGCGCGCTTCTCCCGCGAGAAGACGTGGACGATGAAGTCCACATAATCCATCAGGATCCACTCCGCCTGTCTGCGTCCCTCGATGGAGTTGGGGTAGGCGCCGAACTCGCGCTTGAGGCGCAGCTCGATTTCATCGGTGATGGCGACGTTCTGGCGCTCGTTGCTGCCGTTGCAGATGAGGAAGTAATCGGTGAGGCCGCTCTCGGATGGGTCGAGGGCGAGGATGCGGACCTCTTCGGCTTTCTTGTCTTCGCACGCTGCCGCCGCCGCCAGCAGTAGCTGATAACTTTCAGTTGAGGGCATGGATCTCCTTGAGACCATGGTATTGGGTGACGGCGGTCAACGTCCAGAGCGCTCCCCCCGGAGCTGCTTGCACGCGACAATTCTGCAACCGGTTTTTCACCGGGGAAGACCAGGCAATCTTTCTTCTTCGCTGAAATGACCTGCGCCACACCTGCTTCATCGCGGCCTGCACGTGGCCATGCAGCGCCGCGATGGTGCAGATCGGATGCTCTACTTCAGGGTCTTGACGAACGCGGCAAGGGCAGTGACCTGCGCAGGGGTCAGCGTGCTCATGGGATTGACATGGGGGGCCTTGGCTTCGCCGCCTTTGGTCAGCACGTCGCTCACCTTAGTCGAGCCGGCAACCTTGGGGAATGCGGGCGGCTTTCCCTGTCCCTGATCGCCGTGGCACATGGCGCACTTGGTCTTGAATAGCGTGGCGCCGTCCTGTGCGGGGGCCTGCGTCCATGCCAGCATGGAGACGGATGCCAATAGTACGGGTGCAATGCGGAGTTTCATATTTGACCTCATTCTTGAAAGTGTTGATGCTGTGGTTCTCGTTCTGTTGCTACTCCTTTGACGGCTTGTCATCCGGCTTGGCCGCGACCTCGTTTGCCTGCTTCGGCGTGGTCTCCTCGGTGGTCTCAGCCAGCGTCTCCGTGTCCAATTCGTGCTCTTCCTTATAGTGCTCGACGGACATCTTTCCGTCGCGCCATGCCCAGTTCATGGGATATACATCGGGATCGAAGAATACCTGATAGAAGTGCCACACCAGGATCGCCAGCGTGGCCAGGATCGCTTCGTAGAAGTGTACCGCGGTGGCTGCATCCAACCACCAGCCTGCCAGCAGGTTGCCCACCGAGACCCTGGCCCAGAGCATGATTCCGGTGACAGCCATTAGCGCTGTGCCCCATACCAGCGCCCAGTACTCCGCCTTCTCCGCGTAGCTGAAGCGGCCGTACTTCGGCTTCTGGCTGCGCAGCCCGAGGTAGTAGAGCATAGTCTCCCAGGCGTCGAGCGCGTCCTTCGACTTGGGCAGCAGGTCGCACACCAGCTTCCTGCCGTCGCGGGTGAACGCAACATAGAAGACGTGATAGACGCCATCGCCGATCAGCAGCACTCCGGCGACGCGATGGATGATACTGCGCCAACGCTCGCCCAGGCCAAGGGCCACGGCAAACCAGGAGTCGGGATACTTGAGCGCGAAGCCGGTGACCACCAAGATGAAGAAGCTGGTCAGCAAGACCAGGTGCTGCCAGCGTTGGTTGGGAGTCATTCGCTGCACGCTGGGCCCCATCGCCCTGCGCCGGGCCATGGCTTTAGCGCGCCACAGGATTGCGTTGTGCAGCAACATTCCGCCGATCACCAGAACGATGAGCGGAAGATAGAACCACCGGATCCAGCGCACCGCGCGCGTGCCCTTGTCCATGGCGCTTCCGCCAACCACGTCCACATGCACCTTGTAGCGGGTGAAGTTCTGCGTCACTCCCTTGTGGCACTGCCCGCAGGTGGCGTCCAGATTGGCTGGATTGATGGTGGAGCGCGGATCGCTGGAGGGCAGAATGTTATGCACGCCGTGGCAACTGGCGCAGTTGGCCACCACCACCGAACCGCCCTGCGAAGCGAGCCCGTGATAGCTGTCCATGTAGGTGGAGACGCGGTTTCCAGGCACGTCGAACTCCTGGGTGAGCCGCACACCCTGGTGACAGTTGGTGCAGCTGGTGCTCGACAGGCTCTGATCGGAGGCCGATGAACCGGGATTGGAGGGTGCCTTGATGGTGTGGATGCCGTGGCAATCAGTGCAGACCGGGGCCTGCCAGTTTCCGCGCGCGATCGCCTGCCCGTGAATGCTCTGCTGGTAGATGCCCTGCACATCGCGGTGACACTTGCCGCAGGTGGCGGGGATGTTGAATTTATTGATCGGCGACTTCGCATTGTTGGCGGCAAGAATCTCATGCGAGCCATGGCAGTCCGTGCATACGGCCGCGGTCTGCGATCCGTTCTTGATGGCGTGGCCATGCACGCTATCCTGATAGGCGACGAAGACCTGCCGAGCTGCCTCCGTTCGACTCCATCAGAAATTTTTGCCCGTGGCAGGTGCCGCAGGTTGCGGGAATGTTGGAGTGATTCACTGGCGACTTCGAGTCGCTGGCGGGAAGTATAGTGTGCGCATCGCCGTGGCAATCGACACAGGTGGCTGCGGGGGACCGTCAGTCTGTTTCGCCGAGGCGTGGTAGCTGTGCTTATAAGCGGCCTGCGCGTCGGCGTGGCACTCGGCGCAGGTGATCTTCGTCGGTGTCTTTTCGTGCGGCGACGACTTCACGTCCTTGTGGCAGTCCACGCAGGAGAACATGCCGCCGTGGATCGACTGCTTCATCTTCGTGGCATCGACAGTGAGGCTGACCGTCTTGCCCTTGGCATCGGTCGTGGTCAGGGTTGGGTCGGCATGGCAGGCCAGACATTCCGCGTCCTTCGGCTTGGGCTGTGCCTGCGCGGCTGAGGCGCACAACAGCAGGGAACACGCCATCGCCAGTGCGCCGATTTTGCCTGAATACCACATGCTGCAAGTACACGCCTAGCAGTCGATGGTTGCCGTGACTGTCGTCACAATCGAAACCTCGTCGACAAGCTCCAGGCAGGCGTTTCGACAGGCACATGTCACAGGCTTATAGCGCCGGTGCTCAGTATGGCCGGTAGCAGATGCTACCTCGCCGGAGTAATGTCCGTCACCGGCAGGTCCCAATGCGCCAGCATAATCTCGAACCTCCGCTGCTCCTCTTTGACGAAGGTCGCCTGGTCTGGCCATAGCTCTTTTTTGAAGGCCGCTTCTTCCGGGTTTGCAGTCGTCGCCACCGTAGAGTTCTTATAGCGGATGGTCACCCGATAGTCCCATCGCCCGTCCTCCGTGGTGTGGTAGGCCGGCGTCTCCATCTTCAGCGACAGGATCCGTCCCGTCGCCCGTATCTTTTCCAGCAGCGGGTAGTGGTTCTTCAGGAATAGTTGCAGGAACTCCTGCTGACGGCCCCACGGCAGCTTGTAGTAGTACTCCACGGTGTACGGCTGGCCCACGCCCACCTGCGGTGGCGCTCCCTCGGCCTTCAGCGGGACTGGGCTAGATGTGGCGGAACGATTTTGTTTCATACTTCCTCCAGCCCTCAGAATACCCGATCGCGCACCGCGCTCCTTGTTACTCTGGTAGCACCATGACTTCAACCCGCATGCCCGCCGAGTGGGAGCACCACGCCGCCACCTGGATCGCTTGGCCCCATAACCCCGACGACTGGCCCGGCAAGTTCCAGCCCATCCCATGGGTTTATGCAGAGATCGTGCGCCATCTCACCGCCGTCGAAGACGTCCATATCCTGGTCAACGATCTCGCCGCCGAGCGCCGCGCCACATCCATCCTTCGCCGCGGCGGCGCCAACCTCGCACGCCTCCTCTTCCACCACTGGCCCACCGACCGCGTCTGGCTGCGCGACTCCGGCCCTATCTTTGTCAAGCAGGATGCAGACTCCAATGCCAACCTCGCCGTCACCAACTGGAAGTTCAACGCATGGGCCAAGTACTCAAACTTCCTCCGTGACGACCAGATTCCCCATCACGTCGCCCACCTCTACGGCATCCCCGAGATCAAGCCCGAAGTTCCGCCCACGCCCTTCGATCCCAAAGGCAAGCCGCACCGCATCGTCCTCGAAGGCGGCTCCATCGATGTCAACGGAGCAGGCGTCCTGCTCACCACCGAGGAGTGTCTCCTCTCCGAGGTCCAGCAGCGCAACTCAGGCCTCGGCTCCGTGGAAGAAACCCGAGCTAAGTTAGAAACCGCCTTCCGCGACTACCTCGGCATCCACCAGACCCTTTGGCTGCATCGTGGCTGCGCTGGCGACGACACCCACGGCCACATCGACGACATCGCCCGTTTCGTTGCGCCAGACACCATCCTCGCCTGCGTCGAGCACAATACCGCCGACAAAAACCACCTCCCGTTGGCCGAGAATCTCGAACGCCTCCACTCCTTCCGCCAGGCCTCCGGCCCCAAGCAGGGCAAGCCCTTTCGCATCGTCACCCTGCCCATGCCCTCGCCCGTCCACTTTGAAGGTGAGCGCCTCCCCGCCAGCTACGCCAACTTCTACATCGCCAACTCGCTCGTCCTCGTCCCCACCTTCAACGACCCGCAAGACCGCAACGCCCTCAACACCATCGCCGCCTGCTTCCCCACCCGCAACGTCGTCGGCATCCACTCCGTCGACCTCGTCTGGGGCCTCGGCACCCTCCACTGCCTCTCCCAGCAGGAACCCGCATGAGCTCTATTTGGCCACCACCCCCGGATTTGGATTCACTGAAAGAGCTCTTCGCGAAAGCTGACATTGAGGGCCTGATTGCTGATGAATGTCCGCCAGATGAATACGACCCAGAAGCGAAGCATTTCTATGAAGAGACGACGGGGTTTCCAACAAGCGCGTTCTCTGCCGAGCTGATACTCCCGCGCCTCGAACAGTTGTGGGTGAAGCAGTTCATGTTGAATGAAGTCCAGCTTGCACAGCGTCGTCCCGCACTGCTGGGACTTGCGGAGCAGATAGCCCGCTTCTTCGGCCCCGAAGCCCAACCCCAGGTTCGCGAGCGGAGCCAACAGCCATGACGGAAGACGTCATCTACCTCCGCGCTGCCATCGCCGAGGCCCGCTCCGCCGAACACGCCGGCGAAGTCCCCATCGGCGCGGTCATCGTCCATCGCGGCGAGATCGTCGCCCGCGGACAGAATCGCGTCCTGCGCGACCACGACCCCACTGCCCACGCCGAGATCGTCGCCCTCCGCCACGCCGGCCGCGCCCTCGAAAACTATCGGCTTCTCGACCAGAACGACGAAGGCTGCACCCTCTACGTCACCCTCGAGCCCTGCGCCATGTGCGCCGGCGCCATCCTGCACGCCCGCGTCAGCCGCCTGGTCTATGCCGCGCCCGACCCCAAGGCCGGCGCCTGCGGATCGGTCCTCAGCGTCCTCAACCATCCCCAACTCAACCACCAGGTCGAGGTCACTTCCGGCCTCCTCGCTGAAGAGTGCGGCGAACTCCTCACTGCCTTCTTTCGCGCCCGCCGCTAGCCAACCTCACATTATCTTCGAGACGTCGCCACCACCAGTTGCGTCGCCGCATCCGTCGCCGTGCCTGTCGCACCGCTACTTGTCGTCGTGTGGTCCGCATCGGGAATGGTGTCACGGAATATCGCAACTAGCGTAGAGTTCGGCGCGCACGTCACGTCGGAAACCAGCGGCTTGTCAAAAGTAAATTCCTGCAGCCGCGCTCCGTTGTATGCCAGATACTCAATCAGCCGCATCTTCGGCGGCTTGGCCACGCCGTCCGCAGCCACAGGCTTCGTCTTATCGTCCGCATCTTTTACGCGAGCCACCAGCGTCCCGAGCCCGCTCGACACCAGCACATCGTTCAGTACATATCCGTACGGAATCTCGAGCGGAATCAAGCGTTCGTCGCCCAATGCATCCAACTCCACAATCGGCTTCGTCGATCCCGGATACGTCAGCAGCACCTTATTGCCGTTAGCCACAAACGCCGCTCCTTCCAGCGATTCCTGCGTAGCGCGTTCCTGCTTCACCGCCTCTGCCTCGCTCTTCTCCGCGTCCCCGCTCGCGTTCCGATTTGCTCTCGGCTTTGCCGCATCCAGGTCGATAAACCGGTGAATCGTCCCATCTTCCTTCACCATGGCCAACATCGGCAGCTGGCTGCCCTCATCCCAACCAAGCAGCAGCACTTCCCCCGACCCAAACCGCGCCACCTTCTCCGGTTTGAAACGGACCTGCATCTGTGCCAGGCCGTTCAAGTCGCCCGCCTCGTCCTCCAGTGATAAAAAATAATCCTTGTCGCGCGACGCTGCGTCCCCCTCCTCATTCCGCTTGTCCGCCTCCAGCAGTGTCACCATCTGCCCATCCCCCACAAAGAAATCGCGCACCTCCACATGGCTGTAGCCGATGGGTAGTTTGCGCAGCACATGCTTCACCCCGCCGTTGGAAGAAATGCCATATAGATACTGTCCCACCGCCGTGCCGTTCGCTGCCAGATCGTAGAATGCCGTACCGTCATTCGAGCAGTGCGCCCTTGTCGTGCTGCCCCCCAGTGGTAGCCCCAACACCGGATTCTCCCTGGAAAAATGGATCGCCGTAATCCGCTCTTTCACTGCCGCCGCACCGCCAGTCTTCGCCACCGCAGGCGCTGTCGCAGCCGGTACAGCCGCACTCGCCGCAGCCGAAGTCGTACTCGCTCCTGCCGCGCTCACAGGCGTCGCCGCCACACTTGCACTGGTGCCAGCCGCGCTCGCTCCAGCCGCGGGCATAGTCGGAGGCATCGCCGCATTCTGCGCCCACACAGCCGGCACCGCCAACCCAAGAAGTATGCAGCGTGCAAAGCGAAGCAGCCCGGCGGTCTTCATCTCGCAGCCCTCCAACACGTCTCGCTCAACTATGGCTCAAAGGTGAGACGTGTTATCGCAGCGAAAGTCTCGCACGCCGGGCCGAAAACGTTGCAACTTCTCGCGCAGGCTAGCCTGGTCCACCGCCGCCACCCGGTCCGCCGCCTGGTCCACCGCCGCCACCGGGTCCGCCGCCTGGTCCACCGCCGCCACCGGGTCCCCCGCCCGGTCCTCCGCCTGGCCCACCTGGAGGCTCCTCCATCCGGTGGAGGCCCATCCGGAGGCCCATCGTCGTCAGCGTCGGAATCGTTTTCCGACTGCTTCGCACGTTTCGCTTCGTCCTTCGTGTACATGCTCAACTGCTCATCGGTCAGCAGCTTTTTCACCTTCAACACCGTCGCCTGATGCACCGCCCGCACCGCAGCCGTCCACTGCGCGTCGGTCAGCGATTCATCCTCGCCCAACGTATGCACCTGTTTCTGCTGCTCCAGCAATAGCGACTCAATCTTCGCTTTCTGCTCTTTGCTCAGGTCATAGAGCTTCGTCATGCGCGCCAATTCTTTCACCGCGTCGTACTCTTTATTAGCCACCTGCAGCGACTCCGGCTTGTCCGTCGCCGCTATAGTAGTCGTAGGAGCTGCCTTCGCCGCCGTATCGGCCTCCGCCATTCGCTGGTCATTCGTCTTCAGCCCAGGAGTACTCGGTGCCGCACTCTGTGCCCACGCCGAAACACCCGTCAATACAACCGAAACCAACCCAATCCGTAAAATCTGCCCCAAAGCCAATTTCGCGTTCATATCTCACTAGACGCACACTTCCGCCTTGGCGATTACATCCTGCTCTCGATTCGTTCCTATCGCTACCATCGCTGATAATCGGCGTTAGCCATTGCGCCTTCACGTAAAATAGAAGCATGGAACTGCTCGTCTATTCCGCCTCCTGGTGTCGCGATTGTCGCGAGGCCAAGCGTTTTCTCGCCGCACACTCCATCCCCTACCGCGAGATCGACATCGATTCCAACCCCACTGCCGCCGCCGAAGTCATCGCCCACGCTGGCAAGCGCGCCATCCCCCAGTTCGTCCTCGACGGCAAGTGGATTCAACCCTATCGCCCCGGCCGCGGCTTCCTGCACGACGAGATGTCCGCCCTCTTCGGAGTCGCGGTGAAGTAGTTCTTTGTTATTCCGCAGCGAAGCGGAGGAATCCAGCTTTTTCCTTCACCCCGCGATTCGCCGCAAGGAAGGTCCTTATGATCGCCCGCTACACACGTCCTGCCATGGGCCGCATCTGGTCCGACGAAAATAAGTTCCGTTGCTGGCTCACCGTCGAGACCGCGGCCTCACAGACGCTCGCCCACTTCGGCCTCGTCCCCCAGTCCGCCGCAGACGCCATCCGCGATCGCGGCAACTTCACCGTCGACCGCATCAATCAAATCGAGGACGAGGTCCGCCACGACGTCATCGCCTTCACCACCGCCGTCGCCGAGCACATCGACGCGCCGCCTCATCAGGACGAAAAATCCTCCCGCTGGCTGCACTTCGGCCTCACCTCCACCGACGTGGTGGACACCGCGCAGTCCCTCCAACTCCGCGAAGCCTCCGCGCTCATCCGCGCCGGCATCGTTCCGCTCTGCGAAACATTAAAAAAGCGCGCCATCGAGTTCAAACACACGCCCATCATCGGCCGCACTCACGGAGTCCATGCCGAACCCACCACCTTCGGCCTCAAACTCCTGCTCTGGTACTCCGAGATGCAGCGCAACCTCACCCGCTTCGCCGCCGCCGCCGAAGACCTCCGCGTCGGCAAGCTCTCCGGCGCCGTCGGCACCTTCGGCCATCTCAAGCCCGAGCATGAAGAGGCAATTTGTAACGAATTAGGTCTCAAGCCCGTCGCCGTCGCCACTCAAATCGTCCAGCGCGACCGCCACGCCGCCTATGTGGCAAGCCTCGCCATTCTCTGCTCCAGCTTAGACAAGATCGCCACCGAGATTCGCCATCTCCAGCGCACCGAAGTCCGCGAGGCCGAGGAGTTCTTTTGCGAAAAGCAAAAGGGCTCGTCCGCCATGCCGCACAAGCGCAACCCCATCACCAGCGAGCAGATCAGCGGCCTCGCCCGCGTCGTCCGCGCCAACGCCCAGGTCGCCTTCGAGGACATCGCCCTCTGGCACGAGCGCGACATCTCGCACTCCTCCGCCGAGCGCGTCATCCTGCCCGACTCCACCATCCTCGCCGACTATCTCCTCGCCAAAACCGAGCAGCTCATCGCGCGCCTTGTCGTCTACCCGGAGCGCATGTTGAAGAACCTCGAGTCGACAGGCGGCCTCATCTTCTCCGGTCAACTATTGCTCGATCTCGCCGCCGCAGGAATGTCCCGCGAAGACGCCTACCGCCTCGTCCAGAGCCACGCCATGCGCGCCTGGAAGGAAGGCCTCACCTTCCGCGACGAAGTCGCCCGCGACCCCGCCATCGCCGCCCTCCTCACCCCCGCCCAACTCGCCCGCGCCTTCGACTACTCCCGTCAGCTCGCCAACGTCGACGCCATCTTCACCCGCGCCTGGGCGAGTAGTGCCAGCGTGTTGAGTGTTTGAAAACAACTTTGGCTATCTTTTGGATCGCTCCAGAATCCGCGCCCAGCAAAAATCGCTGGCATGGCCTTTTCAATTCGTGCAGCGCGTGTAGAGGCCTGCTTTGCCGCCGCGAAGTGGTACAGATAGCTTCGTTGTCGCCCCGGCGTCAATGCATGGAAGGCCTTTGTAAATTCCGGATCACTCCGGAACTTCGCCCTAAGCTCTTTCGGTACCGGAAAGTCATCGGTCTTCTTCTTCTCTACGCGCAGCCCTGCCTTCTCTATCGCCATCGCCTCACGCACGTATGCCTTGACCGTCGAAGCCTT
>CAWERM010000051.1:0-15257 GCA_963810995.1 uncultured Acidobacteriaceae bacterium | reverse complement strand
CCTCAATCCCACTGAACGTGAACTCCGTGGTGGCGCCGTCCGTCTCTTCCAGCTTCATGCGCTCGATGGTGCCGCTGGCGTCCACAATAAGAGTCAGCAGGTGGACGCGCTGGGCCATGCCCTTGGGCACGCCGGTAATTATAAAGTTGGCTCCTTCAGGCGCGGTGGTGAGCTGGTCCAGTTCCTTGGCGAGCTGGGTATGGCCCAGCAGCAGCCGCAACGGAGAACGCAGATCGTCCAGTTGCTTGGCCGGGGCGCGCTGTACCTGCGCATCGCCGGGCGTATAGAACCAGGCGTACTTCCCGTCCAGCACAAAGATTTTGCCCGGTGGCGTGTCGTAGCTCCAGCGCATCAGGCCGGGCTTTTTCAGCGTGACGGTGCCGCTCTCGCTGCGGTCCATGCCCATGCCGGTGTAGTGTTCTGTGTAGCGGGCGCGCAAGAGTGCGGAGGTGGTTGTAGTGGTCGTCCACGCTGCGGATCAGCGCCTTGTCCTGCGCGGGAAGTTGCGAGGCAAACGAGAGCGCGAGCAGCAGCGCGAGTACGGAAGAGATGCGCGGATTCTTCACTGCGTTTAGGATGACAGCTAGAGCGGGCAACGGCAAAGTAAGAATCAGATTCCTCCGCTTCGCTGCGGAATGACAAATCAAAGGCCGCGGTCTACTGGATCGACTGGGTGCAGTTGGTAGCTCCGGTGGAGTCGAACTTGATGATGCCGTTCTCGTCGGAGCAGTACCCGCGGTCGCCCGTCTTGCCCACTGTCTGGGGCACGGCTGTCACCGTGTACGAGGTGTACATGTCCTGATTGTTAACGGTAACTTTGGTGCCGCAGGTGATAGTGAACGTATAGCCCGACTTCTGTCCGCTGGCGGCAAGCTGCGGATCGATCAACTGCGCGGCCGTGGCGGAGGGGGCGCCTGACTTGGGGTCGCCGCCCAGTGCAGCCAGCGGGCAGCCATAGCCCGTGCCAGGATACTCGGAGTTGAAGTTGGCCTCCGCCGATCCGATCGTGCGCAGGGTCTGTATGGCGGAGTCCTGGTCCGCCGTCTTCTTCACCTTCAGCATCTGCGGCACGGCAAATGCCATGATGATCAGCATGATCGACATGACGATGAGCAGTTCGATCAGGGTGAATCCTAATTCGCGATGACGCTGGGGCCGGGTGATTGCAAGTTTGGTCTTCATGGTTCCTCTGCGGCGAGATGTGTATTTCGATCTCGCTTGAAACTGTAGCAGGGTGCGGCTCAACATGCGAGTGCTTCGCGCGTTACGTTGAGTGGGCCGAGGTTGCCGAGGACGGTCAACGCGATCGCCTCGGGGCGGAAGAGCTGGCGGGCCAGCATCTGGATATCCGCGGCAGTGACGGCTTCCACCTCGGCGGTAATCTCGTCCACCGGGAAGAAGCGGCCAAAGTACATCTCCTGCCGCGCCAGGTTCGACATGCGGCTGGACGACGACTCCAGGCCGAGCACGATGTTGCTCTTGAGCTGGTCTTTGGCGCGCCTCAACTCTGTCTCCGGAACGGTGTCTTCTTTCAGACGGCGCAGTTCGCCCATGGTAAGCCGAATCACCTCTGGAGTTTTCTCCGCCGAGGTCCCGGCGTAGATGCTTAACGCGCCGGTGTCGCGAAATGGGCTGGCCTCCGAGTAGATGGAGTAGGCCAGGCCGCGGTCCTCGCGGATCGTCTGGAACAGGCGCGAGCTCATGCCGCTGCCCAGCATCGAGTTCAGAAGATACATCGCGTAGCGCGTGGGTGAATCCACCGGCGGCGCCGGAACCCCTAGGCATAACTGCACCTGCTCCAGCGACTTCTTGCTCTTCAGCGTGATGTTGGCGAAGGTTGTGGGAGCCGGTAGCTTGGTCAACGGCGCGCCGCTGCCGGCATCCAGCCCGCTGAACGCTTCCGCCACCTGGGCGACGAAATCGTCGTGATCCAGATGACCCGCCGCGGAGAAGACCATGTTGCGCGGCGTAAAGCGGCTGGCGTAAAAGTCGAAGACCACCGGCTGGGTGAAGCTGGAGACGCTCTTCACCGTACCCAGGGTGGGACGGCCCAGTGCGTGGCCCTTCCAGAAGTTCTGGGTGAAGGTCTCGTGGACAAGGTAATCCGGGCTGTCCTCGTCCATCTTGATCTCTTCCAGAATCACACCCTGCTCGCGCACAATGTCCTCCGGGGTGAAGGTGGGATGCAGGACTAGGTCGGACAAAAGATCAAGTGCAAGTACAATATTATCATCTAAAACTTTGATATTGAAGCAGATATTCTCTTTTCCGGTGAATGCGTCCAGGTTGCCGCCAATGGAGTCTACCTCGCGCGCAAACTGCCGCGCGTTTCGCGTGGTGGTCCCCTTGAAGACCATGTGCTCCACAAAGTGTGAGATGCCGTTCAGCTCCAGCGGTTCGTCGCGCGAGCCTGAAGCCAGCCATACGCCCATCGAAACTGAGCGCACATTGGGCATGGCTTCCGTCAGCACCAGCAGGCCATTTGGGAGCACGGTTCGGCGGATGTTCCGGCTGGGTGATTCGCTGACGGCGGCTGCGCATGGGATTGCGGACATTCGGCTCCTTGAAGCTTTATTGTGTCACAGTGCTGCAATGTTGGACGGGTGTGCCGGCGCTTGGTGGGCGGGTAGACTGGTTGGTAGCCATGGCGATGGGTCCAATCATGATCGAGACGGGCGGTGCAGTGGAGTCGAAGGCGCTGTTTGGAATGACGCCCGAAGAGCTGCGAGTCGTGGTCGAAGGCCTTGGGCAGTCGAAATATCGAGTGGTGCAGTTGGCCGAGGCGCTCTACAAACAGCGTGTGCAGTCGCTGGACGAGATCACCACACTCCCCGCGGAGCTGCGAACTAGGCTCACCGCCGAGGGCTACAGTGTGGGGCTGCCGGAGATTGCCCAGGCAACCCGTTCGGTCGACGGCACCGAGCGCTACTTGATGCGCATGGCCGACGGCGAGACCGTGGAGACGGTGTGGATGCCCAACGGCGATGGCGGTGAGCGCGGCGACGGCAGCGAGGCCGCGGCGGAAGAAGAGGGTGATGACATGGCACAATCCCATGTCTCAGATTCGAGACATGGGGCACCCAGTTCGGTGGCCAGCCCGGCAACATACAAGCGCGCCACCATCTGCATCTCCAGCCAGGTGGGATGCGCGGTGAACTGCCAGTTCTGCCTGACCGCGAAGTTGGGTATGCGGCGCAACCTGACAGCGGGCGAGATTGCCGGGCAGGTGGCCGCCGTACTCAACCGTCAGCAGGTGCGCATCGGCAGCGGGCGCGGCGTCGAAACGCCTTCGCGAATCAACCTCGTCTTTATGGGGATGGGCGAGCCGTTCCTCAACTACGACGCCTTTATGCTCAGCGTCCACCTGCTGCGCTCGATGGGGATTCCCGAGTCGCGCATGACAGTTTCGACCAGCGGCATCGAACCAGCCATCCGGCGTTTCGCAGCAGAACCCATCCGGCCCAAGTTGGCGCTCAGCCTCAACGCGCCTAACGACGAGGTGCGCGAGCAGATCATGCCGGTGACACGCAAATGGAAGATCGCCGAGCTGTTGGATGCGCTGCGCGCCATTCCGTTCGGCAAGCGAGAGTACGTTACCTTCGAGTACGTCCTGCTGGGCGGTGTCAACGATCAGCCGCAGCACGCACGCCAAGTGCTCGCGCTGCTCTCCGGCATGAAGGCCAAGGTGAACCTTATCGTCTGGAACCCTGGCCCGGGCATCGACTACCGGGAGCCTTCGCCGACGGACGTCGCCGTCTTCCACCGCATGTTGATCGACGGCGGCATTCCCACCTTCACGCGCAAGCCCCGTGGCCGCGATATCTACGCCGCCTGCGGCCAACTGAAGCGCACCGTCGATGCCCCCGAGCCACTTGTTGAGATCGCAACGTGATAGCTAAGGTTTCAGGGAACTGTTGGGGCCCTGCCAAACAGTTCAAGGAACTCGCGTGGCGTGAGGATCGAAATCCCCGAGTAAGTATTCAGACTGATGAGGTCTTTGTCTCCCGAGACGATATGCGTAGCGCCAGCGACTATGGCGCACTCCAGCACTATGCCATCTTTTGGGTCTCGACAGACTCCTATCAAATTGCCGGAGATTTGGATGAACCGTGCGCTGTCAGCATAGATACGCATCGCTCGTTCGATATTTGCAGGATGCCATCGGAACTTTCCGGCCAGGACTTTTCTGACTTCATTATCTATTTCGATGCAATGAGCGAGCGAGATCTTCGCGGATACTGTGCTTAGAGCGGCTAGTGGTGTTCCGCCATAGTGGAGCGCAGAGATCAGCACTCCTGAATCAAAGACGACGGTCACTCCTGCGGCTGCTTTCGCCTGAAGGTCTCACTGCGAATTTCATCCACCCAAGCTTCAATCTCATCTTGAGTGACAACTTTTTCAGAGGGGTTCGCCGGTGGCCGGAGAGTAATCAGTTGCTGTTCATATCGTTGGAATTTATACGCGCGCCATGCTTCGCGGAAGAGCTCGCTGATGTTGCGACTCTCTTCGCGGGCGGTCTGTTCCACTTGGCGCGCGAGGGTGTCGGGAAAGCTGATAGTGAAGACGCGGGAGCTTCTGGTGCGTGTGGTTGGCATGGGATTAGTATGACATATTCGTACATTGTCGTACAGCATCCTGAAAGAAGAAAGCTCGCTCTAGTTTTCTGAGGGCATTGCAGCGTGATCGACGACGAGGACCTCAACCGGGGCTTTAGCCGATTGGAGCTTGAGGCCGAGCTGCTCCTGCACGGCGGTGTAGATGTCGGGGGTGGAGTTGGCGTCGGTTGATGCGGGTGCGCCATCGGGCGTCCATTGCAGCGTGAGATCGTAGTTGCCCGTAAGTCCGGTCTTGTCGATCACGGTGCGATGCACCTGGTCGGCCAGGGTCTTTGCCAGATGCGGCATCGGCAGTCCGCGTCCTTCCAGCTTGATGTCGCTCCTGTTGTAATAAAGGCCTGTGTCGCCCCAGCCGAGCTTCGTCTGATCTTCCGCAAGCTTGAACTTCGGTCCGCCTTTGACGACGACGAGTTCATAGACGGGAAGAATTCTGGATTCGGTATGTGTCTTCAACTGGAAGCGCTCTGTCACCAACGGTTGCAGCATGGCTCGCCGTTGCTCCGAATTCATCTTTTTCAGCACGTCCAGGTCTGGCTCGACGACCTTCGCTTCGATGTCGAATCGCACGGAGTCAAGCTGGGCGGGAACTCCCAGGATCGAATCTTCATTGAGGTCGTAGACATATTGCAGGAGATGCTTTAACGAAATATTGTGCGCGACAAAGTGATCGCCCTTGGTATCCATGCCCATCGATCCGCTGCCAGTGATATTGGGCTTGATCGTCATCACATCGTAGGCGGACGCAGTCGCATGGGCGTTCGCGGTCGCCGGTGTGCTGGCGGCTTGCGAGGATGCGATCGAGATTGCACAAATGCTGATGAGAGAGGTGATGAGAAAGTTTTTCGTGCGCATGGAAGGCCCATTGAGTTCTGCAAGAATACTATGCTCTTCGGAAGAGAGCGGTTCTGTCCGTTATCCTGTCGCGTTAGGCTACGCTGCCGCGGGCGGAAGAGCAGAGTGGTTTTCCTGTGAATCGCGGCGTCGTATCATGGAAAGAAATGTCATTCCCGATCAAAACCTGTGTGGTCTGCGAAGAGGAGTTCGAGCTGAGGCCGGACAAGCCCGGCTTTGCCAATCGCTGCCCAAAGTGCAGCGCGCCGGAAGCGGATGCCCCTGCCGGCAAATCCCGCATGGATGCCGATGAGCTGAAGAGTTCGCGCGAGGCCAATGCCGCACGCCGCCAGGCCATTAAAGACCTGCTCTATAGCCGCAAGTAGGGGCGCAACTTACATCTAAAAAATCGACACGTGGGACGCCCGATGGATGCAGCAGCACGGAGAGATCAGAGTGAGCAAGAAAGCTGAGACGATCGATGCGCACCACCACCTTTGGCGCTACTCTGCGGCGGAGTATGGCTGGATCGACGAAGACATGGCCACGCTGCGTCGCGACTTTCTTCCCATCGATCTAAAGTCCGCAATGGACTCGGCGGGCATCGACGGAAGCATTGCCGTGCAGGCGCGCCAATCGATGGACGAGACGCGATGGCTGCTCGACCTGGCCGACTCGACCGAAACGATTCGGGGCGTCGTTGGCTGGGCGCCCATTGCCGGCGAGGATTTCCCTGGCTGCATGGAGCAGTTCGACGGACGCGCCAAGCTCAAGGGGCTGCGCCACGTCATCCAGGACGAGCGTGACCAGCATTACATCCTGCGCGAGGACTTCAACTCCGGCATCCGCACCATGGTGGACAGCGGCCTGGTCTACGAGATTCTGATCTTCGAGCGCCAACTGGAAGACGCCATCTACTTTGTGGACCAGCACCCGCGCCAGCCATTTGTGCTGGACCACATCGCCAAGCCGCTGATTGCCGCGGGCGTGATGGAGCCGTGGGCAACGCACATGCGCGAGCTTGCCCGCCGACCCAATGTCTGGTGCAAGCTCTCCGGCATGGTGACGGAGGCGGACTGGCACGCGGACCCGGCCAATGCGAGTTCACTTACGACTCTGAAACCGTATCTCGATGTTGCCGTCGAAGCCTTCGGCCCGAGTCGCCTGATGGCCGGGTCGGACTGGCCACCCTGCCTGCTGGCCACCGGTTACGCGCAGTGGTTCGATCTGCTGCGCAACTACTTCGCCGTCCTCAGCGAGACGGAGCGCGCCGCCATCTTCGGCGGCACCGCCATCGAGGTCTACGGACTGTAGCTTTCGTCTCCATGGAACGGTCCTCCGGAGTATGCTAGGTGCGTCCGTTTAAACGGAGGGTCCTGTGCTCGGCGTTTCGGGTCTTGTTTGTCGGCTCACGCGGTTCTGCTGCATCAGTTGTCTGATCTGCTCTTCTCTCGTTGCGGCTGCCGATGGGCAACAGCCATCGGTTTCGCCTGATCCCTTCGCTAATTTGCGGACGGGAAGCCTAACGGTGTGGGAGTCCTATGGCTCTCAACCGCCGAATTGGGCCACGGTTGGCAAAGTTTTAGCAGAGGATTTCCCCCAACTTCATGTCAACTTCCGGCGACTAGCTGCACAGGATTTGATTTATTCGCTGGCATTGTCAGGGGAGCAGGGCTCGCTGCCGGACGTGGTCTACGTCGACAACTGGGGTCAGGGTGGACCGCTGATTGAGTCGCAATCGGCCGTAGAGCTGTTGTCGCCATCACGATTTCCTGCAATGCACGGCTGGTGGTTTTTGATGATGCAGGGAGCGCATCCCTCCACGGCGTTTGCGTTCCTGCGCTGGCTCAATGATGATCCGCATTGGACGGCTCCGCCAATAACTTCCAGCGCTATGTCGGCCATCGACAAAACTCAGAGCGCGGCAGCAGCCGTGAGCGTGGTCAAAAATCTGGCCCATAATCTAAGGACCAATCCGGCGATCGATCCCGATGCGGCCCTCTTCGATTCGCCGAGTACGGGCCTGGGCTGTGGAAACGTCGTCGATCTGGTGAACCCCGCGGTTCGTATCCTCTTCGGCAACCGGAACCTCGCCATCATGGAGCTTGCATACGATGAGAATGTGCAGGGCGGTCAGGTTGTATGCAGCGGCCCGGTTCATGCATTCGTTGTGCTGCGCAAGCGGGACAAGGAATGGAAGGTGTTATATCTGTGGCCGAGGCTTCCGGATGTTGTAACCCAGTCCCTCCTGAAAGGGTTCGCCGGCCTTCCCTTCGAGAAAGTACAGGGCAGGGCCCCTTCGGTCCCATCCTTGATGACCCAGCAGGACGGACCGCAGAAGATCGGCACACCGCCCTCGTATGAAATCACCTGGCGCCAGAACCAGCCAACTCCGGCGGCGTATGTTGTGGAGCGGCAGGCAGCCACGATCCGGGGCAATGAAGAGAAATGGAACCAACCGCAGCTTACGTTCGTCAATCCCATGCAGTCTGGCGAAGAAGTGAGTCTAAAGATGATAGTTCCCCTAGGCGTACCGGTGCGCTGGCGCGTTTGGGCCATCGGCAAGGACGGCCAGGTGGCGTTGAGTGAGTGGCGCACTCTACAGTTCACCAATTGAGGGTTCGCTCAAACTGCATTCTGTTGCAACAGGCGAAGCGTTTGGCTTGTGGCAGCCGCGATTTTAGAATGGTATCTATGGCGAAGAGGCTGAAGACGCTGCGATGTCCCACCTGCCGCACCATTGTGCTGGCTGGCAGCGAGGACTATCCCTTCTGCTCCGATCGCTGCCGCGTCATCGACCTGGGCAAATGGGCCAGCGGCGGCTACGTCATCAGCTCGCCGATTCACGATCCTGAGCTACTGGACGAGTTGGACGGAATCCGCGACCGCGAACACTCCGATTCCTCCGGCGGCAGCAGGGACGTGAACTGATGTCTCACGGGAAGGAAATTGTTGGGCCGGAGAGCCCGAGCAAGACGCGCTGGGCGTGGCTGCTGGCGACGTGGTTCGGCGCGGGCCGCATGAAGCCCGGTCCGGGAACCTACGGCTCGGTCGCTGCGTTGCTGTTGTGGTTTGCAGCGGCGCATCTCTTCCATCCACAACCATTCGCGCTGACCATTGCAACCGCCGTGGCCGCGCTGCTAATTACCTTGATCGGCATTCCAGCGTCCACCATTGTGGCGCACGAGTCCGGCCGTCAGGACCCCGGCTTTGTGGTGATCGACGAGGTCGCAGGCCAGTGGATCGCGCTCATCGCAATCCGCCCCGACTGGCAGCACGCTGCGCTTGCGCTCTTGCTCTTCCGCCTCTTCGATATATGGAAGCCATGGCCTATCCGCAAGCTGGAAGCGCTGCCCGAGGGCACCGGAATCATGCTGGACGATGTGGCGGCGGGAGCGCTGGCGCTGGCCTGTGGGCTGGCCTTGTCCCGCTGGCTCTAGTTTGCACTGCGCCGCCAGCCGGGCTAGGCTGAAGTTGATATGAGTGCTTTATTGCATAGTGCTGGAACTCGCAGTCCGAAGGCTGAGCTGCCGCGGTTACTCTCGCTTACTCCGCCTGCGGCAATGCCGGGCGGCGAGGTGGAGTTGCGCGGCAGCGGCCTGCAGTGTGTGGACACAGCGGCTCTATTGCCTAAAGTCACGGTGGGGGATACACCGGCTTATCTCGCACTCAGTCGGCCCGCACGGACCGTGATTCAGGTTCCCGACGGCACCATCTCCGGCCCGGTGGTGTTGCAGCGCGCGGACGGCAGGGCCAGCAATGCGCTCGATCTGCGCGTCGCCGTGCCCATGGCGGAGGGCCTGCATCCGGTGGCCAATCCTGCGGTGGATGCGGAGGGCAATGTCTACGCCACCTTCTCCGGTACCCGCGGGCAGAGCGTACCGGTGTCGATCTACTCCATTGCGCGCGACTTTCAGATGCGCCCGTTTGTGCGCGGCATCCTCAACGCCACAGGGCTGGCCTTCGACGCGGAAGGTTATCTCTACGCCAGCTCGCGCGACGAGGGCACCGTCTATCGCATCTCGCCTGCGGGCGCGGTCACCACCTACGCCGAGGGCATGGGCATTGCCACTGGCATCGCCTTCGACCGGGACGGCAACCTCTTTGTGGGCGACCGCTCGGGCACCATCTTCAAGGTGGCCCAAAGAGGTAGCCAGCCCGGAGGACTTGAGGGCGGTACGCTCAGCGATCGCCAGATATTCGTCTACGCCACGCTGGAGCCCAGCATGGCCGCCTACCACCTGGCCTTCAACGACGAGGGCACACTCTTCGTCACTGGACCAACAACATCCAGCAACCAGTCCATCTACGCCATCGACCGCGACGGCCGCACCACGGTCTTCTATCAGGGACTGGGCCGCGCGCAGGGCATGGCCTTCGACGTGGATGGCAACCTGTACGTCGCAGCATCGCTGCGCGGACAGCGCGGGATTGTGCGCATCACGCCGCAGCGCGAGGCCTCGCTCGCCGTCTCCGGCAACAATCTCGTCGGCCTGGCGTTTCTGGACGATGGATGCGCCGCGCTTGCCACACGCGACGCGCTCTACCATGTTGCCTTGGATATTGAGGGGCGGCGGCTGGTGTAATAGGTGAGGAACTTTGTGATGGAAGAGCGGAGCGATCTGTCGAAGGCCGTGCGCGATCTGGTGACGCGGGGCAGAATCCTGTTTGCCGTGGAGAGGTACAAGAAGGTCGAAGCCTCCGTCGTACTGAAGGGAACGGATTAGGTGCCTACCAACTGATGTCGTAACTGAAAGGGATAAGCATGGCTGTGAGCTTCGACTTCCCCCTCACAAATTCACGAGGGTTGTGCAAAGTAGTCTTCTTTCGTGGTCTGAGTTTTCCAGTCGTCATTGTACCGAGCATCATGGGCGAGCCAATGATAACGGCCCAGCCATTTTACTTTCTGGAGAGACTAGATTCAGTAGCAAGGGTTCGATTCGAGGCAGGAGTCCCTACGCCAACAGAGCGTGAGATTGAGTATGTTATCGATAATTATCTTTACGAATACTCTAAGAAATACACCGGGTCGAAGATGACGAGTAAGATTTCGGAGTTCGTGTACTGGCGGAATGACCCTGAAGAGCACTACTTCCATTACGACTGGCGACTCCTACAGTGCCTGGTGTTGGACACGTTAAATGATCCAAGTATCGTTGATTGCTCTTATCGGGACCATCCAAGCAAGAAATATGTCTATGATTGGTGCTTGTTTAAACCTTACTTTGAAGAAGCTCTTACAGAATATCGCCAGACACTCAAGCAAGCGATGGACATCTCTGTTTGCGTAAGAACAAAAGACCATCCGAGTTTAGGTACAGGTGAAGCGCATCTCCCAATGACCAAGATAGACGGAACTGTAATGACATTGGAGCAAGTTGAGATGTTCGAAGTGATTGAACCGCAGAGGCCAAAGAAGGAATCTTCCAGCTATCTTGTTAGCAGGGGAATGTCTTCCGAATCAAATTATTACATTGAGCAGGAATGTTTCGAAGTATCCTCGTATCACGATGAGCAGTTGCTCGCGTACTATTTTTCCGCCCTTCGGGATCAATCCCCTGTCTCGCAGTTTAAAAACTACTACAACGTATTGGAGTACTTTTTTGAAGATGCACCCGTGGCGCTTGGCGTTGAAGCTCGGAATGAAAAGCAACAGATCGACTCCGTGTTGCGCTGGGCTGTGCCCCGGGGTGCCCTGCTTGCTAAATTGCATTCCCTGCCGTCACAGGCTGTTGTTTCTCTTTCACAGGCAAGGACGACATCAAGTGGAGAGTCGGTGAGCGGAGTTAATCTTGCCTCTCCGGACATAATTGGTGAGTATGCAACCTACATCTATCAAGTGCGCAATGCCTGCATTCATTCGAAAAGAACAAGAAAGGGCTTGGCAACTCCGAGGATTGCTCCATCAACCGCCGAAGAACTGATTCTTGCCGATGGGATGCCTATTATGCAGTGGTTGGCCACCCAGTGTATCGAGAAGTAGGTGCAAGTTGGATTGGAAATTGGTTGTCCGATTTATGGGATCGGTCCTGAGAAATGCCGTTTACGTCACGAACCATCCTTGATGGGATTGGAGGAAGGGGCGGAGCGAGGTAGGATTGACAGCGTAGAACTAATCTATGATCGCTGAGATTATTGCCGCCGGATCGGAGATGCTGACGCCCTTCCGGCAGGACACCAACTCGCTCTATCTCACCACCCAACTGAACGAGCTGGGTGTCTCGGTCGCATTCAAGACCATCGTCGGCGACAACCTGAAAGACCTGACCGGTGCGGCGCGGGTTGCCCTGGAGCGCGCGGACATTGTGATCTTCTCCGGCGGACTGGGCCCCACCGAGGACGACCTCACGCGCGAGGCCGCGGCCGCTGCTCTCGGCGTTGGGCTCCGCCGCGACCCGGAGGTCCTCACTGCCATGTACAAGCGATTTGCCGCGCGGCGCATGAAGATGCCGGAGAACAATGCGCGCCAGGCCGACGTGATCGATGGCGCGGAGGTGATGCTGAACGCCAATGGCAGCGCGCCCGGTCAGTACATCGACACCGTAGTGGGACGTCATCGCAAGATCGTCGTTCTGCTGCCCGGTCCGCCCAAGGAACTGGAGCCGATGTACCAGGCGGAGTGCCGCCCGCGCCTCGTCGCGACGCTGCCGGAGCGCCACATGGCCCGCCGCATGTTGCGCATGTCACTCATACCGGAGTCCAAGGTGGATGCGCAGACCGCGCCCATCTATAAAAAATTCAAGGATGTGGACACAACCATCCTGGCCGGTTCGGCGGAGATCCAGTTGCACTTCGTCTGCTCCAAGCCAACGGAGGCCGAGGCGCAGGCGCGCGTCGACGAGCTGGCGGAGAAGATCGAGCAGGAGATGGGCGAGGCCGTCTTCTCGTCGCATGGCGAGTCGCTGGAAGAGGTGGTGCTGCTGATGCTTGGCCTGCGCCACATGACGCTAGCAGCGGCCGAGAGCTGCACCGGCGGTCTGCTGGCCCAGCGGCTCACCGCGGTTCCCGGAAGCTCGCGCTACTTTTTGGGCGGAGCGGTGGTCTACGCGGACCGCCTGAAGACTATATTCGCCGAGGTGCCGGAAGAGTTGGTGCGCAGCGAAGGGCCAGTGAGCGAACCGGTGGCGCGCGCCTTGGCCGAGGGAATTCGCCGCCGCACCGGTGCTTCCGTTGGCATTGGGATCACCGGAATCGCAGGGCCGGGGCCGGGTGCGCCGGGGCCGGATGCCGACAAGCCCATCGGCCTGGTCTACATCGCAATCTCCTACGCCGGTCTCACCGGCGGCACTTCGGTGACGGAGCTGAATATCTCCGGCGACCGCGAACGGGTCCGCTACTGGGCCAGCCAGCACGCGCTGGAGCTGCTGCGCCGCAGCATGTTGGAGCGGATGTGATCTCCCCGCCGCGCATCCTCCTTCCCCGGCTTGATAGACTCTTGAGGGTGAAGAAATAAGTCGTCCATGAATCCCTGGGTCCTCTCCATCTCGATCGCATATCTGCTGGGGTCCATCCCCTTCGGCTATATTTTGGTGCGCCTCTTCCGCAGGGCGGACATTCGCGAGCAGGGAAGCGGCAACATCGGCGCCACCAATGTGGCCCGCTCCGGCGGCACCAAGCTCGGCATGGTGACGTTGCTGCTGGATGTGGGCAAGGCCTATGCGGCGGTGGTCATCGCGAGCCATCTTGTGCCCGGTGTCTACGACGTGCAGGTGGCTGCTGCGGTTGCCGCCGTCATGGGCCATATGTTTCCAGTGTGGCTGGGATTTCGCGGAGGCAAGGGTGCGGCCAGCGCGCTGGGTGTCATACTTGCTATGACCTGGCCGTCGGCGGTGGGGATTCTGCTGGTCTTTATCGTGGTCTTCGCACTGACACGCTATGTTTCGCTGGCGTCGATTGTCGGCTCGGCATCGTTTCCGCTCTTTGGGTTTTACTTTGTACCCCAGCACACACCGATGGTTAAATTCGGGTTCCTGTTTATTCCTCTGTTGATCATCGTGAAGCATCATGGCAACATCCGTCGGCTGATGAGCGGCACGGAGAGCCGCTTCGGGGTCAAGTCTGGATCGGAAATCGAAGAGGGAGAGGCATGAGCCGGATTGCGGTTGTAGGCGCTGGTGCGTGGGGGACGGCGTTGGCCATCTCGCTGGCGCGTCGCGGTGGCCACTCGGTTGCGCTCTGGTCGTTCCTGCCGGAACTGACCCAGGAGATGAAGCAGATAGGTGTCAACTCCCTCTTCCTGCCCGGCTACACCGTGCCGGCGGATGTGCAGGTAACGTCAGACCTGGCGGTTGCGGTCAAGGCGGCGGACATCGTGCTCTTGGTGACGCCGTCGGAGCATCTGCGCGGAGTATTAGGTCAGATTGCCCCGCTGCTGACGCCGCAGCAGATACTGGTCAGCGCCACCAAAGGACTGGAGGAAAACAGCCTGCTGCGCATGTCGCAAGTTATTGCCTCCATCACCCAGAATCCTTGCGGAGTGCTTAGCGGGCCGTCGTTTGCCGCCGAGGTTGCCGCCGGAATTCCCACTGCGATCGTTGCCGCCGGGACCCCGGAGGTTGCCCAGGCCATCCAGCGAGCGTGCAACTCGCCCACGCTGCGTATCTATACCAATGAAGACGTGACCGGCGTGGAACTGGGCGGAGCGCTGAAGAATGTGATTGCGCTGGCTGCGGGCGTGGTGCATGGCTTGGACCTTGGCTACAACCCGGCGGCGGCGCTCATCACGCGCGGGATCGCCGAAATAACGCGGCTGGCCGTGGCCTGCGGCGGACAGCGCCAGACCCTGGCCGGACTCTCCGGGATGGGCGACCTGGTGCTCACCTGCACCGGATCGCTCTCGCGCAACCGCATGGTGGGCATCGAACTGGGCAAGGGACGCAAGCTGGCAGTCATTCTGCAAGAGATGAACGGCAAGGTCGCGGAGGGTGTGTTGAGTACAGCGGCAGCGCTGGGGCTGGCCGCGCGCTATGGCGTGGAGATGCCCATCACCGAGCAGATGGACGCCGTCCTGCACCGCGGCAAGAGCCCCAAAGTGGCCATCCACGAACTGATGACGCGCCCCGGTAAGGACGAGTAGCAGTTGCCGTCAGCGGCGCGCCGAGTCCGGTTGATAAACTAGACCCACATGGCTTTTTCACTCTTTGGCAAGCGCGGGTCCGGCTCCGAACACACAGACGAAGGCAAGGATTTGCAGGCGCGCGGCCTCTTCGACCGTATGCGGCAGGCGGTGGCGCGCACGCGTGACTCCTTCTCCGAGTCGATCGGTTCAGTGCTGGCGCTCACCCGCGAGGTGGATGAAGTCTCGCTGGCAGAGCTGGAGTCGGTGCTGCTTGCCGCCGACATTGGAAGCGCGACCGCGCGCACCATCATCGAGGGCCTGCGCCAGCGTGGCTTGCGCCAGGGGATCGAAGGCGGAGAAGAGCTGAAGCGGCTACTCAAGCTCGAACTGAAGTCCGTCCTCGACGCGGTGGCCACCGTGGATGTTTCTCCCGCCGCCGCGCCCGAAGTCGTGATGATGGTGGGTGTCAACGGCACCGGCAAGACCACCTCCGCTGGCAAGCTGGCGGCGTACTACGTTGCCCAGGGCCGCTCCGTGTTGCTATGCGCGGCAGACACCTTCCGCGCCGCGGCCATCGAGCAGCTTGAAATCTGGGCCGCGCGCTGCGATGTTCCCATCATCAAAACCAAGACCGGCGGCGATCCCTCGGCTGCGCTCTATGACGCGTGTACCGCGGCCAAAGCGCGCGCCACCGATGTGCTCATCGTCGATACAGCGGGCCGCCTGCATACCAAGTCCGACCTGATGAAGGA
>CAWERM010000050.1:0-8654 GCA_963810995.1 uncultured Acidobacteriaceae bacterium | reverse complement strand
ACACACACACACACACACACACACACACACACACACACACACACACACAAAAAAAAAAAAAAAAAAAAAAAAAAAAAAAAAAAAAAAAAAAAGCCGGGCCACCAACCACCAAGCGGGCAAGCTGACGCTGGAGGATGCTGAGTTTGCGGAGAAGACGCTGAAAAGACTGAAGGACGGAGGCGAGGCGCTATGACGGAATGGCTGTCTTCCATAGGAACGGCAGTTGGGAATTATTTGGCAGTCAACCGTGTTTATTGCGGTCGTCTGGGTGGCGACGCTGCTACTGCGCAGGAACCAGGCCTGGGTTCGCTATGGGCTTTGGTTCGCGGCATCGGTGAAGTTTCTGATCCCCTTCTCGCTGCTGGTCGGACTGGGGAGTTTGCTGCCCAGGCCGCAGCATGTCGTTGTCGCGATGCCGTTCAGTTACGCAATGGACACGGTGACACAGCCGTTTACCCAGACGCCAATGGACTTTGCGCCGGTGGTGGTACAGGCTTCGCCGTTGCAGCGCTTCGAACACATGATTCCGCTGACGCTGGTAATTATTTGGCTCTGCGGTGTGATAGTCGTGTTGGCTGTCTGGGGTGTGCGCTGGCGGCAGGTGGCGAAGACGCTGCGGCAGGCGGTGCTGGTGGAAGACGGGCGTGAGTGGGAGATCTCCGCCGATTGCACAATGCCATGGGCGCGGGC
This sequence comes from uncultured Acidobacteriaceae bacterium, assembly GCA_963810995.1. Taxonomy (GTDB): domain Bacteria; phylum Acidobacteriota; class Terriglobia; order Terriglobales; family Acidobacteriaceae; genus Edaphobacter. Next base: position 7,964 of record CAWERM010000050.1, on the reverse strand, counting down.
AGGCAGGTCCCCCTGTTGATGTCGCAGAGCTGATGGAGCCGGGATGTTCGGCATCTTCCGTCCCGTGCTCATCTGGCCGCAGCGGCTGTCGGAGCGGTTGAAGGACGAGCATATTGAGGCGATTCTGGCCCACGAGCTGGGACACGCGCAGCGGCGCGACAATCTGACAGCGCTCCTTCACATGGTGGTGGAGGCGGCCTTCTGGTTTCATCCCCTGGTGTGGTGGATGGAACGGCGGATGGTGGAGGAGCGCGAGCGCGCCTGCGACGAAGCGGTAGTGCAGATGGGCAGCAGGCCGGGTATATATGCGGAGAGCCTGCTCAAGGCCTGCCGGTTCTGTGTGGAGTCGCCGCTGGTCTGTGTCTCTGGAATCACAGGGGCGGACCTGAGCAAGAGGGTCCTGTCGATTATGACGCTGCGTCTGGAACAAATGAGCATGGGTAAGAAGATTGCGCTGGCGTTGTTTGGTGTCCTTGTAATCGCCACACCGATCCTGCTGGGGCAATCTGAGGCGGCGCAGCGGGTGATGTTGGCTGTGGTGAATGCGGCTCCGTCTCCGTTCCGCACTGCGGCGCACGCGATGATTGCACAGGTGCCGACGCCGTCGACCGGATTGATCGCGGAGGTGCAGGCGAATACGGCGGTTCCAAATGCAGAGCAAGCGACGGCCCAACCAGAGGTCCGCTACGGGATGGGCGAGAGTTGGATTCCTCAACCGGACGCGCCCGCCGTCATCACTTCGGGTAACTTCAGTAGAAGCAGGGACGATACCGGTAGAAACGATCTGCTTGTAGGAGCGCGTATTGACAGCAAGAGTAATGACGACATCGTCTTCTTCCGCATGGGCTGGGTGTATGTGCTGCCCAGCGGTCTGGAGTTCGATAAGGGCGAGACGGTGGTGCCATACAACGGACTGCATCCCGGCGGGACGTTCGGCGTCCCTGAGTGGCATGTGCCGCAGCGTAGCGACGCGACGGCCTTCCTCTTCTTCCTGGAGGAGATTGCGCTGGATCACGGAACCAGATGGGAGGTGGACCACAAGCAGATTGAGGCGTACATTGCTGCGCACCCTGTGAATGGCGGCGGGACGCCGACTGGGGAAGTGGGTGCGACGAATGCCGTACCAGTCCGGATCGCGTATGCGCAGCAGGCTGGGGCAGCAACAGGTGGTGCATCCGGTGCGGTGGCTGGGGTGAAGTTTGAGGTGGCGACAATCAAGCCACACGATCCGAAAGCCATGTTCACGATGACGCCTCCGGGTTCGAAGCAGATTATGGATATGATGTCGTCGACGCGGGGTCTGGTGGCGCAGGCGTACGGCGTGTCGACGCTGGAACGGGTAGAAGGCGGCCCGGACTGGATGGATAAGGACATCTACCAGGTCGAGGGGAAGATTCCGGATGAGGTGTTTGCCGCAATGCAGATGATGACCGGCAGCGAGCGCTACGACCAAGCCCTGCTGATAATGCAATCGCTGCTGGTGGAGCGTTTCCAGCTGAAGGCGCATATGGAAACGCGCGAGAGGCCGGTCTGGGAGTTGACCATTGCCAAAGGCGGGGCGAAGCTACCGCCACCGAATCCGCCTCCGGCTGATGGCACAGCGGTGGCCGCGCAGATGAGTGGTAGCTGGGTGGCGACGAAGGATGGAGTGCGGATTCGCAACTCCACTCTGGATGGGATGCTTTATGCGCCGTGGTTTGGGCTGAGGGGACGGCCAATTGTGAACAAGACCGGCCTGACGGGGAACTATAACCTCACGCTGAACTGGGTGCCGGATATACCCGGCCAGTCGGGGCCAAACCTGCCGCTGGCTGCGCCGGAGGGGCAGGCCTCCATCTTTACGGCGTTGGACGAGCAACTTGGGCTGAAACTGGAGTCGACGAAAGCGCCGGTGGACGTGCTGGTCATCGACCACATCGAGCGTCCTTCTGCGAATTAGCGGCTGTAAAATATTCGGCCAGTAAACTCCAAGCAAGTGATGCGTCGACCGTCTGAGCCGGCAGGAGTTTGCGGTCAAGTGACCGGCAGTTGACGATCGCGTCATTCAGAATGCGCCTCTTTTACTGTCCAATAACCTACTACTGAGGCACATCGCGTGCGCTTAGCCATTGCTTAAGATTCCACCTACCCAGCCTTTCGCAGCACGGGTCGATCTGTCTCATCGGCATGGTGTCATTCGTCTCAAAATATCTCGAAGTTGACCTCGACGTTCAGATACACCGCGACCGGTTTGCCATTCTCCGTCGCAGCTTTGAACCGGTATTGTCTCACCGCTTCCATCGCCTTCTCATCCAGTCCCATCCCACTCCCCGGATGGCTAAAGATTTCCTGCAAGTTTCTCCGTGGCCCCCGTTCCTCGGTTAGCAGCGAATCGTTATCAGCGAGACGACCCGCGGCAAGAACTCTGCAAGCAGAAAGGAAGCCAACCATGCGCCAGACCCATCTCATACCCTCACTCTTGTTAGCCCTCGGCATCATCCCGGTTACGCTAAACGGCCAATCCTGCACTCCCGCGACCAAGGTTGCAACCGAAGTTGCCGCTGGTAGCGCACACCACACTCTGTCACCCCGCGCCGAACCTCCCGCACAGCTCCCTGTCAGCCGGGTTTCGCTCTACAAAAACGGCGTCGGATTCTTTGAGCATGCCGGCCGCGTGACTGGCGACCAGAGCGTTAATATCGACTTCACTACGTCGCAGCTCGACGACGTGCTACAGTCGCTGACGGCGATCGACCTCAATGGCGGACGGATCGCGGGCGCGGACTACAACTCGACCCAACCCCTGGAGCAGCAACTGAAGGCGCTTCCGTTGGCGCTGGACCAAGCCCCTAGCGCGCTCGACTTCTACAACGCGATCCGTGGAGCGAGGATCGAGGTGCGGTCTGGCGGAGTAACCGTTACAGGGCGATTGATGAATATAGAAGAGGTCAACTCGCCCGCCGGCAATAACCAGCCTGCGAGCGAACGGCGACAGGTTACCGTGATCGGCGAGTCAGGCGACGTCCGCACAGTAGAGCTGACACCTGCCACCGAGGTGCATCTGCTGGACACCGAACTGCACCAGGATGTGATGCGCTACCTCGAACTGTTGGCCGGCACGCGCAATCAGGGGTTGCGTCATCTGACCTTGCAGGACAATGGAACGGGTACACGCGAGCTGCGCGTCAGCTACATCAGCGAAGTGCCGATCTGGAAGTCCACCTACAGGATTATCTTCACCGATCGGAAGGTGGCGAGCGGTTCGGCGACTGCCTACACACCTCAGTCGGCGATGCTACAGGGCTGGTCGGTGGTGGACAACACGACCGGCGCGGACTGGATCAACGTGCAGCTCTCCCTGATTGCCGGCGCTCCGCAGAGCTTCATTCAGCCGCTGTCTCAACCGATCTACAGTCAGCGGCCACATATTGCAATCGCGCAGGAGGCCCAACTGACGCCACAGACGCACCAGAGCGGCGAGATGGTTCAGCGGGCCAAGGCGGCGGGCGGGGCAACTGAGAATCAACTCTATACCTCGCTTCCTTTGTCCTTGCAGGGTGGCCCGCGCGATCCCACTGCATTTCAATATCTGATGCCCGGCATAACCACAGGCAGCTCGGGCATCTATGGCGGTACCGGCCAGAACAACCTCAACCAGAACTACGTCGAAGGCGTGCCGATTGACAACATCAGCGCGCAGGGAGGCGGCCAGACCTTCGCACAAGCTGCCGCGTCGTCGTTTGCGGGGAATGCACAAACGGCGGCGTTTGACGATTACTTTGCCTACAACATTACCGAGCCGATTACAATTCACAAGAACGAGTCGGCGCTGGTTCCTATCCTGCAGACCAAGATCGACGCGGAGCGGGTGACGCTATGGTCGCGGCAGCAGCCGGTTCCGCTGTGCGCGCTGTGGGTCACCAACACGTCAAAGCTGACACTGGATCGCGGTTCGTTTTCGATTATCGAGGACGGCAACTTCGGCGGCGAAGGCCTGCTGGAGCCGATCCATCCCGACGAAAAGCGGCTGCTCTCGTATGCAGTGGACCAGGCTGTGCGCGTGACCCCGGACCCGCAGAGCAACACCAGCCGGGTTACCTCGGTCTCCGCTTCGAGGGGGATTGTCATCTTGCACAATTCGCAGATTGCGGAGACCACGTATGTTGTGCGCAACGCCGCCGACGAACCACGCACCGTGGTGGTTGAGCACCCAATTCACTCCGGGTACAAGCTAGACCCAGACCAGACGCCGGCGGAGACGACGCCGTCCGTCTACCGCTTCCGCGTGGAGACCAAGCCGAACGAAACGGTGCGCCTGCATGTGACCGAGATAGAGCCTGGCGAGACCCGATACCAACTTAGCAACTCGAACGACAGCCAGCTCACGTTCATCCTCAAACAAACTGGAGACAACACCGCATTTGAAGCAGTGCTACAGCCGATTCTGGAGGCACACAGGCATGTTGCCGACATGCAGACGGAGTTGGACAAGGTTAATGAACATATCAATACACTGCACACCGATGAGGAGCGGCAGCAAGCCAACGTCACCGCGCTGGAGAATTCGGACAAAGCTTCGCGCGAACGGTTTGTGCGCGACCTGAATGCGACCGAAGACCAGATTACGGCAGCGCAGAAGGACTTAGTCGCAGCCCAGGCGAACCTTCAGGCAGCGAAGGACGATCTGGCCAGCAAGATCGAAACGCTACAGATCGATGAGACCCTCTAACTGAAGGGCGCCCGGTTCTGTAAATACAGAAATCGGGCGCCGCTGACCTGCCCTGAGTTCTACTCGGGGCTCGCTTTTTTTACGGGTACTGGCCCATCCGCAGGTGTATCTTCAAGAGCGTGGACACGGCCTCCTCCCAGCCCGGTGAGATTATCCTCGCCCTGCCGTGCGCTCAACCATCTCTCGCCAGCGCCTCTGCCGCGGAGGACGACGTTACTCTTGCCACGATCTCCGGGCTCTCGCCCGCCCTCATCGAAGAGCTATGGCGCATCTCCGAGGCAGCATCCTGCGGCCTTACCCAAGTCGAATTCAGTGCAGCGCTCGCCGCCGTCGGTGCTAAGCACCGCTACAATCAGCCTCCCGAAACCCGCCCAACCTCTGACCAGCAGATCGCGTTCTACCGCGCCCTCCGCCTTTCCGAACTCGCACTGGCCCAGGCCTGCGCTCTCGGTCGTGAGCCCGCCTGGCAACGTTTCTTCAGCCTCTACCGCGTGCCGCTCACCCAGGCCGCTATTGCCATCACCGGGTCCGCCACGCTCGGACACGACCTCGCCGACTCGCTCTATGCCGAACTCTTCGGCCTGGCGACATCAGGCGGCGAACGCCGGTCGCCACTCGCCTCCTACTCTGGTCGTGGTTCCCTGCTTGGATGGCTTCGCACCACCCTGGCCCAGCGCCACGTCGATCATCACCGCCGAACCTACCGCGAAACATCCCTGGAAGCCATTGAAGGGAGCGAAGTAGCCGCTGCACCATCCGCGTTGATCACGCCACTCACCGCCGAACTCGACCGCCTCATCCATGCCGTCGCGAGCACACTCGAAGAGCTCCCGCCGCAAGACCGTTTCCTGCTTGCCGCTTACTTCCTCGACCAACAGACCCTGCTGCAGATTGCACATCTGCTCCACGTCCATGAGACCACTGTCAGCCGCAAGCTAAAGCGGATAACCGCCAACCTACGCAAGCAGCTCCTGCGTAACCTCCAGGCTGATGGACTTAGCAAACGCGCCGCCGAAGAGGCCCTCGGCGCCGACCCGCGCGACCTGGAAATAAACCTGAGGACACTGCTGCAAACTTCCCAAACTCAACCGTTCTCCGATAGGGCGCCTCACGTCATACCAGCAGTAACGAACGTGCATGCAACAGTCAGTAATCAGCTGCCAGTAGCCAAATGAACGATCTCTTCCAACCCGGGCACCATCCAGACGCGGAACAGCTCAGCGCCTTCACCGAGCACGCGCTCCCCCCACACGAGCAGCAGCAGATGCTCACTCATCTTGTCGTCTGCCCCGACTGCCGTGCCCTGGTCTATCTCGCTCAACAAGTCGATCCCATCGAGGCCCCTCAATCGCATGTCGCCCCCATCCGCCGGCCCTGGTTCTCAGAATGGCTCTCCGGCTGGGGCCTCGCAATCCCCGCTACTGCGATCGCATGCCTTATCCTGCTAACGCTCTATCTGCGCAAAAATCCCACCCCCCGTAGCCATACCATCACAACCACCACCGCCTCGATCAAGCAGCCACAACCACTACTCCCAGCTTCACCAAGTAAGTCCATCGCTCCCGCGTCCCCTGTACGAGTTCCACCGAAATCTACCCTCGCAACCAGACAAATGAAGCTGCAACCCATCAAGACGGAACAAATGACGGCTACCGCTGCCCCTGTCACTCCAACCCCAATTGCTCCGCCCCAGATTGTGCAGGAGGCGCAGTTTACGCCGAAGACGCCCGAGAGAGGTGAGATTGTTCAGCGAACCAAGGCGTCGGGCGGTAGCACTGGGCAGGGCGGGACAAGCGAAAATCGAGCTCTATGCCTCGCTGCCTTTGTCTATGCAAGGAGGCCCGCGCGATCCCACTGCCTTCCAATATCTGATGCCCGGCGTCCAAAAAAATCCTGCCAACGCAACCAACCAGGGTTTAACCGCCGGAGCCTCGGGCATCTATGGAGGCACCGGGCGGACCAACCTCAACCAGAACTACGTGGAAGGCGTGCCTGTATCCAACATTGCGGCACAGGGCGGCGGTTCAGTCGTCACGACTACAGCTCCGGCCAGTGCGGTTGATGCGTTATCGACCGGTACGAGCGCAGCCGCACTCGCGGGCGGGAAACGTCCCCCCACTTTGCCCAGCAAACTCCCCGCACTTTCGGTGGTTGAAAACACCAGCCGTACCCTCGCCCTCGATTCAGCCGGAACCCTCTTCCTCAGCGACGACGCCGGTGTAACCTGGCTTCCCGTCCCGGTTCAGTGGCAGGGTCATGCACTCTCGCTCCGTCTCTCCCAGCCCTATTCCCCAGTTCAGCAAGCCAACACCGCAACAAATGCTGTGAACGCCGCAGTAGCCATGCAACAACAGCAGGCCCTCGCCTCGCAGGTGCCGGCCTTTGAACTCACCACCGACTCCGGCGTCATCTATACCAGCTCCGACGGACAGACCTGGCAACGCAAATAGCCCCCTCCTATGTCGTCCTTTTTGCGTCATATCAAACCTCACCGTTCTTCCGTGCTTGATCATCACAGGCCCCGCCCATGACGCAGGGGTCGTTCTGCACCTTCTATGCAATTCCTACCGGCGCGCGGCCCTGCCGGCCGGATTCCGGCGGAGCGACCCTGGCGTACTCTGCTGGGTTGTCTAACCAATCTGGTTTCGGAGCCATACCTCGACAAGCGAACAGCCGCCCTACTGAGCAATCTGACAGATCGGAATCACTGGGTCGTAGATGGCCTTTCCCTGATCCAGCAACTCGCCGCGGTGTACTTTGAGGAGGAACTGCTCACAGAGACTGAGAGCTTCCATGGCCAGCAAACAGCAGGAAGCAAGAAAGTTGAGAAGGTTGTGGAGGTTATGTAGGTTTTTCAGTCGGGGTATTTATAATTTCACTTGAAGATTATCCCCTTGACACAAGGTAGTTACTTTGCTATTCTGTCTTTGTTGAGACACGATTTAGCTCCTCCACCTTTGCTTTCAAGTGTTTGACGATCTTAGGGTGGAAGACATGACGGATTGCTTCTTCGCTTGTCATGTCCTTCGGATGCTTCTTCGATTTCCTCGGAGACTGAGCCATGAAAGCACCTACCATTTGCCAAGTGTTACGCGAGTTTGGAAACGATGATAATTGCCGGGAATACCTTGAGGCTCTGCGTTGGCCGGATCGGGTGACGTGCCCCCGGTGCGACTCGCCCAAGATTTCCCGCGTGTACGACCGTAAAGTGTTCGACTGTGACTCATGCCGCTATCAGTTCTCCGTTCAGCAATTG
>CAWERM010000049.1:0-6072 GCA_963810995.1 uncultured Acidobacteriaceae bacterium | reverse complement strand
CATTACCTGCACACGCACTATGGCGACCACACCTTCCGTGGGCTCTACCGCTGGAACACATTCGATCTTGCCATCCTGATTCCCTACTTCATCGTCATGGTGATCCTGGCGTTTTACGGCATCCATCGCTATCAGTTGGTGTGGCTGTACTACCACAACAAGAAGAAGAAGGCTCAATGGGACCATCCGGGCGGGCACTATGCCCCAGGCGAGCTGCCGTTTGTCACCGTGCAATTGCCCATCTTCAACGAGCAGTTCGTCATCGACCGGCTGATCGACGCGGTCTGCCGGCTCGACTATCCGCGAGACCGTTTTGAGGTTCAGTTGCTCGACGACTCCACCGACGAGACGGTGCAGGTGGCCAAGGAGATCGTCGAGCGCTATGCGCATGGCACCGCGGGCCTGCCGCCGCAGCCCATCGTGCATCTGCATCGCACGAACCGGCACGGCTACAAGGCAGGCGCGCTGGACGAGGGACTGAAAGTCGCGCGCGGCGAGCTGGTCGCCATCTTCGACGCAGACTTCGTGCCCGCCCCCGACTGGCTGATGAAGGTGGTGGACCACTTCGCCGAGCCGGGCATCGGCATGGTGCAGACCCGCTGGACCCACCTGAACCGCAACTACAGCTTTATGACCCAGGTGGAGGCCATCCTGCTGGACGGCCACTTCGTGCTGGAACATGGCGGCCGTTCACGCTCCGGCGTCTTCTTCAACTTCAACGGCACGGCGGGCGTCTGGCGGCGTCAGGCCATCTCCGACGGCGGAGGGTGGCAGCACGATACCCTGACCGAAGACACCGACCTCAGCTATCGCGTGCAGATGACCGGCTGGAAGTTCAAGTACCTACAAGACGTGGAGTGCCCCGCTGAGCTGCCTATCGAGATGACCGCCTTCAAGACCCAACAGGCGCGCTGGGCCAAGGGTCTCATCCAGACCGGCAAAAAGATCCTGCCGCGCGTGATGAAGAGCGACGCGCCCTGGCACACCAAGCTGGAGGCGTGGTACCACTTAACGGCGAACATCAGCTACCCGCTGATGATTGTGCTCAGCGTGCTGCTGATGCCGGCCATGATCATCCGCAGTTGGCAGGGCTATGTGCAGATGCTGCTGATCGATTTCCCGCTCTTCATCGCCAGCACCATGTCGGTCTCCACCTTCTATCTGGTCAGCCAAAAAGAGCTCTTCCCCAAGACCTGGTACAAGACGTTTCTCTATGTTCCATTCCTGATGGCCCTAGGCGTTGGCCTCACCATCACCAACACCAAGGCGGTGATGGAGGCGCTCTTCGGATATAAAACTGCATTTGCACGTACGCCGAAGTATCGCGTCAAGAAGAAAGGCGAGGCCAGCCAGGCCAAGATATATCGTAAGCGGCTGGGCATCGTCCCGTGGATCGAGCTGCTGATCGGCACCTACTTCGCGTGGACGGTGTGGTACGCCATGACTACGGAGAACTATTTCACCGTGCCCTTCCTGCTGCTGTTTGTGCTGGGCTACTGGTACACCGGCCTGCTCAGCCTCTTTCAGGGGCTCTTCGAGCGCGCCGGCAAGGAGGCAAGCGGCTCGCCCGATATGCACGAAAAGCCCTACCCCATGGGGATCTGAATACGGTTGCAGTTGTTACCGAGTGCAAGCAATGCTATCATTGCTTGCATGGCGACACTACACATCCGCAATCTCAAAGATTCAGCGAAGGAGGGCATCCGCGTCCGCGCCGCCGTACATGGGCGTTCGATGGAGGCTGAAGCGCGAGCCATTCTTGAGCAGGCTGCCGCAAGGCCGGAGCCAAGGGAGCACCTGTATCTCCGTGTACGCAAACTGGTGGAGAAGTACGGGCCAATGGACGTTGAAATCCCGCCGCGAGAGGGGCTAACCGGCGCACAGTTTGTCCAACTCATGCGAGCGGCTGTCGACAACTATGGCCCACTGGACATTGAGATTCCCCCGCGAGGACAGTCTCATCGCGAGATTCCGGACTTCAGTTAGTGGCAGAGACAATCATCCTGGACACCAATGTGATCTCGGCTCTGATGGGGCCGCTTCCAGTCGTATCGGTCCTGAATTGGTTCAATGGATTGCATCTCTCATCCTTTCGGACAACTGCGATCAACGAGGCAGAGATATGGTACGGCTTGGCGCGGCTGCCAGAAGGCAGAAGAAGACGCGAACTCTCGTTGCTCGCGGAGGAGTTTCTGTTCTCGATCCTGGAGCCGCTGCCATTCGATCATCTGGCCGCAGTACGCTACGCCGAAATAGCGTCGAGAATGGAGCAGGAGGGATTTCAAATAGACGTGCCGGATATACAGATTGCAGCCATTGCCGCTAGCAAAGGATTTTCGATTGCAACACGTAACGAAAAACACTTCGAGCATTGCGGCGTCACGGTCATCAATCCGTGGAGTGTATAGTCTGCCCCTAAGGTAGACACAGCGAAACCCGGCTGGTTGGCCGGGCCTCGTCGAATATGCAGTATGCTGCGAACGCCTAGAAGCGTATGCCGAACTTTACAGGGATAAAGGTGGTGCGGTTGCTGTTCTGCGGGTAGTCGTTCGCGCCTGTGTAGGTGGCGCCGAACGACGTGCTGACGTTTTGGGCGGTAAGCCCATAGCGTTGCGAGTTGGGGATGAAGACGTAGCGCGCCTCCATGTAGAACCGCTCGTTGGAGAACTTGGAGAACTTGTAGGTGAGGCCGAAACCGCCACTGAATCCGGCGGCGTTGGAGGTGTAGTGGTCGATCACCTGGTTCGCTTGGTACTCATAGCAGCCATAGTAATAGTCGCAGTACTCACCAACCGAGGGCACCGTGAAGTTGGTGACCTTGTGATAGAAGCCGGCACCGATGACGAAGTAGGCGCCGGCCGAACCTTCCGTCGGAAGAGTAAAGGTGGGGTTCAGGCTAAACGACCAGACGTGGTTGTTGCCATCCAGTTGGCCCGGAGTAACATTAGGAAGATTCCCTGGGCCCACTGGTGAGCAAAGACCTGCATTCATATCAGCCTGTGTGCAGTAGTTGTAGACATAAGTCTGGTTGCTCAACGTGGCGCCCTGCAGGCCAAAGTGGTCGTAGTCGAACTGTAGCAGCACGCCGTAGACCTTGTTAAAGTTGCGTCCTCCGCCAAACTGGTATCCGTAGCTGGGCGTTTCGTACTTATGAGTGTTGCCGATTGGATCGGAGAGTCCCATCCCCGCCAGGAAGGTGTACTTCTCCGAGCCGTCCGCGTTGCTGTTGCCTCCGGCGTAGTTGGGCCGGCCATAGCGGCGGCGTGGCGGCGGCTGCGAACCGGTCAGCGCGGCAGACCCCAGATTGAAGCTGTCCTCTGCCGCGGCGGCGTTCGAAGAGGAAGAACTGCTGCTGGAAGCGGAGGCAAGGCTGGCCGATGATTCCGATGCCAACATCAGCGGCGCCTTCATGGTCGACGCCGCGGTCGGTGCCTGCTGCGCATGCGCCAGCGCGACCGTTCCCGCCATCAGGAAGCTGAGTGCCATGGTGCGGCATGCGATACCGAAGAGACTACGGTGGATGTTCATTTTTAAATGACTCCCTCTTGAGTACAAAGTCCTTCGGGTGGTTGAACCCGAATCGTGTGAGTTAGTTGTGCCGGTCTCTCTCCGGCCCAACCCAATCCACTTATTGCTAGTGTAAGACGCGCAATTGAGCATTTTGGATCACTTTTCGCGGAGAGATTCCTTAGTGTATGTCGAACTGCTCGGGGTGCAGGGCGGGGTCGCTCTTGACCAGGATGGTCTTGCCCACCATCTCTTCCATCTCCAGCAGCCACTTCGCGCCCGACGACTTGAGTTGTTTGACCACCTCCGGGTGTACGCGCAGCATGATGTCGCCGCGCTCCAGCGTCTTGTGCATCTTGCGCATCTCGATGAAGATGTCGTTGCAGACGGTGACCGGTGACTTGACCATTCCGGTGCCTTCGCAGACCGTGCAGGTGGTGGAAAGCGTGCGTTCCAGCGACTGCTTGACCCGCTTGCGGGTGATGGCAACCAGGCCAAAATCGTTGAACTGGAGGACCTTGGACGGTGCGCGGTCGAGCTTCAACTCGTCTTCCAGGGCGGCCATGACGCGGTTGCGGTTCTTTCGCTCGTCCATGTCGATGAAGTCGATGATGATGATGCCGCCCAGGTCGCGCAGGCGGATCTGGCGCACAATCTCCGGAATCGCATCCAGGTTGGTCTTAACGATGGTGTCTTCCAGCCGCGCCGTCTTGCCCACATACTTGCCGGTGTTGATGTCGATGGCCACCAGCGCCTCGGTCTGATTGATCACGATCGACCCACCGGACTTCAACCACACCTTCGAGCGCAACGCCTTGTTGATCTCCTCCGTGATGCCGAACTGCTCGAATAGCGGAGTGTCCTTCAGATACAGCTTGACGCGGCGGATCAACGAGGGCTGGAAGCGCTGCAGGAAGCGCAGCACACGCTCGTACTCACTCTCGGTGTCGACCCAGATGGCGGAGAAGTTGTCTGTCACCTGGTCGCGCAGGATGCGCTCGATCAGGTTGAGGTCGTGGTAGATCAGCGCCGGCGACTTGGACGATTCCGAGCGCGCCTTGATGTCTGCCCACAGGTTCAGCAGGAAGCGCAGGTCGCTGCGCAACTCCTCCTCGGTGGCTCCCTCGGCTGCGGTGCGCACGATGAATCCACCGCTAGCATCGCCCTTCTCGCTCAGTAGAATCTCCTTCAGCCTGCGGCGTTCCGCATCGGATTCGATCTTGCGCGATACGCCTGTGTGATTGACCGTGGGCATGAAGACCAGGAATCGCCCGGGAAGAGCGATGTGGCTGGTGATGCGTGCGCCCTTCTTGGCGATCGGCTCTTTGGCGATCTGCACCAGAATCTCCTGCCCGGGCTTCAGCAGGTCGCTGATGGCCGGCAGGTTGGTGGACTGCATGGTAGCGCGTCCACGGCCACCGCTGTGTCCGAAGCGGCTGCGTTCGCCCGATCCACCGGTGCTGCGCGGACGGTCCCCGCGCCCTCGACGGCCATCGCGTCGTCCGTCGCGCCGTCCTGGGCGGCGATCTGCATCGCGTCCTCGATCTGTACGAGGTGCTCCTTGCTGCACTTCGCCGCGATTCGCGTTCGTTCCTGTAGCCTCTTCCAAATCGTTGCTGGTGCGCGTAGCCGCCTCGTCCAGATTGTCCCCAGATTCTTCCGCCCGCTCAGTGTCGTCGCTGCCATCCTGCTCCTGGTCCTCGTCGTCCTCGTCTTCTTCCTCGAGGTCTTCTTCGTCCAAGTCGTCTTCCTCAAAGTCTTCGTCCTCGTCGAGGTCATCCTCTTCTTCCAGTTCAGGTCCGGTGCGGGTGATCTGGTCGATGGACATCTCACGCAGCATGGTGCCCAGATCGGTTGCTCCTTCCACCGTCTCTTCGTCCAGGTCATCCATCTCCTCGATGGAGCTGGCGTGGATGCTCGGGGGCGGAGCATCTTCCTCTTCTAACGGCTCTTCGGCCAGCACTCCTTGCCCCGGCGCGAAGGCGGATTCGCCTTGTACGAGTGATTCAGCAGCGGCCTGGGCCTCGACCGGAAGAATTTCTTGCGGCTCGGAGATCATCTCGCCCGCGGGAGTAATGGAAGTAATGTCATGGGGCACTGTGAGAGGCTCGGCAGCGACTTCGACGACTGTCTCGACCCGCGATTCCGGTATTGGTTCCAGAATCGGAGTGCTCTGGCGAAATTCACTGGGAGCCGAGGGATCGACGCGATAGGATGCCGAGGCATTTTCCGGTTCGTACTCCACTTCAACCTGTGGAGTTGGCTGCGGTGCGTCAACAGCGACTGGCTCCGGCGCGGCCTGCACGGCGGGTTCTGGAGTCTCCGCGATCTCCGTGATGTGGGTCTCAGCTTCTCTCTGTTGATTGAATTCCTGGACCGTCTCCGCGATGGGCGCGGGCTCTGAATGCCTGAATTCTTGCTCAAAGATGGCAGCAGCGGCTGCGGCGCCGGCAACGGGTGCGTCGTTGCGCTGGTTGCGTCGGCCCTCCTCGCGTTCATTGCGGTCGGAGCGGCCATCGCGTCTCGGCTCACGCTCAAAGTCGCGCGAAGTACGGTTGCGCCCAT
>CAWERM010000048.1:0-17148 GCA_963810995.1 uncultured Acidobacteriaceae bacterium | reverse complement strand
GAATCGCTTGAAGCCGAGCTATGGCGATCAGCTTGCGCATGGAGCGACGACACTGACTGAGGCATGGGACGCAAATCCCGGCTCGTCGCAGAACCACTTCATGCTGGGCCATGCCGAGGAGTGGTTCTATCGCGGACTGGCCGGGATTCATGTCGATCTGACATCCGGGTCAAACAATGGTGACGGTCAAATCTCTATTAAGCCTGCTATTGTGGGCGATCTCACTCACGTTGCGGCGAGTTACCAATCTAAGCTGGGACTCATATCCAGCACCTGGTCGCGCGACGGAGACAAGCTGACGATGGATGTAACGATTCCCGCGTTAGGGCAGATCGAAATACCAGCTGAGTTCAGCAGGGAGATCAAGATCAACGGAAAACTAGCCGCACCGCGCAGCACGATTCGAGTTCATCCCAGCGATCCACTCATCTATGTGCGACCTGCGGGGACGTATCACATCGAGTCGCACAGGTGATCTGCGGTAGTGGCCGCGGCGTCCGTAGAAACGGCGGAATGATCGCCGGCGATGGGCCAGCCGTCGGGAGACCATGACAGAGGACGGATGTCGAGCACGGAGCGTCCGTCGCGCTTCATGTCTGCCTCGTAGTGGATGCTGAAGCGCTCGGGGCCAGTTGACGGTGCATCGTAATCGACTACACGACCGAAGTGGCCGGGGCCGATGCGTGTGGCGTCGGAGGCGAGAAAGAGCGTACCGCCACCTTCGGACATTGGCTTGCCGTCGCGGTCGAGATACGGGCCGGTGATGGTGCGCGCGCGGCCTACGCGGATGTTGTATGTGCTGTCCTTACCCTTGCAGCAGCTTCCGTGATTGACGAAGAGATAGAAGAAGCCGTCGTGGGAGATGATGTCGGAGGCCTCGGACTCGCGGGCCGTGGCAATGGGAGCACCGAGGGTATTGGGCGCGAGAGCAAGGCCGGTGTGCGGGTCAAGCTGGGTGACGCGGATGCTGCCGTGGTACGAGCCGTAGCAGATCCATAGCGTGCCGTCGGGCGCGAGGATGACGCCGGGATCGATGGCGTTGAGGTCTTCGGTGCCGTTAGAGCTGACTACGACGCCGTGATCGGTCCATTTGTAGGCCGGGTCCCTGGGGTCGAGAACCGGGTTGGTGGCGAGGCCAATCGCCGATTGGAAGACGCCCCAGCTCGATACGGCGTAATAGAGATAGAACTGGTTGTTCATGCGGATGATGTCCGGCGCCCAGACGTCGGTGCCGTTATTCTTGGGCACCAGCGCATGCACTGCGTCGGGAATCTGGGTAAAGACGCTGCCTTCATGCGTCCAGGTGACTGTGTCGGGCGAGGAGTAGAAGGGTGCTCCGCGGCCAGTGGAGAAGACGAAGTACTTTCCGTGGAAGTGGACCACGGTTGAAGGATCATGGACGAAGGGCATACCGGCGATAGGCACGCCGATGGCCGCCATTTGAGGACGTTGTGCTGCGACCGGAGCTACGGCCGGTGCGGGCGTCTGCGCCGATGCGGTACTCTCCTGCTTGAGCAGAGCAATGAGGCGCTTGAAGCCTTCGGTGCGTGCTGTCTTGTTGGCTGCATTGGTGGCGGGGTCTTCTCCGGCGCGCATAAAGCCGTGGCCCGCCCCGTCATAAATTACCGGCTCGTATTTCTTGCCAGCGGCCTTCATTGCGGCAGTGGTTGCGGGGACGGTGGCGGAGATGCGCGCGTCGTTGCCAGCGTAGAAGCCGTAGACGGGCGCGGTAATGTTCTTGAGCGCGTCGTCGGCGGGCGGCGGGCCGTAGAAGACGAATGCGGCGGAGAGATCGTGGCGGTGGGTGGCGAAGTCGAAGGACTTGCCACCGCCCCAGCAGAAGCCCGCGACGAAGAGCTTGCCATTGGCGGAGGGAAGCTTCTTGCCGTAGTCTGCGGCGGCATCCAGGTCGGCGGTGACGACGGCGGGATCGAGCCCGGAGACGGCCTTGGTGACGGCGTCCTGGCCGGGATAGGCGTCCGTGCCGCCGCCGTTGGGGCCGTATCCATAGAGCAGGTCTGGCGCGACGACGATGTATCCCTCGGCGGCGATCTCGTCGGCCATCTCCTTGGCCCAGTCGCTGAGGCCGAAGATCTCGTGGATCATGAGGACGACGGGGGCCTTCTGGCTGACCTCGGGATAGACGACGAAGGCCTGCACGGTGCGGTCGCCATGCTTGATTGCGACGTACTCGCGGTGGCGTGGAGACTTCTCCAGCGTCGCCTTGGCCCAATCCTGCGCGATGAGCGGGGAAGCGGTGAAGGCGAAGAGAACGACGAGGGCGAGAGAGAGCAAAGTTGGGCGGCGCATGGCGTGAGTCTAGCCGAGAGCGCTGTGATCCTGCAAGGCGGGCGGCACGGAATCCGCAGTGCAGGGGTTTCGCAGCGCAACTAATCTCGCGCAACTGGGTTAATCACCAATAATTACAGGGGTTTTGGCATCTCCTGAACGGCTGCTCCTTGATACCTTTAGGTCCCCTGAGCATCTAACAAAGTGGAGGTAAGGACAATGCCAAGGCTGAGAGCAATCACACTGCTTTCCCTGGCGACGAGTCTCTTCGTGCCCTATGCGTTTGCTCAGCACACGAACAATGCCCGCCCAGGGACGATCAATAACGTGGAAGGCGAAGCCACCCTCAACGGTCAACCACTGACGTCGCAATCCGCTGGAAGTGCGGAGGTTGCGCAGGGCCAAACAGTAACAACAACCAACGGGAAGGTGGAGGTGTTGCTGACTCCTGGCGTGTTTCTCCGCCTGGGTGACAACAGCGCCGTCACCATGGTTTCTCCGGACATGACGGAGACCGAGGTGCAGTTGGATCGCGGCACCGCAACGGTCGAAGTCGATTATTTATATAACGGAAACGCGATGCTGGTAGACCAAGGACCAGCGCAGGCGTCGCTGCTGAAGAACGGAGTGTATGAGTTCGACGCGACTGCAGGCAAGATGCGCGTCTTCGAAGGCGCGGCCGCGGTTTCGCCCTTGCAGAGTTCCAAGAAGTGGATCCGGGTGAAGGACCACCATGAGTTGGCGATCACCGGCGGGCGGGCCAAGCCGCAAGATTTCAACGGCAAAGAGGTGGCTAGCGTGGATCCGCTGTACCAGTGGAGCAAGCTGCGCGCCGATACAGTAGGCCAGGCGAACCTGGCAATGTCCGAGGAGTATGCGGGCAGCTCGAACTACAATCCCGGCTGGATGTGGGACCCGGGGATGTATATGTACACATGGATGCCTTGGGACGGGATGTTCATGGATCCGTTTGGTGACGGGTTTTATTCGCCGTGGTACCTATATGGCGGTGGGTATATCTATCCCGGCTACGGCTTTGGCGGCGGGTACTGGCCCGGCTACGGCTATGGCGGCGGGTACTATCCTGGCGGCTACGGAGGCAGACCTGGCCCCGTGCGCCCCGGCCCGCGCCCATTGCCACCAAGCCCAGCACCGATTCGCCAGGGAGGTACCTTTGGCGGCCGCGGAATGGCATCGGCGCCAGTAGGACGTGGATCTGGCGGCGGAGGATTTGGCGGTGGCGGCGGAGGATTTGGCGGTGGCGGATTCCACGGCGGCGGTGGAGGCCACGCTGGCGGCGGTGGAGGCCACGCTGGCGGCGGTGGCGGACACCGGTAAGTTCCGGTGCGGTTGATCAGAATTGAGGTTGATCGGAGACCCTATCTTCCCAGGCGACAGGGTAGATGGGGTCTCTGGCATTTGATGGGGTGTTAGCGCGAGACACGCGGCGAAAAGGCGAGATGTGGGGTAACGGGCGGTGCGAGCGTTTTGCATCCCACCCCTTCGCAAAAAGCGCGAAGGATGGGGTACCCGGCGAGATGTAGGATAGACGGCGGTTGACGTGTAAACCAGTGCGCGGAAGGCTGGAATTGAAGGATGCAGAGGAAATGCCGTGCGTGGATACGGTTCATGACCGATGAGAAGGGGACGAAGATGGCGGCGCTGATGAAACGGGGGACGAGTCGCTGTTGAAGGACTCCCCTGTAGGTCCACGGCGAAGCACACGCCGCCAAAACCACAGGATGGGGCGTAGAGGCACATAAGCCCAAAATAGGCGGTCGGGTAGACGAAGCACTCTGAAATCTACACGACAGTAGGCAAGTTCGGCCACAGTTTCGCGCCAGGTCCTTTGGGAATGAACCATCCGATTGTAGCGATAACGAGACAACAGACCTGGCAATGTGGCCAAAACGCTGAGAACTACCGGCTCCTTAGGATCTTTGAGGGAAGATGATGGCTTGTCGATAAGCAGGGATGGCATATCCTTCCATGGATTCCCACGGAGGACTGGCAACGGAAGCCCGTACACGTCCTGCAAAAGGCGCGGACAAGCCAGCAAGGCCCTATGCTGACCTGTCCTTCGTGCTTCCAGCAGGACCGCCTCCCAATCCACGCGACCCTCGGCGTGGATGCGCGCCATGTCTCCAAGCCACTTTGCACGGGACCAAGCATGTCCCGCTCCATGGCTGCAAAGATAAAGCACCAGGTCGATGGGGTGCATGGCCTGATGGGCAGCTCGTTGCCAGATAGAAGGGATACTTCTGGCCCACCGGTCACTGTTTAGGCTTGGCGCCTCCCATTGGTTGCGCCAGTGGAGTTCCAGCAGACAATTCCCCTGGGGCTGAAGGAAGCCAAGGTGGTGCTCGTGGAGGAAGCAGCTTTGCAATTGGCGGGGACTCAGAGAAAAGTAGTCGACGCCCAGGCACCAGCCCTGATTCTGCAGACAGGATTGCGCGTTGAGGAAATCGTCCTGGGGAACAGCCAGGTCCAGGTCATGAGACTGGCGTAGTCCAATGTCACCGTAGAGGGTGAAGGAGAGAATTGGCCCCTTGAGGGGCATCACGGGGATTGCGGCGCGATTGAATGCCTTCAGTACCTCCGCCAGAATCAAGGAATGCTTTACTGCCAGCATCCGGCAGGAATCGCTTCGCTTCTTTAGTTCTGCTTGTATGGGCTCTGGAATATTCAAGTCGGGGACACGCTTGAGGGCGGTCCAGCTCAGGGCCGGTGTGCGGTGACGGTCCACCAGACGAATGTATTCAGCCCAGTCTGGACTGGCCGCAATTGCTTGGCGGATGGTCAACTCCTGATGATTCATCGAGGAATCGGGGGCCAGCCAGGAGGTGGCGATCATCAGGCGGAATGCGGGGCTGGTTGCTTCGAGCCAAGGGGTCTTAGTCATGACGGATGTCCGGTAACTGTACAGTCCATGCCAGGGTCCACGCATCCGCCGTACACAAAATGGGAGTCAAAGCACGGTTCGCAGACTGATGGTGAGAGAGCTGCTGGAGCTGTTGAATCAGCATGGACCGATAAGACCTCACGAAGGGGAATCTGCAAGACGACGTAGGAAGAGGCCAACGCCCAGCCCACGGAGAAGGATTTGGCCGGCCTTTGCGGTGGTATCGGAATCGACCTTGACCGCCAGATCATCCAGAGTACGGCGAAGCAGTTGCATGTCAAGGAACTCGCGGGCCAGGGGCAGTGAATCAAGGGAATGCAAAGCTTCCCGAAATGCGGGTAGTTCGCGCAGAATCCGATGGCCAACATCGGCAGCCTGTAGGCCTTTATGTCGTCCATTCAGCACTGCTTCCGGCATACGATTGCGGAAGGCCCTGCGCATGAGCCAACTGCCCTGACCACGTCGGCGAAACTGATCGTCCGGGACCCGAAGGATAAACTCCACGAGGGGCATATTGAAGGTTGGATCGAGAAAAGAGATGGAGTGCCTGGCTCCCATCTCTGTCATAAGACCTGGGCCAATGCTCCAGGCAGGCCAGAAAAAACGCAGATGCACATCTTCCAGCGGGGAGAAGGTGAAGGTCGGATCGAATCCTGCCGCTCGCATCCTTTGATCGAGATTCAACTGCGAAGCCATCTGTGGGTTGAGAGCGGAATAGGCCCGCCAAGGTTCGCGAGCGGGCGATTTGAGCTGTCGATACGCGCGCCGCCCCGGTGTCAGCAATGGCTTCAGCACCTGGCGCTTGAGGGTGAGCCATGGGTTCGACTCGGCATGGAGCAGCAAGCGCCACGCCGTATGAGGGTGCCTCTGTCGAAGGGCAAGCAGCGCAGAGCCACTGCCAGCCCAGGAGACAGCGGCATTGCCCATCTGCCCGGTAAAAACGACCGCTGCTCCATTGCCGGCAGCGGCTTCCGCGATGGCCTGAATCCAGTAATGGTTGTCGGCCGCATGACTTGGGCCGCCATGGATGTCCATAAGGTGTTCGATGCCCTGGAGGACCGTATACTGCGCTGCATCGACCGGGATGTGCTGGACATTGGCCCCCGCCATTTCGGCGGTAGCGTGGGCCAACTCCCATTCATTGCCCACTCTATGGGCTCCAGCTCCGTCCGGCACAAGGCATGGCACCGAGGTGTAAGCGGTAAGGCCGCGACCTTGGCTGGCAAGAAGCAGTGCGGCGATTGCGACCACGGAGCCGGAGTCACGGCCACCGGAGAGCGTTGCGGCAACTGGCTTCTGAGTGCGCAGACAGCTCTTCACCCCGCGGGTGTAATGCTCCAGAAAGGCTTCTTCGTACTCTTCATCGCTGTGCAAAGACAGAGGTTCGCGTCCCTCGGCCGACCAATGCCGAAAAGTGCGGGTTCGGCCCGCCGCGTCGATGGCCATGGCGTGCGCCCAAATCAGCCGCCGGAAGCCTTTGTACGCAGTCCGTTCCGCATCGTGCTGCCATGAAACCAGCACCTGGGCGAGACGCAGGGGGTCCGGTTCCTTGACCACGCCGGGGAGAGCAAGCAGTGCCTTCAGGCTGGACGAAAATGCGAGGAAGCCTTGGCCCTCGCAGTAGTAGAGGGTTGCGTTTCCGCAGGCGTCCCTGGCCAACAGGAGACGATGTTCTCGAGCATCCCAGGCCGCCAGCGCCCAGTCTCCCTGAAGGTGTGGGCTAAGCTCCTCGCCCCAACGGTCGAAGGCCAGACTCACCAGCTGTGCGTCGGACAATCGGGGGGCTTCCGAGGAGGAAATCTGAAACGCATCGAGGAGCGCAGCACGATTGTCCAGGCGCGCCGCGCTGACTACAGGCCCTCGCGTGCCCTGCACAGGCTGGCTCTCGAAGGCATCCTCCGGATTGATCTCCAGCAGAAGATGTCCCAATCCCACCGGGTCGTCCACTCTGTGTCCGCCTCCGTGGGGGCCATAGAAGGCCATGGCTGTCTTCATCCGCTCCAGCCAATGAGGTTCCACCGGAGCGCCGTCCCAGCGATAGATTCCATAGATCCCGCTCACGCTCGCCTCCGGGCAAAGGTTGTGAAGGTCTTGAAGCGCTGGTGGCCAGGTTCGCCGGTCACAACGCAGGGCCCCAAACGTAGCCACGCATGGGCATCGAATCCTGAAGATTTTCCCTGGCTCGCACCGAAGCTCACGGTGCCCTCCAGACCGCGGCGGCGCAACATGCCGCTGGCAGCCAGGGCCTGGGCCAGGCAACGCCCATCCCAGGGAACGCGCCGCGCCAGGACGCTGATGGCCCATCCAACTTCTTGTGCCATATGAATCTGTCGGGTGTTGCCGTGGCCGGGGTCTCGGCACCGGGTGTCCCCAGCCACGCAGCAATGCGCCGGAAAGGGCAGGAAGGCCATCGCTATGCGCGCGAACAGCCAGAGCGATCAGGGCTTCCCATAGAAGTCTTCTTCTGGCAGCGGGGAATCCTCGCGTAGCGCTTCAGATCATTCCACACGCAGCAGGCCTTCCCGTTCCATCTCCGCCAGAAACCGCTCCAGGTCGGCGGCGCAGGTCTCGCGGCGAGACCTTGTATTCCTTGACCAGCCGGTCCACGAGAGCCGAAAAAGTCAGGGGAGTCTCCAGAATCTTCCAGATGCTCTGAGCCGCCCCGCCATGCCGTAATATGCCCCGGCATCGATACTCATCAGGACGGTCTCCTGATCGAGCTCCGTGGAGAGCAGGTTCTGGACGCGCGACAATCGTGAATTGGGAGAGAGATGCATTTAGCTCTTTGCCTCCGCATGGATGGCTGTATTCTGCACAGCCGATGGGATGAGACCAAAGTGGTCCGCCCAGGCGGACTCCAAAAATCCAACCAGCTCGTCGGACTCACTAGGATTACGCCTCCGGGTGACGACGGCCAGAGTGGCCTGTTGTGCAATCACTGCCGCCAATCGCACCAAGCTGGCCTGGGTCAGTTGCCCTTTCAGGTACTGGGGCCGGTAGAGGTTCTCCAGCAGTCGCCGCACGCGGTCTAACCCGGAGAGCATCCGGAAGGCCGGGGCTGCGCATTCTGAAGTTGCGGGGTCGTCGATCTGAAGGATGTGGATGGCCCGAAGCGGCACTGGGTGCGGGCAGTAGCCTGCGTCCATGGGGACCACATATTTATCCACGTCGAAGCGCCCACCCTGTGGTGCGCCCAGCCGCTCGAATGCATCCGCGCAGATGCGAAACTTGGCCAGGGCGGGAAGAATCCGTAGTCCATCCTCAGTGGGCGCGACGGCGCAAACATCGTCGCTGAGCAGGCGATAACCCCTGTGATGGAACTGGGCAGCCAGGGTGGATTTGCCCGCTCCCTGCGCCCCTACGAAGATCATTGCGCCCAGTCAGTCTCCACTGCGCTACCGTGCAGAGGGAACAACCCGCGCTGATAGAGCAGAGCGCCCATCACCGAGCCAAATAAAAACAGGCGGACTCTTTCGATCGGAGCATCCGGGAGCGGCTCGATGAAGATTCGGCAGCCCTCTTCCACCCGATAGCAGGCCACGCCAGGCACCGCCAGACTGAAGATTCCCGGCTGAACATCGTAGATGGGATTCCCCAGACTCTGCGAGGCAGAGGGCAGCGCAGGCAGCAGATGGATCGTCACATCCGGACTGCCGCTCAACTGGGAGTAAGGCGGAAGTTCGGGGCAATCCAGCTCTGCATGGATGCAAAGTCCATACGCCCAGTATGCATGGAGGGCCATCTTTGATCCTCAGGAAGCACGCACCCGCAACTGGCCCCATCGTCCCGTACCCAGAACAGGCATTGAATTGAGATTGTATGCCAAACACAACTGCTACGCTGCATCCACACGCTACAACAAGGCCGTAACAACTCTGGTCGCACGCCCCGGAAATCCAATACGGCTGGCCGTTGCTTCTCTTACTCCGCACTTCAAGGGAACGACGTTCATGCTACAAACGAACACACCTCATCGCCCTGCGCCAGAGGCGCAACGTGTCGGCATATTTTGTACTTGATTTACCGCAGCGGCAACAAGACTCTAGCTGTAGCCAGAAATATCACTACTCTCAGTAATTGCTCCGCTGGCGGTGATCTTTTTGACATCTACCTTCTTCAACTTCGGGGCAACCCAGTCTTTTCTAGTTTCCGGGATCAGCTCAACATATTTATCCACGTAACTTGCCTCCACTTATAGGTGCTAATGGGCAGCAATTATACGCATAAGCGGGAATGCGTGCCATGGGAAGTGCGGCGTTTGTCGTGCCGGCAGCTGGCGCAAACCTTCAGGATCAGTATGCCTTCTCGAGGAAGATGCACTTTCCCTGGCCATGGAGAGGCTTGCCGAATGACTTTCGCCGGTTAAGCCGCAATGAATTGACACTGGTGTTTAGCGTGGTCGAACAAGGCTTCCCGATAGCAAGTCTGCATCGCTGTATGTCGATAGAGGGTGGACGCGGCATCCTGAGCAACAATCACAAATCGGTATAGCGTCCTGTGGCGGAACATTACAAAAGAGCTTTGTACAGCATGTTGAGCGGAGCACCTACCAGGACTTCCAGGGAGCGCGCCCCGAAGCCCACAGTTCTTCGAGATGCTGTTTGTCGCGCAGGGTGTCCATGGCCTGCCAGAAGCCGTGGTGGGGGTAGGCCTGTACTTCTCCGCGGGCGACCAGCGCCTCGATGGGTTGCTGCTCGAACATCCAGTGATCGTCTTTGATCTCGTCGATGACCTTGGGCGAAAGGACGAAGAAGCCTCCATTGATCCATCCGCCCTCTTCTTTGGGCTTCTCTCTAAAGGCATAGACGTGGTTATCCTTCAGTCCGAGCGCGCCAAAACGGGCGACAGGCTGCACGCTGGTGAGGGTGACGAGCTTGCCATGGGCCTTGTGGAAGGCGATAGTGGCCTGGATGTCCACATCGGCGAGGCCGTCGCCGTAGGTCATGCAGAAGGCCTCTTCGCCTTCCAGATACTTGGCGACACGGCGAAGGCGGCCTCCGGTGCCGGAGTCGTCTCCTGTGTCCACCAGGGTGACACTCCAGGGTTCGGTGACGGAGTTGTGTACAGTCATCTTGTTGTGCGCGATGTCGAAGGTGACGTCAGAGGTGTGCAGAAAGTAGTTGGCGAAGTACTCCTTGATGATGTAGCCCTTGTAGCCGAGGCAGACGATGAAGTCGTTGATGCCCTGCTGGGAGTACAGCTTGAGGATGTGCCAGAGGATAGGCTGGCCGCCGATCTCGACCATGGGCTTGGGACGGACTGAGGTTTCTTCGCTGAGACGCGTGCCTATACCGCCGGCGAGGATGACCGCTTTCATGGGGCTTCCTTTCAGAATGGGTAGGATGGTATCGACCGCTCATCGGTGGAGAGCTTATCCTGCCATCTGTATCTATCAGTATGACATGCAACCCTTTGAAAGTCCGATGGCCTGTGGACGCATCCAGAGTGATGCATTGGATTCACAGTTCGTGAACCGAGACGGTATAGTTTAGAGAAGTCACTTCCTAAATCGGGCACACCGGACGGCTTTCCGGCGGCATCTTCCAGTTAGCCGGGCCCGTCCATCGGAGGTCATCATCCAGGATCTTGTGAAGAAGCAACTCACGCAGTCCGTCGCGGTCCTCAGCGCGGTCCTGAACGACGAGACGATCCACGCAGCTGTGGTTGAGGCGGGCAAACTCATCACCGACGCCATGAAGGCAGGGCGCAAGCTGATGGTGTGCGGCAATGGGGGCTCGGCCGCCGACTCGCAGCATCTGGTGGCGGAGTTTGTCTCGCGCCTGACGGTCGACCGCCCTGCGCTGCGCGCCATCGCGTTGACCACCGACACAAGCATCCTGACCGCGATTGGGAACGATTTCAGCTACGACAGGGTTTTCGAGCGGCAGGTGGAGGCGCTTGGCCTGGAAGGCGATGTGCTCCTTGCCATCTCGACCAGCGGCAATTCGAAGAACTGCGTTGCTGCGCTGAAACTGGCGCACAGCATGGGCATCCACACTGTCAGCTATACGGGCAATGGCGGAGGAGCGATGAAGGCTTTATCCGACATCAACGTCATCGTGCCATCCAATATCACGATGAATATCCAGGAGTCGCACCTTACGCTGGAGCACATCCTCTGTATGATCGTGGAGCGATACACCTTCGGCCGGGAGTTTGGCGCCTCGAGCCAGGTGTTAGCGGAATGAATTCTTCCAAGCCGCTTTCGCCGGTCGATCTCGATCTGATACTTGCGGGCACGCGTGAGCTATGGGAGGAGATGCGCGGCCAGCGCATATTTATCACCGGCGGGACAGGCTTCTTCGGCTGCTGGCTGGTGGAGAGCTTCTGCCATGTGAACCGTGCGTTGAGTCTGGGTGCGCGGGCGACAGTGCTCTCGCGAGACCCGGCAAAGTTTGCCTCCAAGTGTCCGCATCTGGCAGGCGATCCGGCTCTGACGCTGTTGGCGGGCGATGTGCGGGACTTTGAATTTCCGGCGGGGGAGTTCCGATATGCGATTCACGCCGCGACCGAGGCAAGCGCGAAGCAGTCGGAAGAAGGCCCGCTGGAGATGCTGTCGACGATTCTGGCAGGGACTGAGCGAACGCTGCGGTTTGCGGCCCAGTGCGGCGCGCGGAAGCTTATGCTGACCAGCTCCGGCGCGGTGTATGGCCGGCAGCCGCCGGAGTTGACCCATGTTCCGGAGAGCTACAACGGTGCGCCGGACCCACAGGCCGCAGCTAGCGTGTATGCGGAGGGGAAGCGGGCGGCAGAGTTGATGTGCGCTCTGCATCAAGAGGCCGCGGCGGCGAAGGGGAACGAATTCGAGGCGAAGATTGCGCGCTGTTGGGCCTTCTGCGGGCCGCATCTTCCGCTGGACGCGCACTTTGCGATTGGCAATTTTATCGCGGACGTACTGGCAGGACGACCCATCACGATTTCGGGCGATGGCACGCCGCGGCGGTCGTATCTGTATGCGGCAGACCTGGCTGTGTGGCTTTGGACGATTCTGTTTCGCGCTCCTGCGCTGCTTCCGATCAACGTGGGTTCGGGGCGGGACGTTAGCATTCGTGGGTTGGCGGAGGTGGTTGCGGCGACGCTGGCGCCCTCGACTGAGATACGGGTTGCGCAGCAGGCTGTGCCGGGCGCACTTCCGGCGAGTTATGTTCCCTCGGTGGAACGCGCGGAGCGGTTGCTTGGGTTGCGCGAGACGGTGGGACTGGAGGATGCAATCCGGCGTACGGCCGCGTGGCACGGCTTCGCAATCTAGACTCGATGCGACGCAATAACTAAATCCGTTGTCCGCCTTGAGCAGGGTGCAGTCGTGAAGCAATCAACTCGACGTAGGAGTTCTCAAGTCATTCGGAACTTCGCAAAAACATCCGATCCACATTGGCAGGAATTGTTGCTATGAGCCTGGTACGGGCCTGTAGAAGTAACAGTCCCTGGCAAACTCCGCCTGGAACAGGTTGGTCGAGTCTTCTGCCTGCTCCGCCGCTCCCAGCATCAGATACCCCCCCCGCGCCATCTGGCGATAGACGTCGCTGAAGACGCAACTGCGGTCCTGCTGGGGAAAGTAAAGCAGCACATTGCGCAACAGTACCAGGTCGAAGACAGGCAACCTGGGCAGGGGCGCGCACAGGTTGGCATACTGAAATTCGCACATGGGCCGCAGCTCCGGCACCACCTCCCACTCGTCTCCGTCGCGCACCAGGTACTTCAGCAGCATGCGCGCGGGCAGGCCGCGGTTGACCTCCATCCGGCGATAGCGGCCCCGTTGGGCATATTCGATCACCTGGCGCGAGATGTCGGTACCGACGATCTTCACGTCCCAACTCGCCAACTCCACAAAGTGCTCGCGGACCAACATCGCCACGCTGTATGCTTCCTGTCCGGTCGAGCTTGCCGCGCTCCATATCCGCAACTTTCGTTGTGCGGAGTTCTTTTCCACCAGGCGCGGCAGAATGGTCTCGCGCAGCACGTCGAAGGGCTTGCCATCGCGAAAGAAGCTGGTCTCGTTGATGGTCATCGCCTCGGCCACGGCTCGGTGCAACTGTGGCGTTTGCTCGACGCGCAGAAGGTTCACGAAGTCCTCCAAGGTCGACGCCCCAGCCATGCGCGCGATGGGTGTAAGCCGCGTCTCGAACAGTGCGTTGCGTGAAGGGTCGATCAGGTTCGCCGACTCAGCAAGTACCAGTTGGCGAAGGTAAGCGTAATCGGAGTCAGAGCAACCCATGGTTCACCTCAGGATGCGGCGCGGTGGCGGAGTTTCCGTTCCCCGATGGCATTATGGTTGACTTGGCAGATGGCTGGCGGAGGATGCGCACGCAGCGACCCGCATTCACTCTCCGGGTCAGTTCGCCGGCCAGCGACGCCAGCGGAAGCGGTTCGCGCGACAACCCAGCCTCAAAGACGCGTCCCGGCATTCCCCACACCGCGGAGGTGGCCTCATCTTGCGCCAGCACCACGCCGCCCGCCTGATGCACGCGTCGCGCTCCGGTCAGCCCGTCCGAACCCATTCCGGTCATCACCAGAGCCAGCGTTCCAGCGCCATAGAGTCTCGCCGCCGAAGTGAACAGGTAATCCACGGAGGGTTTGCAATGGTTCAGCGTTCTCTGCTGATGAAGCTGGACCACGGCCCAGGGAACAGTACCGTCGGTCGCAAATCGTTCTGCTGCCTGCGCGACCTCCATGTGCGCATCGCCCGGCGCCAACCAGATAATGCCCGGCCTCACCTCCGCACCATCGCGTGCCTCGCGCACACGCAGTGCGCAGTGACGGTCCAGCCGCTCCGCCAGCTCGCCGGTAAACAGCTTCGGCATATGCTGCACAATCATCACCGGTACGGCGAAGTCCTCTGCCAGCCTGGGCAGCACCGCCTCCAGCGCCGACGGCCCGCCGGTAGATACTCCGATCACCACAATCTGTACCAGCGCGCTGTTGTTTGCTCCAGCCGCCGAAGTTCCCGCAGCCGTTCGACCGGGTGAGAGCTTCGACTCCGCGATCGCCTGCTGTGTCATCTTGGCTCGCGCGTCCGACAACATCTTGAACCCCGCACCGCCAAGCACTGCGATCTTGGGCAGCAACTGGCTGGCCAGCGACTCCATCGCCGCGGCAGGGTCGCTCTGCTTGCCGGGCTTCATCACATAGTCCGCCGCGCCCAGGGCAAGCGCGTCCAGCGTCGAGCGCGCACCGCGTTCCGTATAGGCGCTGCACATGATTACCGGAAGCCCCGGCTCTTCCAGGCGCAGCCGTTCCAGCACATCCAACCCATGCATCCGCGGCATCTCCAGGTCCAGCACCACCACATCGGGGCGTAGTTGAAGCACCGCAGTCAGGCATTCCACACCGTCCTCGACCACGCCGCACAACTCCATTTCCGGCAGATCGCCGCAGCGCTTCTTTCCCTGCGTTTGAAACAGGTTGCGCAGAATACCGCGCATTACCGCGGAGTCGTCCACTGCCAGCACTCGAATCGGTCTCCTGGTTTCCATTTGCATAGCAACAGCCCTCTCACAGTGCGGCAATCGACCCATCGTTTATGTCGCCAGCCCAATCATGGCCAGCTTCTCGCGCAGGCTCTCCGGGGTGAACGGCTTCATCAGGAACTCGTCCGCGCCATACTCCAGCGCCAGGCGGATGTACGAGTGGTCGGCTTCTGTGGTCACCATCATCACCTTCATCGCGGGCTGCAGGCCTGCCTCGCGCACCGTCTTCACGCACTCCAGTCCGCTCATCCCCGGCATATTCACATCCAGCAGCATGAAATCGAACGGCAACTCGCCGCGAAGCTTCTGTAGCGCTTCGTCGCCATCCACTGCCTGCTCACAGCACAGGCCCATTTCCTCCAGCAGTTGACGCAAATACTGGCGGATGAATCTCGAATCGTCCACGATCAATGCCCTCATCTCTGTTCCCCCGGCCTCTCCCGATTCAATCTCCCGAACAATTCGCTCTCAGCCAGCCGCGATGGCCGCAGTCTCCGCGGGTCCAGATGTACTAACAGGCCAAACGGCACTTTGTATGCTCCGTCGAACAGCTCCATGCCGCGCGCGTCGAGTCCGCTGGGGTTTGCCTCCAGTGCATCCCGCTGCAGCGCGATCACGCCACTGATGCCATCCACGATCAGCCCAAAGCATTCCTCGTTCTGCTCGCCGTCGAAGACCAGAATGCAGTTCGAACCGGCCTTGCGCTCCAATCCCAGCAGTGTCCGGAAGCTCACCGCCGTCAGCACTTCCCCGCGATACGGCACCACCCCGGCGATGTACTCCGGTGCAAGCGGTACACGCTGCGGTGTCGTCGTTCCTAGCACTTCGCGAATCTGCCGGGTGTCGATGCCGAACAACCCAGTCCCTACGCGCAGCGAGCAGATAGACACCATGCTGTTCGCATCCGCCATTATCTCCGCCGCACTCTTCATGCAACCTCTCTCAGCACCGCTGCAGTCGTGCCGTCAACTCGTAGAGCAAACTCCTGGTGTATTGCGGTCACTCGGTTCTTCACCATGGCCAACTGCTGCTCGCACTCCGCCGCATCCGCGGCCACCGGCGTTCCTGGAGATACATCGAGAACGCACCGCACTACCATCCCCACTCGCCTCGCACCTTGCGTTTTGGGACGCAGACATATCAACACAGTCACCGTCGCACTGCCGTCCTGCGCACTGCGCTCGCGCAATACATTGTCTTCATCTTCCAGCGGAATCAGCTCGCCGCGGTATTGCAGCACCGCTCTCCCGCCGGCATACTCGATCTCGCTCACCGGCACGCTTTCAATTCGTTCCACGGCGCTCAATGGAATCGCCATCTGCTCCCTGCCTCCACCATCCACAGGCCCGCGTTTACCTGTTTCGTAGATCACCATCGAGCTCCCCATATCTATCTGCGCCGTCTCGACCTGTGTCTGACCGGCGCTCACCAGGTCTAACACTTGTGCCACTTGGCGCACACCGGCGCGCGCACCCGTTGCCGCCACATCCAGAATCAGTGCCAGCGTGCCGTTGCCCAGCACGGTAGCTCCGGAGAAGACGCCAATCTCGCGCAACTGCGCCGACAGCGGCTTCACTACAATCTCTTCCGGCGCCTTCAGGTCGTCCACAACCAGACCATACCGTCGACCGTCCGACTCCACAACGGCAATATAGAAATCCGATCCCTCCGAGCCAGCGCTCGGTTCCAGCCCGAGCAGTCGATCCAGCCACACCAGCGGCAGCAAGCCTTCGCGCATCCGGTAAAGCTGGGTCGTTCCCATTCGTTCCACTGCCTGCTGCGCCTCGCGACGCGGCACATACACCAGCTCGACCAGGGAATTTTGCGGCAATGCAAAGCTCTGACCTCCGCTTTGCAACACCAGCGCGGGGACGATCGCCAGGGTCAGCGGTACCCGCATCCTCACCGTCGTCCCCAAACCAACGCGCGACTCCAACTCCACGCTTCCGCCTACCTTCTCCACATTGGCGCGCACCACATCCATTCCCATGCCGCGCCCGGAGACTTTGGTCACGTTCTTCGCCGTGGAAAATCCCGCCACAAAAATCATCTGCAACGCCTCGCGCTGGGTCATCGCTTCCACCTGCTCCAGCGTCAGCAGACCACGTTCGACTGCCTTGGCCAACACACGCTTGGTCGAAATCCCCGCGCCGTCGTCGATCACTTCGATCACCACCGAGCCGCTCTGGTGGAACGCGCGCAGACGCACCACGCCCTCGGCCGGCTTGCCCGCCTTCACCCGCTCCTCTGGAGGTCCGGTTCGCCAGGTCCGCAGTTGCCGGGCAGGCCGAGCGCCTGAGAGCCAGGGAGGGATGCCTGGAATGTGACGACTCCATTGGGATCGAGCCCCGGCTCCGAGCGCATTGCGGCGAGGAAACTTCGCCCCACCATCCCCGCCACTGTAAGCAATGTGAGCACGATGGCCAATTGAGCGGCGGCCAGAGCGGCGCGCAATCGGCCTGCCCGGGAGGTCCCACCGCGGCCACCTTG
>CAWERM010000047.1:0-11029 GCA_963810995.1 uncultured Acidobacteriaceae bacterium | reverse complement strand
GTTTTCGTCTTCGACTCGTCGTATTGTCTACGGCATCCGGCGAATGTACGAAAGGGCGACGAGCTGCTTCTACTACCTGACGATGTACAACGAGGACTACGCGATGCCGGCGATGCCGGAGGGCGCGGCGGAGGGGATTCTGAAGGGGATCTACAAGTTCCGCGCGGCAGCGAATGGCGAGGCTACGGTGCAACTGTTCGGGTCGGGGGCGATCCTGAACGAGGTGCTGCGGGCGCAGGAGATTCTGGCGGAGAAATACCAGATTGCGGCGGACGTGTGGAGCGTGACCAGCTACACGGAGCTGCGGCGGGAGGCGATTGCGACCGAGCGATGGAACCGGCTGCACCCGGCGGAGGCGGAGCGGAAGACGTATATCGAGACGGCGCTGGCGGGAGCGAAGGGGCCGATCGTTGCGGCGAGCGATTATATGAAGTCGCTGCCCGACGTGCTGGCCCCGTGGCTGCAGAGCGGAGGACGATGCAGGCTGGTGACGCTGGGGACGGATGGGTTCGGGCGCAGCGACAACGCGCGCACCTGCGACGGCACTTGAGGTGAACGCGGAGGCGATTGCGGGAGCTACGCTCTCGCGGCTGGCGCGCGAGGGCAGATCACGGGGAAGAAAGCGAAGGCCGCGCTGGCGGATCTGGGGATCGACAGCGAGGCCAAGGACCCGGCGCGGGCGTGAGAAAGAGCAGTCAAAGATCAAGCAACATAGATGGGGAGCAGGGCCAGGCAATTGGAACCAGGGGCAATGCAGGTGGGCGCAGGGGCAAATACGGCGAACAGGGACGGGAATCTGACGGATACTGGGACCGCGTGGGAGAATCCGCTGATCCCGAACGAGCGACTGCGGCAGATCTATCGTGCGATGTTGCAGGCGAGGGCGCTGGAGAAGGCACTGCCGGTGGTGAAGCGAGGGCGGGCGATTGGGTTGGGTGCGAAGACGACAAGAATCTTCGGGCCCGAGGCTTGTCTGGTGAGCGCGGCGGTCGATCTTGGTCCGGGCGACCTGGTGAGCGATACGCTGGCTGGTGGAGTGGTGGATTTTCTGCGCGGGACGGCGTCGAGTGAAGTTCTGCGACCGGGGAAGGCTGAGCGGTCAGGCAAACGCGGGGCAACGGTGGGCGGCGCGGTTGTGGTATGTGGAGCGGCGGCGCATCTGCCCGGCGCGACGAATAGTGCGGAGCGGTTGTGGTCTGCGCTGGGCGCGGCGGCGGCGCTGAAGGCGGCGCAGACGAGGGTCGAGGACAAGGAGCGAGGTGGAACAGCACGAGAGGCTGGCGTGGTGGTGGTATATGTACTGGCTGGAGAACTGCCAACTATATTATGGAAGAAAGCGTTGAGGTTTACTACAGATCATGAACTACCAGTGATCTTTATAGTTCTTTCAGAACGAGGAAATATGGCGGACAGAACGGGCACACATGGGGCAAGGTCGGGCGGAGTGAGCGCCTTGGCGCTGGGATGCGGCGTTCCGGCGATTGTGGTGGATGCTAACGATGCAGTGGCGATCTACCGGGTGGCGCAGGAGTCGATTGGGCACGCGCGCATCGGGGGCGGTGCGGCGCTGATGGAGTGTGTGCCGTTTGAGATGGAAGGCCCGGCGGGCAAAGCCAGGGCGCCGCAAGACGCGATTATGGGGCTGGAACGGTACATGGTGCAGCACGGCGTCGCGACCAGGGTATGGATGGAGCGCGAAGCGGTGGCATTCGCGAAGCAATTGGCGAGGTAGAAATCGACCTCCAAGGGACGCGCGCACAGTTACACTGGAGGACGATGGAGCAGAGTTCCGAGGTGCGTGTGCGGAGAGTCGTCTCTGGGTTATTTGCGGGCATAGCGGGTCTGGGCCTGGTTCTGAGTCCCGCAGTGGGGACGGCCAGGGCGGCGCAGACGTCTGCTCAGACGCCGGGGGCCGCTCCCATGCCCACCGCGGAGGGATCGCAGAAGATTCAGTCGGTGCCGGGTTATGGGCAGCAGCCGATGAATCCTCAGTCTGCGCCTACCCCACAAAAAGCTCCGGCCCCGGTGGTAACGCCTGCTCCGCCGACGCCGCAGGCGCCTTATACCGCGCTGCCTCAGTACGGCGATTCGGTGCAGGGCGACCCGGACGGAAGCGCTTACATTCCGGTAGACAGTTGGGTGTATCCGGCGATGATGCGTCTGTACTCGCTGGGCTACGTGGACACGATGTACCTCTCGATGCGGCCGTACACGCGGCGCAGCGCTCTGCACATGCTGCAGGCGTCAGAGAGCGCGATCCTGTCCAGCGACGATGGGCAGGCGCAGGAGATTCTGGCTGCGCTGTTGACGGAGTTGACGGACGAGGGCGTTACTGGCAAGACGGAACGCGGAACGGTCTACGGGCTGCAATCGGTTTATACGCGGATGATGGGGATTTCGGGGCCGACCCTGACCGACAGCTACCACCTGGGCCAAACATTTTTCAACGACTATGGGCGTCCGCATGAGACGGGCTTCAACAACAGCACGGGATTTTCCACGCTGAACGAGCAAGGGCCGTGGTCGCTGTATGTGCGCGGCGAGTACCAACATGCGCCCAGCGCAGCGGGCTACTCGCTGGCGCTGTCGCAGCAGGTCTCTCTGCTGGACGAGATACCGTTTGCGCCGCCCAACGATCCAGAGGCAACGGTACCCAGCGGGCCGATTGCAGCCGCGAACCCATTCCGGCTGGTGGAGGCGACACTTTCGTACCACATTCTGGGGCACGAGATCTCGGGGGGCAAGTCGGACGCGTGGCTGGGGCCGGGGATGGGCGGCGCGATGGATTGGTCGAACAACACGGAGAACATCTACTCGTTCCGCATCAACCGGGTGGAACCGATCGATATTAAATACCTGTCGCGGTGGCTTGGGCCGGTGCGCTATGACTTTTTTTACGGGAGCCTGAAGGGGCACACCTATCCCAATGACGACTGGGTGCATTCCGATATGTTCAGCTTCCAGCCGACCGCGAACTTTCAGTTCGGCTTCCAGCGGACGGTGATCTTCGGCGGCGCGGGCCACGAGCCGGTGACGATTCGTACATTCCTGAAGGGTTTCTTCGACACCAACGACACGAATGCAGCGACGAAGTTCTCGCGGGACGATCCGGGGGCGCGGTTCTCGGCGTTCCAGTTCAGCTATCGGCTGCCGTTCGCGCGCAAGACCCTGACGCTGTACGCGGACTCGGAGACGCATGACGATCTGACTCCGGTGTCTGCGCCGAGGCGGGCGGCATACCGGCCGGGCATCTATCTCTCGCAGTTTCCGGGATTGAAGCGGCTGGACCTTCGCGTAGAGGCAGTGTCGACCGACTGCTCCACGCTGGTATGCCAGCGCGGAGGTAACGAATACATCGAAAATGCGTTGCAGAAGCAGGCATACACCAACAAGGGAATCATTATGGGCGACTGGATCGGTCGCGAGGCCAAGGGCGGACAGGCGTGGCTGACGTGGCATCTGAGTGGCAACGAGTGGGTACAGGCAGAGTACATGCACAAGCAGACGCCGGGTGACTTTATTCCGGGTGCGTGCAACGGGATTCCGGGAACGTGCAATCCGAACGCGGTAATGCAGACATACGGGCCGGGTGGGACAACGCAGAACCAGTTCCGGGTGGACGTGGTGAAGCGGATCGGACCGGACGTGGAGGTGTACGGCTGGTACCAGCACGAACGATGGGTGGCGCCGATCTACATGACTGGAGTCCAGAGCGACAACACGGTGACGGTGCAGGTGACATTCTTCCCGAAACTGAAGACAAAGGCGCCGTAGGATGTTTGGAACTGCCGAAGGAACGGGCCTGTGACCGGACATCCGACCGGTCGGCGTCCGGCCGGGGGTTGGAGATGCCCGCATCGCCGCTATGCGCCATGAAGCGGGGTTAGGATTAGGTATGTGCGACATTAACAAGCCACACAATCTGCCCCCCAGGCGGAGCAATTGGTTATTTTGGGGGCTGAGCGCGACAGTCTCCTCTCATTTCGCCACGGCCTATACCTTACTGCTGGCGAGGGGCTTCGACTATGAGAGGTACGCATACGGCCAGGTCGACTACCCGGCCCGGACCCGCGTCCTGATGTCGTTCGTCTTCCGTTGGGTTATTCTGGCGGCCCAGCGAATCCACTACAGCCCTCCAGCCGGAGCGCGCATCGACCTCTTGGGGGGAACTACTCTCTTCGCGGTTATGGTTTCCATGATGACCGCGATCTGGGCGACGAGGAAATCGATCCAGGTGCTGCTGGGCGAGGAGACACCATGGCTATGGGTTGCATTCTTAGTCCCCTACATGGCGTACTTCCATTTTATTCTGATCGCCGAGATCCGCGTGCAGACTCCCTACGATCTGCCGAGCGTGGCGTTCTACGCCTTGGCGCTGTACTCGATCCTGGCCCAGCGCCGCGCATTGTTCTATGTCGTATTGGCGGCGGGAACAGCCAATCGGGAGACAACCATCTTCCTTCCCCTCCTGTTTCTGTTTCGGCAGTTGTATGACGACCGTCATCCTGATGACGCTCCGGCAAGTTTTAAATGGCCCCAGATAGGAGAGCTGGCGGCACAGTTGGCCCTCTGGTCGGCAGTCCATATTTGGGCCGCATCTACGGTTGCGGGGGGTGAACATCTGTGGCAGCACCACCTGCGCCAGAATATCCACTTTATATTCGACCCGCTTCACTGGCCAACAATGGCAAGCGTCTTCGGCTTCCTATGGATTCCGTATTTAATGTTCTTCAAGGAAATACCAAGCGTGTATATGCGGCGCTGCGGAGTTCTTCTTGTTCCCTGGTTTGTATTGATGGTTCTATTCGGCGACCTGCTTGAAATTCGGATTCACTCGGAATGGATCCCATATTTCGCGGTGTGTATGGCACTGCTGTGCAGTTCGCGGGCGAAGTCGGTATCGGCGCATACGGCGGCTGTTTAGAATCCACGACTGGGCCATAGCCCCGGCATATTAGCGGTCTAGGCCAGTCTTCATTGGATGCCCAGCGTAGAGGTCATTACGCCAGCGATTTCTTGCCCTGTTTCGATTCGACGGCGAGACAGAACTGGAAGTAGGCGAGGGATTTTTGCAGGCCTTCGCAGAGGCATACCTTCGGTTCCCAGCCGAGCAGGGCGCGTGCCTTGGCGATGTCGGGGCAGCGGCGGGCGGGGTCGTCCTGGGGCAGCGGTTGAAAGACAATTTCCGACTTGGAGCCGGTGACGCGAAGGACCTCCTCGGCGCACTGCAGCATGGTGAACTCGATGGGGTTGCCGAGGTTAACCGGGTCGTGCTCGTCGGAGTGCGCGAGGCGAATGATTCCGTCGATGAGATCGGAGACATAGCAGAAGCTGCGGGTCTGGAGGCCATCGCCGTATATGGTGAGGGGCTCGCTGGCCAGGGCCTGCATCATGAGGTTGGAGATGACGCGGCCATCGTTGGCCTGGAGGCGCGGGCCATAGGTGTTGAAGATGCGGACGATGCGGGTATCGACGCCATAGTAGCGGCGCCATGCGGCGACGGCGGCCTCGGAAAAGCGTTTGGCCTCGTCGTAGACGGAGCGCGGGCCGATGGGATTGACGTGTCCCCAGTAACTTTCCACCTGGGGATGGACCTCGGGGTCGCCGTAGCACTCGGAGGTAGAGGCTTGCAGGAAGCTGGCGTTGTATTTCCTGGCAAGATTGAGCATGTTGACTGTGCCCACAGACCCGACCAGGAGCGTCTCGGGACCGAGACGGGCATAGTCCACGGGCGAGGCGGGCGATGCGAAGTTGAAGATGTAGTCGACAGGGCCGGGATCGAAGCCGAGGGTGATGTCTTGGTTCAGGAAGGCAAAGCGCGGCTCCTCAGCTAGATGCGCAAGGTTGGCGAGATTACCGGTGGAGAGGTTGTCGACACCGAGGACGGAGTGGCCTGCGGGCCGGGCGAGGAGGGCGTCGGCGAGGTGGGAACCGAGGAAGCCCGCGGCTCCGGTGACAAGTATCTTCCTGGGAGAAGTAGGGGCCATTTTCACTCTCAATAACAGTCTATCTGCATAGCATAAGTAACATCGAAGGCGAGAACAAGCCGCAGCAAGGACCAATGCGGGAATGCTTCCCCATTCACCACGCTCAGGGTCAGGATGACAACTCTGAATTCTCTACAGAAATAGAGAAATTGCCCTAAGTAACGGCAGCCGTGGCGGCGAGTTCGACAGAGCGGGCAGGATAGACGGAGGGGCGTCCGATGCTGAGGTAGGTGAATCCGAGCTGCTGCATGACCATGGGGTCGAAGAGGTTGCGGCCATCGACGATGATGGGATAGCGCAGGGCGGCATAGATGCGTTGCAGGTCGAGTGCCGCGAACTCGCGCCAGTCTGTGAGAATGAGCAGGGCGTCGGCGTCGGCGGCTGCGGCATATGAGTCTTCGACATACTGAAGCTGTGGGCTGGCGGGGAGTTCGGCCTGGGCGCGCTGCATGGCAGCAGGGTCGTAGACAGCAATGGAGCAGCCTTCTGCGAGTAGCATCTCAACCAAGTCGATAGCGGGCGACTCGCGGATGTCGTCGGTACCGCCTTTGAAGGCCAGGCCGAGCACGGCGATACGCTTTCCGCGCAGCGTCCACAGGGCGGAGCGGACCCTTGCGAGGAAGCGCTTCTTCTGTTCGGTGTTGATCTTTTCCACCTCAGTGAGGAGGGTGAAGTCGATGCCGAGCTGGTCGGCGACGGAGCGGAAGGCGGCGATGTCCTTAGGGAAGCATGAGCCTCCGTAACCGATACCGGGACGCAGGAATCGAGGGCCGATGCGGCTATCGAGCCCCATGCCGTGGGCTACCTGCTCGATGTTTGCGCCCGTGGCCTCGCAGAGGTTGGCGACTGCGTTGATGAAGGAGATTTTGAGTGAAAGAAAGGCGTTAGAGGCGTGCTTGATGATCTCGGCCGACTTGGCGGAGGTGAGCAACAAGGGCGGCGGGGCGGCGGCGGTGCATCGGCCGGGAATAGCGTCCGGGCGGGCGTAGTAGGCGCCTGAGGTGAGCGGCGCGTAGATTTGCTGGAGCAGGGCGGAGGCAGGCTCCGTGTCGGCGCCGACCACGATGCGGTCAGGGTGGAGGAAGTCTGCGACGGCGGTGCCCTCTCGCAGGAATTCGGGGTTGGAGACCACGTCGAAGAGGCCGCGCGCGATGCCATTGCGCTCGATGGTGCGGCAGATCCATTCGTTGGTGTAGACCGGGACGGTGGATTTTTCGACGATGACCTTGTAGCTGGTCAGCGAATTGGCGATCCCGCAGGCGACCGATTCGACATAGGAGAGGTCGGCGTCACCAGTCTCCGACTGGGGAGTGCCTACGGCAATGAAGATGGCTTCCGAGGCGCGCGTGGCCTCGTGAAGGTCGGTGGAGAAGCAGACCCGTGTGTTGCGGTGGCGTTCCAGGAGTTCCGGGAGGTAATGCTCGTGGATGAGGGTGTCTCCGGACTGGAGGGCGGCGACTTTGCTCTCATCGATATTGACGCAGACGACGGAGTGTCCGATCTCGGCGAAGCAGACGGCCGCGACCAGACCGACGTAACCCGAGCCAACAACCGCGATTTGAATGGGTTTGCTCATACTCTCCGGCAAATGCTTTCTGTGCACTGCAATGCTTGCAGTCTAGTGGATTTCCGACAGAAGCGGAAATGCAAAGATTTGCGGGGAGGTGAGGATCGGATTGAAAGGGAAGGCAGTTGGGAGGCAGGAAATGCTTCCTTGAAATGAGTAAGGTCGGTTAGACTAGCTGGAATGGGTCCGCAAAAGACGCAGTTTCCCCCTGTAGCGGGCATTCCCGAAGTGCCGCAGCCCGGCACGGGGTCCGAGATACGCGACACCTCGTTGACCGAGGCGGTGGCGACACTGCGCAAGCGGCGATGGGTATTGATCCTTGCGACGGTGCTAGGGGCGAGCTATGGCACATACATGGCGTATACCCAGCCCAAGCTGTATGGTGCGACAGCCACGATCCAGGTCCACAATGGGGCATCCAACGCATACCGGGTGGACGCATCCGGGGGAGATTACGGCGACGATCAGACGACCCGGATGAACACCGAAATGGAAATCCTGCGGAGCAACGCCCTGATGACGACGGTGGCGCGGGATATGAATCTGGCGAACAACCCGGATTTATTCGGGGTCACGGGACCGATGCCGCATCAATCGCTGGACAATCCGGTCGTTCACGCGAATGTGGTGGGTGAGCTGCAAAGCAGCATCATTGTGGCCCTGGTGCCACGGACGGAAATGATTCGCATCACCTATTACAGTCTGAGTCCGAAGCTGGCGGCAGAGATCGCCAACCGGATTGTGCATGACTACATCCAGCGCAGTTATGAGACACCAGTTGAATCGACCAAGCGGGTTTCGGAGTGGCTCTCCGGCCAGTTGGAGGAGCTAAAGGGTGAGGTCGAGCAGTCGCAGGAACAGATCATGGCGTTGCAGCGAAAGCTGGGCACGCTGGGGTACGATTCGACGGCCCACAACCAGTTACAAGCGTCTCTGGAGGAGCTGCTGTCGGCGGAAGAAGCGGCCAAGGTGGCGCGCATCACCGCGGAATCGCGCTACCGGATGGTGGCGGGAATGGACCCGAATACGATCGGAGATTCGATCGAGACGACGCCGGGCACCATGCCAGGGCAACTTACCTCCATGCGCGCACAACTGGCGGCGGCGAAGGCGAGCTACGCGCAGTTGACAACCCAGTCTGAGCAAGGGATTGGGGTGAACCATCCGCAGGCGAAGGCGTTGCAGACCCAGATCAACACCCTGACCAAAGAGATCGACACTGAACAGAGCCGTATGTTGGTACAAGCCCATGAATCGTATCTGGCGGCCAAGGCTGCGGAGGACAAGATCGAGTTGGAACTGGACGCGCGCAAGGCGGAAGCCTACCAGCAGGGAGACGACCTTGTGCAGTTAGCCATCCTACAGCGCGAGTTCGACCAGAATCGGGCACTGTATGACGGACTGAAGCAGCGGTTGGAGACAGCCAAGGTGCAGGCGGGCCTGGAAGCATCGGAAGTGGACGAGGTGGATCCTGCGCTGCCGCCGCTAGGCCCCACAATGACCCCACCCTCATCGATCATCATCAGTCGGACTGTATTTTTCCTGCTGGGCGGCATTGTGATTGTGTTCATCCTGGAGGCCCTGGATACTGGGCTGCATAATATCCAGGAGATCGAGACGGTGATGGGAATGCCCTCGCTGGCGATCATCCCGCAGTCGAAGCGAACCAGCGCGGAGCAGACGGCGACGATGTCCACGGCACAGCGCAACATCCATGTGCTGACCCAGCCCAAGTCTCAGTTCACGGAGGCGTTCCGTGCCCTACGGACCTCTCTCATGCTCGCCACAGCGGGGCAGCCTCCGAAGTTCATTCTGTTTACCAGCGCAATGCCCTCGGAGGGGAAGACGACGATAGCCAGCAACCTGGCGTGCATTCTGTCTCAGAGCGACGCTCGCGTACTGCTGGTAGACGCCGACCTGCGCCGGTCGAACATTCACCACCGGTTTGGACTGACCGGCAAGCTTGGACTGACGACCGTTCTGGCGGGCACATCGACGCTGGACGAAGCCGTGCAACACATTCCCGAGACACCCAACATGGACATTCTTCCCAGCGGCCCCGTGCCTCCCTTCCCCACCGAAATGTTGGGTTCGGAGACGATGCAGAAGCTGATGGAGAAACTCGGGAAGAGCTACTCGCACATCGTGATCGATTCACCTCCGGTGCTCTCAGTGACCGACGCGGTGGTTTTGGGCAACATGGTGGACGCGGTGGTACTGGTGATCCGCCACGGCAAAGAGGGAAAGAATGTGATGCGTCGCGCACGCGATCTTCTGTCCCGATCGGGCGCGCCGGTGGCGGGCCTGGTGCTGAACGCGGTGGATGTGAAGTCTCCAGACTATTACGGGTATTACGGATATTCGGGGTATTCGTACGGGAACATCGACGCCGACAGTTGGGACACACAGACCACTGCTCCAGGTAAGAGGGGCGCGGAAGGGAAGGCCGAGCAATGACCATGGACTTCGCGACCAAACCATTCGCCGATCTACGCCGGGTCCAGGTATGGGTGCTGCTGGCGTGCTGCTGGGCCGGATACATGTCCGACCGAGCGCACGCACAGGCGAGCGCAGCGGCAGGCACAGCGGCAACTATGAGTACGATGACCGAGTCGGAGCCGGCGCAGTCAGCGAACTCGACTGCGATCCCTCTGGCCAACCAGTCGATGCTGTATCCGGGAGAGGATTTTCAGTTAGGCCCAGGAGACCTGATAACGGTGTCGGTCTTCCTGCAAGCGGATTATCATGCGACCGTGCGCATAGGCAAGGACGGCTCGGTGCAACTACCCTTCATCGGCAGCGTCCATGTGCAGGGCCTGTCGGTGCGGGCTGCGCAGAACCTGATCGCGGACCGGCTGCGGATGGGCGAATTTTACGAGAACCCTGAAGTTACAATCCAGGTATTGGACACGGTGAACAGCTCGGTGATTGTGACTGGGGAAGTACACGCCACCGTGCCCGTCTCCAGCCAGAGAAGTCTGCGTGAGGTGCTGCTGGTTGCCGGTGGGCTGCCCGCGACGGCGAGTCATACGGTGAAGATTGTGCGCCCCGGGGTTGCCGAGCCGATCGTGGTCGAACTGGGGACCGATCTGGCGGCCAGTACCACGGCCAACTTTCCCGTCCAGCCGCACGACATCATCCAGATCTCGCGTGCCAGCGTGGTATATGTGCTGGGCGCGTTCCCGCGCCAGGGAGCGGTCCCGCTGGACCAGTCGACTCCACTGACGTTGTTGCAGTTGGCCGCGCTGAGCGGAGGCATCAACTTTGAGGGAAGATACGCCGACCTGCGCCTGATCCGTACCGTGGGAAACGAGCGCAAGGTGGTGAAAGTGGACATCAAAAAGGTGCGAGACGGACATGCCCCCGACCCGGTGCTGCAGGCCAACGACATTGTCTTCCTACCCACCGACGAAATGAAGGCCACCATCAAGAGCCTGGGCACGGGCGGCGTGATCGGACTGGCCACCCTTCTGAT
>CAWERM010000046.1:0-14431 GCA_963810995.1 uncultured Acidobacteriaceae bacterium | reverse complement strand
AAATGGCCATGTGCACAGATAACAAGGGAGCTATAATGGGAACCACTTACGCCAAGTTCAAAAGCAGGGTATCTCCAGCATGGAACAAATGCAAAATATCGGCCAGTCTCTTCATTTTGATGATCTCGCCGATTGGTGTTTTCGCCGATTTCGTAAGCCATGTTGTGAAAATTGGGTTTAACGCCCAGGCAATAGGGGCCAATACGGCAACAAACAAAATTTACGCAATAAGTATGACTGGCGCGGTAAAGGTTATCGATGGAGTATCATATGATACGGCTTCAAAGGGACTCATAAGCGGTTATGCGGGCGGCGGGATGGGAGTCAACTCGATTACCAACAAAATCTGGGTTACAGCGGGTGGAACAATTTCCGGAGGCTTTGTACATTACAAATACGTGGATATCATCGACGGAATATCAAATAGTACAACGATGATAATGGAAACCAATTACGGGGAACTAGCCTTAAACCAAGTGACAAATAAGATTTACGTAGTAAATGACGCCAGTATGACCGGCGGTTCTAATGACGGCAACTTAACCGTCATCGATGGCTCTATCAACACGTTTTCGATTCTGCCAATTCAGGTAGGCTATGGCCCTATTGCGGTTAACACCGTAACAAACAGAATTTACTGTGTCAATGCTTTAGGCAAAGTGACCGTGGTAGATGGCGCTACGAACACCGCAATCATCGTCATGGATCTTGAAATCGCGCCGGCAACTGCTGTTAAGGGCCAGTCCTGGGGCCCGGAATTAATACCCGGCGTGTGGTGGAAGGTGGACTTTGGCCGTCCCGTCACTGTGGACAAGATTCGCCTGATGTTGCGCGCCGACTTCCCCCACGACAGCACATGGAAGAGCGCAGACGTTGAGTTCTCCGATGGAAGCCACATCCCTATTCTGTTAACCCCCACCACCGAGTTTCAGGAGTTTTCTTTTCCTGCTCGACGCACCAGCTGGCTGCGTCTAACCCATCTTGTCCCCACAGACCCAAGCAAATGGTGCGCCTTGATTGAGCTGGAGGCGTGGGGGACAGAGTAGATGCAACTATAGCTTCGATGTGCGCGCGGCCTGCCATGCCTTGGCGTACTTCCAACTGGTGTATGCGGCCTGGTAGAGGTGCAACAGCAACCCCTCGCGACCGTCCAGAAATCCCAGGCGGAAGATGTAGTTCCAAAGAAATGTCAGCTTCGGAACCAGCACAACATTGCAGAGGAACGCCGGCCACGAACGGCTCACCTTGCCCGCGCCCACCAGCAGTTCACTGCCCAGTGTGCTGTAACGGTCCATGTGTTCAAGGTAGTTTTCCAGTGTCGGGTAGGCGTGGTGGATGAGGTCATGGTCCAGCGTGGCTGTCTTGCCGTCGAAGGAGATCGTCTCATGCACGGGGCGCTCTTCAAACTGCAGCGTCGTGGCGAATCTGGCCGTGGCGCGGCGGAAGAGGCGCAGCTTGGGGTCGGGATAGAAGCCGCCGTGCCTGATCCAGCGGCCCAGGAAGAGATTGCGGCGGCGGATGAAGTACGCGTCCACGGGAGGGTCCGAGCGCAGCAGCGTCCCGATCTCTGTCTGCAGCTCCGGGGTCAGTTCCTCGTCGGCGTCCAGCGAGAGGACCCATGCTCCGGTGCACTTGGCGATGGCGGAGTTCTTGGCCGCTGCAAATCCCGCCCACGCCTCCTCGTACACCGTGGCCTTCGCGGCGCGCGCAATCTCCAACGTGCGGTCGGTTGAGCCGGAGTCCAACACCACGATCTGGTCGGCGAAGTGTACGCTGGCCAGCGTGCGCCTCAGGTTGGCCTCCTCGTTTTTGGTGATGATGGCGACGGAGAGCGTCTGCTGCATGGTTGCTATGGGACCTCTTGCCCGCACAGGGTGATGCGCTTCACGACGCGCGAATGAAAGCAGTCTATACCTGTTACAGCAGCGTGATCGACGGGTCGCCAAGATGTTCGCGCAGCAGGCGCTGGACGAGTTGCATCAGCGCCTCACCCGTCTTGGGGAGCACGAACGCGCCCGATGCTTCATCCCAATCCAGTTTGA
Organism: uncultured Acidobacteriaceae bacterium; assembly: GCA_963810995.1. GTDB lineage: Bacteria > Acidobacteriota > Terriglobia > Terriglobales > Acidobacteriaceae > Edaphobacter. Next base: position 12,389 of record CAWERM010000046.1, on the reverse strand, counting down.
AGCTGGTGGTCTGCGCGGATATCCATATCTGGCGGACGGGCGTGTTGGGCGTAACGACGAACTTGCTCGACCCATCCTCGAACAGGATGTTCATCACGCCGTTGTTGTCCTCGAACTCGAAGCCGGAGCTATCGTCCTCGGCGGCGATCAGCGCCTGCTTCAGCGACTCGAGCGCGCGGTCGCATTCACTGCGGAAGGTGGCTTCGTCCAGCATGGGAATAGTTTAGCGGGTTGACCCCACACATCGCGAGAAGGCCGCGATGAAAGGGGCACCCAGGCTGTTCCGGTGTAATGTAGCTAGAACGGGATGTCGTCGTCGGTGATGCCCTGGTCGGCGTAGTCGGGTGCGGCTGCGGGCGCTGTGGCTGCGTACGGTGCAGTGTTCGACTTCGCGTAGCTGCCGCCGCCTTCGCCGCCGCCGGGTTTGCCTAGTAGGGTCAGTTCGCTGACCAGAATCTCGGTGCGGTACTTCTTCGCGCCGGTCTCCTTGTCGTCCCAGGAGCGGTTGCTGATGCGGCCCTCTATGAAGAGCTGCGTGCCCTTTTTAACGTAGTCGCGGACGATCTCCGCGGTGCGCTGGAAGCAGACCAGGTTGTGCCATTCCGTCTTGTCGGTCCAGTTGCCGTCCTGGCCCTTGGTGCGTTCCGCGGTAGCGAGGCCAAACGTGGCGATCTGCATCCCGCCCTGCGTGACTTTAAATTCGGGGTCTTTGCCTACATTGCCGAGAAGAAATACTTTGTTGACGCCTTTTGCCATTTTCTACGCTCCAGTTGTGCTGTGCCTGCGAAGGATGAGAATAGCAGATCGGCAGATTGGAAATCTGGTCTGCTACCTCTTCCGCTTCCCGACGAGCTTGGCCAACGCCAGCGCCAGGGTCATCGTGCCCAGGGGCAGGCAGCCCATGGCCACCATCAGCGCCAGCCAGCCGGAGTTGGTATGCGGGCCCTGACGGCTGATGCCGCCACCAATCGTTAGCGCCCATACCGCCGCCAACACTCCCGTTAGGAAGATTGCAAGGCCGGCGCGGAAGAGTTGGCGGGTGTCTTGATGCATAGGGCAGGGAACAGGGAACAGGGAACAAAAGCAACAGCAGATTCCCTTCGGGAATGACAAACAAAGCCCGTCAGCGGCAGGCGGCCTGCAGCAGATAGACGATAACGCCCGTCACCGAGACATACAGCCAGATGGGAAGCGTCCAGCGCGCCAGCCGTTTGTGCGCGTGAAAGCGGCCGGTAAGCGAGAGGAAGAAGGTAATCAAGATCAGCGGCAGCGCCACCGTGGATAGAACGATGTGCGAGATCAGCAGGTCGCGATAGAACGGCCACAAAGAGTTAAGGCGGTTGAAGTGCGTCTCGCCGTGCAGTGTGAAGTTGACGATGTACGAGACCAGGAAGATCGACGAGAAGATAAAGGCAAACGACATCGCAGCGCGGTGTTGCAGGATGCGCCGCTTGCGAATCTCTTCAAAGCCGGTGAGCAGCGCAATGGTAGCCAGCCCATTGAGCACAGCGTTCACCAGCGGCAGCGATCGCAGTTGCGTTCCCGTGACGTCGGTGGGCGCATGGAAGTAAACCAGCCAGCAGATCAGCGCGCTGGCCGCGGCCGATACGCCGATGATCCCCAGGATGACGCCGGGCGGCGTGTGCAGGTGGTGGGCGTGTTTAGGTTGGACTGGCATGGATTCGTTCTCCGTGCTGAGTTTAGAACAACAGCCGTCCTCGGGCGTCCAGCATCATGACGGCCAGCAGCAGAGGCAGGTAGATGATGGATGCGTGCAGCAGGTCGCGCGCAGGCTGGCGGTGCGACGGTGCCTCCGCATCGTACAGCTCCGGACTGCGCCCCGTCTCTCCGAAGCCGATCCGCGCAAAGCGAATGGTACACCCCAGGTATCCCAGCGACAGAACGGCTGCGGCGACCGCATAGGCAACTCCCGTTGTCCCCTGCGCATAGGGCCACAGGCTCACCGGAACCATCAGCGCAGCGTAAATGAGCGCCTGTACCACGGTGGAGCGGATCGCGTAGCGCGTGTTCTTGATGGTGGGCGTTATGCGGATTCCCGCGCGTGCATAATCCTCGCGGTACATCCATCCGATGGCCATAAAATGGGGAAACTGCCAGAGGAAGAGGATGGCGAAGAGTGCAACTCCCGGCCACTCGATCAACCCGCGCGCGGCGGTCCAGCCGATGAGCGGAGGCATTGCCCCAGGGAAGGCGCCAATAAAGGTGTTGATGGTGCTCACCTGCTTCAGCGGCGTGTAGATGGCCACGTACGCGACCGCGGTCAGCAGCGTCAGTGTTCCGGTTAACAGGTTGGTGGTGCGCGCCAGGTAGAGTGAGCCTAGAAATACCGCCAGGAAGCCGACGATCAGTCCGTGTGCCAGGCCAATGCGCCCTGTCGCCATTGGCCGGTTGAATGTCCGCTGCATCAGCCGGTCCGTCTTTCGCTCCAGCACCTGGTTAAGCGCGCTTGCTCCGCATGTGACTACCGCGATGCCGGCCAGCGCCTTTACCATCCCCTCATTGATGGGGCTGATGCCGGAGCGCAGGCTGCCCAGGTAGAATCCGGCCGCTGACGTAATAAGGACCATGGTCGTTACACGCAGCTTGAACAACTCCGCGTAGTCGGCGAGAAGGCCGGGAGGCGCGGACGCGGCTGGAACCGCCAGCGGTTCAGTTCGGTCTTCCGAGGTTGCCATCACGCCCACACGTTCAGCATATCGCGTTTGGATTGCTATGGATTGCGATATATAGGATACGGAGGCGTGGAGACCGGCAAAGCACGCCGCGACGCAGGATGCTCAAGCGACTCAGCTTCGCCAAAGAAGATGTGTCGATTCCAGCGGCAGCAGTCCTGGCGGTCGGCGCGGCAGAACGCGCGGCGTGTAGTCGCTGGCGGGTCGCGTTGCCACCACCTCGGCTGAATACAGCAGCACACCCGCTGCTCCATCCGCCTTCTGCGCGGTCATTGACTCGACAACCGCCTTGCCCCCCGCAACGCCATTTGCGTACAGCTCGACTCTCAGATCGTCGGGCTGCACCTCGCCGGGAAGCACCTCCACCTGGAAGCGGGTACGGCCATCCTGCGACTCGACCTTCAGCGCGCCAAAGTGAACCGAACTCCAGTGCCGATCCATCTCCTGCTTCCACTGAACGAGTTCTGCGCCCAGCTTGCTGTTCTCTTCCGCGCGCTGCTTATAGGCAGCCGCCGCGGGCAGATAGTGGTTCTCCGTGTACTCGCGGATCGCACGGCTGGCGGAGAACTGCTGGGTCAGCACCGCCATGCTCTCGCGCACGCGGTGCAGCCACTTCTCCGGCAGTCTGTCTGCGCTCCGCTCATAAAACTCAGGGACCACCTCATTCTCCAGCAGCGTGTACATTGCTTCGGCCTCTACCGCGTCCCATGCCGGGTCGTCTCCGTGCTCCTTGCCGTCGCCGATGGCCCAGCCAACCTCCGGCGAGTAGGCCTCCGCCCACCAGCCATCCAGCTCCGACAGGTTCAGCCCGCCGTTGGCCAGCACCTTCATGCCACTAGTGCCGCAAGCCTCCCACGGACGCCGCGGCGTATTGATCCACAGGTCCATCCCCTGCACCAACTCCTGCGCCATCTGCATGTCGTAATCGCTCAGGAAGACCACGTGCGCGCGCACCTCGGGCCTCTTGATAAAGTCGTTCCATCTCTTGATCAACTCCTGTCCAGGCAGGTCCTGGGGATGCGCCTTGCCTGCAAGCACTAACTGCACAGGCCGCCGCGGATCGGAGAGCAAGCGAATCAGCCGTTCCGGATCGTGCAGCAGAAAGTCCGGCCGCTTATAGGTGGCAAAGCGGCGCGCAAAGCCAATCGTTAGCACATCCTCCTTGAAGACTTCCGTGGCCTCTACCTGGGGATCGCCCTCGGCGGAGAGCTGTCGCGCATGACGCTCATGTACGCGCGCGATCATCGACTTGCGCGCCGCGCCGCGCATCTGCCACAGCTCCGCGTCAGACAGTTGGCGTACGTCCTCCGATTTGGGACGGTCGCCGCGCCACCGGTTCGGGCCGCTCACCTTCGTCCACAGAGCATCGGCCGCCTCTGAGTCCCACGTCGGAACATGAATCCCGTTGGTCACCGAGCCGATGGGCACCTCCGAGCTTGGCCAGCGCGGAAACAAAGGCCCGAAGATCTGCCGGCTCACCTCGCCGTGCAATTTGCTGACGCCGTTCACCTGCCCGCTTCCATGCAGCGCCAGATACGCCATATTGAACGGCTCCGATGCATCGCTCGCGTTCGCTCGTCCCATGGCAAGCAGGCTCTCCGCCGAGATGGTGAGTTGCTCCTTTGCGTAGTCGCCCAAATACTTGCGGATCAGCTCCGGGTCGAAGCGGTCGAAGCCCGCAGGCACGGCCGTGTGGGTGGTAAACAGGTTCCCCGCACGCGTGACTGCGAGCGCAACCTCAAATGGAACTTTATGGTCCACCATAGTACAGCGCGCACGCTCCAGCACGGCAAAGGCCGCATGTCCTTCATTCAGATGGCATACCTCTGGTTCGATCCCTAACTCGCGCAGCAGCCGCCAGCCGCCGATGCCCAGCACAATCTCCTGCTTGAGCCGCATCTCCGCGTCGCCGCCATACAGTTCGCTGGTGATGCCGCGTTGTGCAGCGGTATTGGCGAAGTCGTTGGCATCCAGTAGGTACATCTTCCTCCGCCCCACAAACACCTGCCAGCAACGCAGCCAGATCTTGCCGCTGGGAAGTTGAAGTTGCAGCCGCAACCACTCTCCATTCCCGCGGCGCAGCGGTTGAATCGGCAACTGGCCGGGATCGTTCACCGGATACAGGTCGCGCTGCCGACCATTTGCGTCAAAGTCCTGGCGAAAGTATCCCTGCCCCCACAGCAGGCCCACACCTACCACCGGAATCCCCAGGTCGCTGGCCGCCTTCATCTGGTCGCCCGCCACATTTCCCAGCCCGCCGGAGTAGATGGGCAGCGCCTCCGTCAGCATGAACTCCATGCTAAAGTAGGCCGCCGTGGTCAGCGCCGCACCGGGATGCGTCTTTTGGAACCATGTATCCGAAGAGTGTGCCTCATGTTTGTGGCGCAGCATCTCGGAGACGCGCTGTTGAAACTTCGGCGTTGCCAGCAGAGAGTTGATCTTGTCCTGCGAGACCGTCTGTAGGATTACCCATGGATTCTGCGTCGTCTTCCACAGATCGCTGTCCAATGCCTCCCACAGTTCGTCCGCCCGATGGCTCCATGACCAATGCAGATTGAGCGCCAGCTCGGTGAGAGCCTCCATCCCGGAAACCGGCTGAACACCCGCCTCTGGACTCACTTGGCTGGTCTTAGCCGGCGTATTGGTCCTCATTGCTTTATCCGGCTTTGGATCGCTCACATTGTCTCCTGAACTGTAGTTGGTCCACTATATCTTCCGGCAACTGGATTGCATTGGAGCAAAGTTGCACCCGTAGCTACAGTGCCTTCGACGGCCTGCGCTTTGTCTCGATTAGTATCAGATGCCGATTACGGAGGATGATGTTGGCTTGGTTCGTGGAAACGGCTACAAAGCCGGATGGAGGCGCAGCAATCCACCCGCTTCAGCAATGGCCAATCGAGAGAGGACTGTCGGCTTGTTGTTCGCAGCCAGCTAGTTCGCCGCCGTTGCTGCAGGAATTGAAGCCTGACCTTCCTCATCCCAGGGAGGCAGCAGCTTCACCAGGCCCCACAGAATCACCAGGGGAAGAATGGTCAATACGATCGCCATCAGCAACCCCTCCTTGGTGACCAGGCTCACCTTGTAGGTGGTGTATCCAAGAAAGCTCTTGGAGAAGAGCTGGCCGCCGATCACTACGTTCCATCGCATGGCAAAGACGCCGATCTGGACCAGGCATCCAGACACAACGTAGATGCGCTTGCGCACAATTTCAGGCAGCTTTTTCACCTGAACGATCGCCAGCAGGAAGATCGGGACCAGCGTTCCGATACATATCTGGAGAACGATCTGCGAGAAGTAGAGCCTGGTGTGGACCATGAAGTTGAGGGTGCGGAAGCTCTCGTCCGCCTCGTACACACGATGAACCAGGTCAAGCATCTCCAGGCTGAAGTCCAGAATGAAGATATAGAAGAGGTACATGGCGATGGTGTCCACGCAGGGCATGTCGATGGACGTCTTGCGCAACTTGGAGATACCCATGTAGATCAACAAGACGGCGGCAATGCCGGAGACCATGGCGGAGAAGAGGAAAACCACAGGCATCAACGGCGAGTTCCACCAGGGGTTGGCTTTGAGCGATCCGAAGATGAAGCCCACATATCCATGCAGGATGAAGGCGGAGGGAATGCCGACCAGGGTGACGATCCATCCCACCTTGTGGTCGATGGCCAGCGATCGCGGACTCAGGTTGTCGGAGCCCAGCGTCATGGCGCGGTACAGTTGGCCCTTCCATCCAGTGGTGGTCTGCGACAGATGGACAATGTCGCTGCGGTAATCCAGCCATATCTCGAATACCAGCACTGCCATCAGGTACCACAGATAAACGAAGCCGAACATGGCCATCGCCGAGGTGCTGTGGGGAGTGAAGTACATCTCCGGCGAACGCAGGGGATGGCCGAGGTGCAACTGTAGCGGCAGCGGGGCCACCAAAAGGAACGAGAGCGCGGTCAGCAGCGCCAGCCGGTAGGTGGGTGCAACCGCCTTGACGTTGAAGATGCGCACCAGGGAGGCCAGAATAAACGCGCCGGCCACCAGCCCCGTGATGTAGGGGTATAGAACGATGAGCACACTCCAATTCAGAGTGATTTCGTTTGGATACATATAGCCTTCAACACCGCTCATAGCTCACCGTCTCCTCATCTCAACAAATCGTCTGCAACACAACCTGTAACCAGTTGCTAGCAATCCTTATCGCACCGAACCGTCCAGTTCGTTGTAGAAGACCTTCGCTCCAGTCGCCATCTGCGGCTTCAGCACCTGTACCGAATGGGTCTTCAGAAATGTATGAATGGGATCGTTCGGATCTTTCAGATCGACCAGTTGCCGTGTGCCCGTGGGGCAGGCTTCGCAACACGCGGTGGTCAGGCCCTTGGTGATCCGGTGATAGCAGAGCGTGCATTTGTCCGCGACCTTTTTTTCAGGATGGATGTAGCGGCATCCGTAGGGGCAGGCCTGCACGCAGTAGGCGCATCCCAGGCAGTAAGTCTGGTCTACCAGTACCACGCCATCGGGAGTGACGAATGTTGCGCCCACCGGACACACCTGGGTACAGGGCGAATCCTCGCAGTGGTTGCACAACTTGGGAACAAAGAAATATTTGCCCGCATCTTCGGGCGCGGCGGAAAATCCCTCCTCGCCGCCCGCGCTCTTGGGCACCGCCGAAAATCCTTCCTTGCCTCCATCGGGCGAGATCACCTCGGGGTTCGCCAGATGATAGTCCGTGACATGGTAGCGTTCCACCCAGGTGCGGAAGTGGCCGTCCGGCACATCGTTCTCTGCCGCGCAGGCGCGAACGCAGTTGCCGCAGCCAATGCACTTGGGAATATCGATCAGCATGCTCCACCAGTGGTCGGTCTTGGTGTAGTTGGGCGAGTCTTCGGGCGTCCCCGCCAGCACATACTTCCATGCAATCGCCGCCGCAGGCAGCATCACGAGTAAATGGCGTCGGTCGATGTTCACTTGGGTCCTCCTGCCTGGATCACAGGCCGTTATGCGGCTGATGGCAGGTCTCGCAGGGAACCCCGCCGGAGTGTTGCACCGGGTCAATTTGTGGGAATACACCGGGTTTCGCCGCGCTGTCTGCATGGCAGCGGATACAAAGCACGGTCGTGTCGATCTTGGTCGGCTGTATCGAAGGGTCGTCCGCGTGGTTTGCCAGCGGGCCATGGCAGGCCTCGCAGCTTACGTTCTCATGCTTGCCGGCCTTCTTCGCCTCCGCAATGTCGCTGTGGCAGAGCTCGCACTTCTGGTGGCCGGCAAAGTGCATCGGACGGGCGGCAATCTCCGCGATCGCGGCGCCGCGGTAATGCCCATACTGCCCGAATGTCTTGGGCACAACAAAGTGGCGGATCACCAGAAATACCGCGAAGGCGATGACGAAGAGATAGGCAAAGCGGAAGAGATGTCCTGCATCCTTGGAGAGACTCATCGAGATTTCAACTTCCTTCCGAGAGATGGCCTGTCAGTGTGTGACCAGGCGGGATGGAGGACCACCGCACAACATCGACTGCCCGTCTCCGCATCGCCATCTTATTCATAGTGGGCGGGCCAAGGAGTTGTATGTGAGCTGTGTCACACCGCCATCGGCATGGATGGAGGTGCCCTCGATTGGAGGGGGACAACATGAATGAGCAAAAGGAATCAACTCATGCGAGATGGCGTGCGTATAATCACCAAAATTAATTTCTTCCGCATCGATCGCGGGACGGAACACTTTACACGTGTGATAGAAGTCACAGCCAGGGCACTAATTCACGAGGCTATACTCTGTTTGTCTGTGACAGGTATCACATCAATTTCTTTGTCCGGCAAGATAGGGTTACGTCAGTTCAACAAAAAATCTTGACGAACAAGGGCATATTGTTGGACAACCGAAACCAAGTTGCTGTTGTTGGATAATCGGAAGGAAGCAGATGTCATCGGACAACATGAACCAAGGTTCGGTCATTGGACGACCAGTCTGTGCGGATGTTCTCCGCGGAGGGGCTGAATGAAACGGTTTTATCTGTATTTCGCTTTGATCGCGTTGCTGCCGGGACTTTCCACCAGAGCTGGGCTTCTTTATGCTGCGGGTGCTAAGCAGCAGACGGCTGTGGCGCAGAAGGTGGCCGCTCCCAATTCTGCCGACTATATCGGTTCGGATGTTTGCGCAACCTGCCACGCCGAGATTGCCAAGAAGTTTGGCGACAACCCGCACCAGAAGCTTGCCCTCAGGGACCACGGCACCGGCGCAACCTGCGAGAGCTGTCACGGGCCAGGCAAGGCCCATGTGGAGGGCGGCGGCGACGTCACCAAGATTAAGCAGTTGGCCAAGCTTTCACCGCAGGATGTCGACGCCACCTGCCTGGGATGCCACGCTGGCACCCACCCCAACTTCCTGCGCTCTCCTCATGCCAAGGCAGGAGTCAGTTGCACCAGTTGCCACAGCGTTCATGCTCCGGCGTCCGGGGACAAGCTGCTCAAGGCCTCCCAGCCGCAGCTTTGCTATCAGTGCCACACCGACGTTAAGCCGGCCTTCGACATGCCCTTCCATCACAAGGTAAACGAAGGACTGTTGACATGCAGCGACTGCCACGATGTCCACGGCTCCTTCGGCAACAACAACATCCGGTCCACTGCCGACCTGAACGCAGTCTGCACCAAGTGCCACATGGAGAATCGCGGGCCCTTCGTGTATGAGCATCCCCCGGTCAAGGCGGAAGGATGCCGTCGTGCCACACGCCGCATGGCTCGCAGAACGCCCGGTTACTGACTATGCCCAGCATCAACCAACTGTGCAACCAGTGCCACAGCCCGGTTGCCGCCAGTACGATGCATAGCATTAACGCAGGATCGGCAGATCGCAATCCCTGCATCACCTGCCACACCATGGTGCATGGATCCAACATCAACCCGGCTTTCATACGGTAATGAAGTCGCCGCGCCGTCCGGCCGCAATCGGACGGCGCGGATCAGATAAAGCACCAACAGTTTCAAGGTTTCAATGCTGCAATGTTCTTCCAAGTGAGGCTTGAGATGATGAAGATCGGCTGGTTTTCTCGGCTGCCCAATGAACTCCCCACTCGTACCATGACCCATCGGCTTGCCGGTGGAATTGGGCTCGCCATGCTGCTGCTGATGACCGGAGTTGCGGTTGCCCAGGATGCGCCGGCCCCAGCGGGCGAGGTCCAGAATGGGTTTGAGATCCACAACACGGCGGACCTCGGTGGCCACATGGTCAATCTGGTTGGCAGCGGACGAATGTATGACACGCTGGTCAACATTCAGTCCGGGCCACGCGTTCTCGGCCAGACCTTTACCATGCATGCGCTTCCGGGCACCAAGCATTCTCTCCTGGATGAGCTCACCGCCTTCAGCAGCGGCTTCGGTGGCGATCCCAACAACTATGCCAAGCTGGACTTCTCCAAGGGCAAGCTCTACGAGTTCTCCGGGATGTTCCGCCGCGACCGACAATACGCGGACTACGACCTGCTGGGGACCCCGGAAACGCAGGACAGATGATTCCCTACGGAATGGTCAACGGTGTTCCCACCAGTGCGTCCCTCGCGTGGGGTCAGAATAACGATTCGCCGGTGATGTTCAACACCGTGCGCCGGATGACGGACACTAACCTCACCATCCTGCCGCTCGGCAAGGTCACCTTCCGCATCGGATACTCGCAGAACATCTTCCAGGGTCCGAACTCCCAGCCCCGCCCGCTCGGTGGGCAAGTATGATTTGCTGGCCATGGAGTATCAGCGCAACAGCACCGACGATATTACTGGTGCAATCGACTGGAAGCCCCTGGCACAGACCAAAATCACCTTTGAAGAGGTCATCGACCACTTCAAGACAGGCTCCTATTTCACCCTGAACCCCAACGGCTTCCAGGCGCAGGAAGCGGATGGCATCCTCCGTCTCGCTCGGCGATTGGGACTTTGTAGCCATAACCGCAACCTCACCCGCACCCTACACGATCTCCGCCTGCAATGCGACGGGGACGGGGGCCAGCATGGGCACGGGTACTACGATTTGGCAGTACTGCTACCTACACCATCTTCACAGCGCCGCAGACCCCAAGGCGGGCACCCCATCGTCAATCCGGCCTGCGATGTCAATCACCCAGCTCCCCTGCGCTCGCAGCCGACACGCACGATCACTCCTACGCCGAGATGCTCCGCTTCCAGAGCTCAAGCATTCGCAACGTCGCAATGAACGGCGACATCCGCTTCATCCATGAGCACGTACCTCACTCCCCAACTACTATGAGAAATGGACGGGTCTGGATGGGGTGATCCGCTCCTCGACGCTTACCGGCTACACAGGACGCACAACACGGGCTGTTTTGTCCATCGACTATGGCATGACCTGGCAGGCCACGAAGAAGATCGCCCTCGCCGACCAGGTTGACTTCTCCAGTGTCCACCAGCCTGGCTACACCACTCTCGCCCAGGTTCTACTTTGAACACGCCCGCGACCGCAGGCAACGAGAGCATCAACTACTCGGGTGCTCTGACCACGGGAGCGGCTTTCGGTGTTACCGGAAATACGATCGGCACTTCGCCCGCCTACTTCGGCCAGTCGTCCATGAGCAACAGCGTAACCGGAACCTGGGACGCCACGCCTCGCGCAACGTTCGCTCTCACCTATCGCTACCGCACGCATGTCATCGCACTGGGTTTCCCGCATAACGTTCCCTCGACCGGGATCGCAGACACCAGTTCTGCATCGCCGGCAGGTGGTACTGTCACCGTCAACGAAAACGCCGGAATCTTCAATGCAGCGTTGCGTCCCACCAACCACTGGGAGATCAATGGCACGGCTGAGATATCGTACGACGACAACGCGTTCACCCCGATGGGCGCACGCCAGACGAAGCATTACCGGGTGCATACGACCTATCGGGCAAAGCCCTGGGCAACCTTCTCCGGCGCCTTCAACGACCTGGAACGGCATAACAACACCAACAACGTCGTCGCTCCCACCATCGACGGCCCGCTGCAGCACGTCGATTACAGCCGCAGTGCGAGCCTGGGCGCCGTGCTCGCGCCCAACGATCGCGTTGGCTTCGACTTCAACTATGCCTACACCGATGTATATATCTCCACCAACGCCTGCTATGCGAGCGCCGCCAGCGTGCTCTTTCCAGGCGCGGCCGAGACCAACAGCGCAGGCACGGGTCCCAACCTGTGCCCCAGCCTGCTGACGTCGTGGGGACCGGTCAAGGACTTCGCGGATGCTCCTACCCAGTACGCATCCTTCGGTCTTACCTACGCCCCGAACAAGACGATCCACTCCGGCCTGGGATATCACATCAGCGCGGTCAGCGGAAACCAGTTCTTCAGCGATGCGCAACAGGTCAACGGCTCCCTACAGTCCGCCTATCAGTCGCCTTATGTGAATCTTGCATGGACGCTCCATCCGGGACTGATTTGGAGGTTCGACTATAACTTCTATGGCTACGGCGAAGGCGGTGTTCCGGCGCGCCGTTCTGCAGCACTTCATCGACTGCGACATCAACCGTCGTTCCTTGCAACTCGTCCACTCTGACCGGCCCAACCGGCCTCACCGAGTCGCCCGCCGGTATGAGCGCGCCACGCAACTTCCACGCCAACAATGTGACCTTGTCCATGCACTACATTGTCGGGCCATTGTTTGAACGAATGCATATGGCGACCCATGAAGCTTCGCATCCGGATCTCGCCGTCCTCATTTGTGACC
>CAWERM010000045.1:0-5352 GCA_963810995.1 uncultured Acidobacteriaceae bacterium | reverse complement strand
TTCAACTTCAGTTACGTCTGTGCTGGAACGGGTGCGAACGCGCGACCGTTGGATGGCTACTTCTCCACATTCTGGAGGATATTGCTGCAATATCCTGAGATATTGAGCTGGGAGACGCTGTGGACGGACAGCTTCCAGGGGATGCAGGCCGAGCTGTATGGTACGGGAAAAGAGATGGCGCCGACCAAGCCATTCGGCTTTCACATTATGCAGAGCATGACGTTTAGTCCGTTCTATCGGGCGGAAGAAGATTACTCGAAGCGAAAGGGCACTGCCGATTTCATGAAGCTGGCAACATACAACAACGCCGGCGGGCCGCGGCTGGAGACATTCCTGAACGGTCTGGATCGGGGCGTCTTCCGTGATGCTACTCCGCAGGACTTTCTGCCGCTCTACTACAAGATGATGAACTATAAGGAGGCCCCGTTCGACCAGTTGGCCAGCGCGGGGCTCTCGCCGGATTACGTTGCGGAAGAGACCAAACGGGCCATCGCGGGAACGGGCGGTGATGTGAAGATCTATCCCGGAATCGACATCGATGTGCCGACGCTCTCGGCGAATCCCAAGCCGACCGACAAGAAGACCAAGCCGGCGGATGTAAGCGCAGCACTGCGGGCTGCCTTCGGCGCGGGAGCGGACGGCGTGGTGCTGTCGCGTGAGTATGTGGAGATGTGGATGGCCAACCTTACCGCTGCTGGAGACACGCTGAAGGAGATATTCGCGCAACAGGCCAAGCCATCGTAGCGAGGCGGACTAATTCTCCGAGGGCCGCTCGACATGGTCGATTACGAGGACTTCTGCGGGAATCTTCTGCGGCTCGAGCTTGAGGCCAAGCTGTTCTTGAATTGCCGTAAACAATTCCGGCAACGGGGTGGTACCCTCCGGCACTGGCACGTGAAAGCCCATACCATTGAACTGTGACTCATCGGGCGTCCACTTTAACGTGAAGTCGTACTCTCCTGCAATCCCAGTCTTATCGACCACTGGGCGGTCCATCACCACAAATTGCATAAATCGCGCGAAGTTCGCGAGCGTCCTTTTCCTGAAGCTGCATACCCCAAGGTGTTCGCAACCTGAGTTCTCCTGTTCATCCTCAGCTGCCGCCTTCAGCTTCGGCCCGTTCTTCGCAACCTCCAGGACATACACCGCCATCGTTCTCTGTTCCCTGTGAAACTTCAGCTTGAATCGGTCCGCCATTAGTTCAGCGAGGACTGCCTCCTCGCATTGGTTCACCTGCACTCCCTCCGCGGCTACCAAGTCTATATCGTATTCGTCAGTTGCGACCCACGCCGGACCGCCTGCGATCTGCCGTGGATCGACCTCATAGGCCATCATCATCAGGTCGCGCAGGGAGGTGTAGCGCATGGTAAGCCGACGCCCTTCGGTCCGGTCATGCATCATGTTCGGATTCGGCTCTTTCACCGGCTTGATCGTCGCCGCTTCGATCTCCCGTGCTGGGGTCGTCGCCGCTGCGGTGGTCGGCGGGGATGGTGCCTGACCGAGTGCACCATTCACTGTTACCACGGAGAAGATTGATAGCAACGCAACCGTCAAGAACTTTCTGACGGAATTGAAATGTATGACAACTTGCTGGCCCATAAAACCACTTCCCTTCGAACCACGATAACTAATGTTCCCGCTTTCTGATGTTGCGCAAACGATGCCGCGAATACATCATGATCGTCGCTGAAAAAATACTTCCATGCCTATACAACGGAGTTAGGCAGCAAATTGGTTAACCAGATATTGCAGAGTGATACGCTGGCGGATTCGGGGTTGTTCCCAGGGTAGACCGCAATAACGATCAGCTGACACAGCTCTACGGCTTGGGTCGGTGGGCGATGATCTGGTCCTTGATGGTTTCGTAGGCGGCCTGGGGAAGAATGCCGCGTGTGGTCAACTGGTTCTTCGCGGTATAGGGGCGGCCGGCGATGATGCGCCGCACATACTCGTCGCCCATGCCGGGCAGGGCCTTCAGTTGGACTGCTGTCGCGGTGTTGATGTCGAGCATATCTTTCGATGCGGCAATCTTCTGGGAGATGGATTGGGTTGGCTTGGCGACTGGCGCGGACGTTGGGGTGGTTTGGGCGACTGCGGTGGTTGTATGAGTGCAGGCAAGGATGAGTCCGGCAGTCAGAACCGCCGTCGAGAAGTTACTGCGAAGGATGGACATTGAGGTCTCCTGTGAAGCTCTGCGGATGGCGAACGGGAGCCCAATAAGAGTAGCGCAGAATGCGGCGTATGGGGAGCATAATCGACAGGATAGCGTCGAAGTGTTCGCCTTCATTTGAAAGTCGTTCTCAGCATGGATTAGGCTTGGCCCATGCCGATCAGCCGACGCAGTTTTATTGCCCAGTCCTCCTTGCTCACCGCAGCCTCTACATTTCTACCGCGCGGCATCCATGCACAGCTGGGCGCTCCTGCCGGGGCACCAGACGCCTATGCGAAGCCGAAGCCGGCGATCGATGGGCCATACAAGCCGACATGGGCATCGATCCGCGACCTGCACCGCACGCCCGCGTGGTTCAACCAGGCTAAGTTCGGCATCTTCATCCACTGGGGGCTCTACTCGATTCCGGCGCGCATCAACGAGTGGTACATCAAGCATATGTACACCTCCGACGTGGAGTGGCACACCCAGCACTATGGTCCACCCGATAAGTTCGGATACAAAGACTTCATCCCGCTGTTTACGGTAAAGAACTATCGCCCCGACTAGTGGGCGCAACTGTTTAAGAGTGCCGGTGCAAAGTACGTTGTGCCGGTGGCCGAGCACCACGACGGCTTTGCCATGTGGAACTCCGACATTACACCGTGGTGCGCAGGGAAGATGGGCCCGAAGCGTGACCTGACCGGCGAGCTGGCCGCCGCTGTCCGCAAGCAGGGCTTGATCTTCGGCTGTTCCACGCACCGCATGGAGCATCACACCTTCGCATACCCACGGGCTGGATTGGCCAACGACCAATTCGATCCTCGCTACGCGGGATTTTATGGGCCTCCGATTCCGGGCGATATGAACGATGGCGGCGCGTCGCAGGTCTTCCAGGAAGACTGGCTGGCGCGTGTGCAGGAGCTGATCGACAAGTACCAGCCGCAGCTCATCTATTTCGACAATGGAGTGAACCCGCGGGTTTACGATCCGATCAAGCTGCGCGCGGCGACGTACTACTTCAATAGCGCTTTGAAGTGGGGCAAGGAGGTCACCTTCGGCACCAAAGATTGGGCCTACCTTGCGGGCAGCGTGCAGGACTTTGAGAAGCAGCAGCGTGCGCCGAAGTGGATCTACCCGTATCCATGGCAGTCGGACGATGCTATCGGCAGCACCTGGGGCTATACAGAATCGCCGCAACCGATGGGCATTCGCACGCCGGCGAGCATCGTCTCCGAGCTGATCGAACACGCCAGCACCGGGGGCAACCTGATGCTGAATGTTTCGCCGATGGGCGACGGCAGCATTCCGCAGAACCAGCAGACGGTGCTAGCCGCGATCGGCGAATGGATGAAGGCGAATGGCGAAGGCATCTACGACTCGCACGCATGGCGTATTCCCGGCGAAGGCCCAGGAACACCTGCGGAGATTCCGCCCGACTGGAAGGGCGGCTCGACCGCCGACCAGTCCAATGCGATCAAGGATGGGCCCACTCCGCGGGTGCAGACTACGGAGGCAAGCTTCCGGTTCACGACTGCGAACGGCAATTTGTACGCCTTCGGCTACCGATATCCGCAGGCTGGAAGCGCGAGCATCAATTCGCTCTCCGGCAACATGGCAAAGGTAGAACGGGTGACACTACTCGGTGTTTCGTCGCAGCCTGTCACTTTCAAACAATATGCGGAGGCGTTGGTTGTCAGCTTACCGCCAACCGCACCGATTGCGGGGATGCCCTACACGCTGCGCATCGAGGGCTCGCAGGGGTTGGGCACAAGCTGACAGCGAGAGATGGAGCGGAGTTGCAAGTAGCTCAGTCGCTCGGGGTCACAGCTAGAGCGCTGCATGCACGGGGTATAATTCTGAGGTGAAGCGGGAGTAGCTCAATGGTAGAGTAGCGGCTTCCCAAGCCGTTGGTTGCGGGTTCGATCCCCGTCTCCCGCTCCAGAATTATCTCGGCTCCAATACTGATAGTCGATTACCCTGTTCGATCCGACTGGGCAGATATAGGGCGGGCTTACAGCCCTCTGTGGCAGGTCTGTGCCCTTATACCTAAGCCTTTGGCCTAGGCTGGTATAGGACTCGTCTTTGGCGCTGTTTCCGCTGGATCTATTGGATGAGGCTGGCGGTCTTCTGCGGCCCGTTGTCTCGGTCTTCGAGGGCCATGGCCTCGGGCATAAATGTGGTGGCCTTGGCGATCTCGGGATCGGCCTGGGTACGCACCTTCAGGCCCTCCAACTGGCCGAACTGCGAGGTGAATAGTTCGGCCTTGATGTTGGTCTTGATCCAGTCCAGAGAGCTGGTGAATTCAGCGTCGCTATACTCCACCTGGTTGGCCTTCAGGAAGTCCTTGAACTGCTGTAGGATGGCATCGTCGACGATGAAGTCGCGGCCTACAGTGTGAGTTGCCAGGTAGTGTTTGGAGAAGCCCCCGACGCCGCCGATGACAAAGACATAGTGCTGTAATAGCGAGGTCTGAAAGCGGTTGAAATTCTCCGGGTCGAAGATGCCGCCGTCGGCCTTCTCGTCGGGAGTGATGCCGCCGCCGCCGTAGACGGTGCGGCCGGAGTCGGTGAGCTTGACCTCAAGGTTGGACTTGTCGGCTTTCTTGGCGTCGTCGCGAACGAAGAAGTAGTCGTATGCCGATACGCCGTTGTAGTCGCGCTGGATGAGGCGGCCAGAAGGCGTGTAGTAGTGGTAGGTGGTGAGTGCGAGGCCGGTGTTTTCCGATACGTTGAAGACTGTCTGCACAAGGCCCTTGCCGAAGGTGGTTTCGCCGGCAATGAGGGCGCGGTCATGGTCCTGTAGCGCTCCGGAGACGATCTCAGCGGCCGAGGCGGTGTTACGATTGACCAGGACGACGATGGGGTACTTGTCCGTGCCCGATTCGCCGTGGGCCGCGCGGTAGACCTGGTCGGGGAAGGCGCGGCCGCGCTGCGAGACCACGATTTGGCCCTCCTTGAGAAACTTGTCGGAGACATTGACGGCCTCGTTGAGCAGGCCGCCAGGGTTATTGCGCAGATCGAGGACGAGTCCATGCAGCGGGCCGGCTGCCTGGAAGTTATCGAGGGCGTCGCCCAACTCGCGGCTGGTGGTCTCCATGAAGTTGGTGATGTGGATGTATCCAACACCGGGCTTGAGTAGGAAGGCGAGATCGACGGAGTAGCGGGGAATAGCAATACGGAACCGGTTAGGTAGGCCACACA
>CAWERM010000044.1:0-8733 GCA_963810995.1 uncultured Acidobacteriaceae bacterium | reverse complement strand
CTTGGCGGAGAGGCACAGGTTGAGCGCCTCGGGCGCGGCCAGGCCGATGTCTTCCACCGCCATGCGCACAATGCGGCGGGCAACGTACATAGGGTCTTCGCCGGCCTGCAACATACGCGCCAGCCAGTACAGCGAGGCATCCACGTCGGAGTTGCGCACGGATTTATGCAGCGCGGAGATGATGTCGTAGTGCTGCTCGCCCTGCTTGTCGTAGAGAAGAACGCGGCGCTGCAGGGCCTCGGCGGCGATCTCTTTGGTGATGCGCCGGGCTGGCTCTTCTGCTGGCGAGGCTGGCGGCAACTTCCAGGGCGTTGTAGGCGTTGCGGCAGTCGCCGCTGGAGTAGGAGGCGATCGTTGCAAGCGCGTCGTCGTCGGCGGCAATTCCAGGCGCCCAGGCCGCGGTTCTCGTCTTCGAGAGCGCGGCGGAGCAGGGCGACGATCTGTTCTTCGCTCAGCGGCTCGAGCACGTAGACGCGGCAGCGGGAGAGCAGCGCGGAGATGATTTCGAAGGATGGATTCTCGGTGGTGGCGCCGATGAGGCGGATGGTGCCGCGCTCGACGTAGGGCAGAAACGCATCCTGCTGCGCCTTGTTGAAGCGGTGAATCTCGTCGACGAAGAGGATGGTGCGGGAGTGCATCTCCGGCGGCCTGCGCGGCGGCGGCCATGACCTGCTTGATCTCCTTGATGCCGCTCATGACGGCGGAGAACTCGATGAAGCTGGCTTGCGTGGTTTCGGCGATGATCTTGGCCAGCGTGGTTTTGCCGGTGCCGGGAGGACCCCAGAAGATCATGGAGGTGGGATCGTCGTGCTCGATCGGCGAGGGCCAGCGGCTTGCCAGGTCCGAGCAGATGCTCCTGCCCGACGAACTCTTCCAGGCTGCGCGGCCTCATGCGCTCGGCCAACGGTGCATGGCTGGCTTGCGCGGCTGCGGCATCGGGGATTGGGTTGAAGAGGCTCATGGGAGCAGGTTCGAGGTGCGAGGTTCAAGGTTCGAGGTGATGGACGCGGCGCGCTGCCGCGAGGCTTCCTGCTGGCGCGAGGCTTCCCGCTGCCGGGAGGCTTCATAGAGCAGAAGTGAGCCGGCGACGGCGGCGTTGAGGCTTTCCACGCGACCGGGCATCGGGATGGCTATGCGCGCGTCGGCCAGCGCGAGCAGTTCAGGCGATAGGCCCGCGCCCTCGTTGCCGATCATCAGGATGCAGGGGCGGGTGAGGTCGATTTCGCTGGCCGCTTCGGAGCGGGAATCGAAATCGGAAGCAGGCGCTACGCCGGCAAGCAGGCGCAATCCCTGCGATTTCAGAGCGATGAGCTGTTCGGTGTCGATCTGCACCACGGGAACTCGGAAGACCGAACCGGCGGAGGCGCGCAGGGCCTTCTGGTTCCACTCGCTGACGGTGCCGCGGTGGTGAGGACAGCAGTCGCGCCGAAGGCCTCCGCGGAGCGAATCAGCGTGCCCAGGTTGCCGGGGTCCTGCAAACCGGCTGCTAGCAGAAGCAGCGGCGCTGTATCGCCGGAACGCTTCGCGGGCAACACGGCTTCCAGCTTCCAGGTTGGAGGCACAAGCAGCGCTGCGATCCCTTGTGGGTGCTGTGTATCAGCCGCGCTGTTGAAGACTTCTTCGGAGAGAAGCAGCAGCTCGACGCCGCGCGGAAGCCATGCGGGTGGCGCGACCCGCTCGCTGAGGAAGATCGTCTTCAGCGGCAGTCCGCTGGTTATTGCCTCACGCAGAAGATTTTCGCCTTCCAGTGCGACCAACCCGCCGCTAAGCCGAGTGTTGCCAGCGAAGGCTGCGCGAAACTGTTTGACCCGCGCGTTGGCGCGGCTGGTGACGATACCGACGCTCGGCTGCGGAGTCATCTTCTGAAATCTTACTCTGGGTACGAGTGAGCCTGTAGTTGGGTGAGGAAGAAGGACTGTGGGTGGGAGAAGAATCAGTTGCAGGTGAGCGCCGTCCACACGCCCCCCGGAGAGTTGTTCGCGCCGCTGACGATCAGGTCTACGAATCCACCTATGGGTACCGTGTCGCTACCGGTTGAGGAACACGAGTTGCCTGTTGTTGCTGTACAGGTGAGATCCGTGCTGGACGCCATGCTCGAAGGAGACGAACCGTAGCGCAGCTTCACCGTGATGGTTCCCCCCTGTTCGGAGAAGACATTCAGTGCAGTTGCGGTACATCCCGCCGGGACCCAGGTCAGCGCTGAATCCGGCGTTGACTCAGTGGTGCTTCCGTTGGAGTTGTTCACCGAGAAGTAGGGATAGTTGGAGTTGTTCACCACCGAATGGTAGACCGACGCGAACGGAATACCGCTGGTTCCTCCACCACCACCTCCTCCACTGCCGGCCGGGCCGGTCGCGCCCTGCGGAATGGTAAAGTTCAGAATTGCCGCCGTGCTAGTTCCAGAGTTGATGATCTGTGCCGAACTGCCCGCCGCGCCGGTGGACACCGTGCCGACGGTCATAGTTGCCGCCGTGCCCTGTGCCCCGGTCGGCCCCACTCCGCCTGCTGCCGCCAGCAGCGTCCAGGGCCCTCCATCGCCGGAGTGGGTATCTGGCTCGGCCGAGTTGTTGCTCATCGTGGCGATGTAAGTCGAGGCCGGGCTGCCGAAGGTAACCGCATCGTTCACTGCATAACCGTAGCCGATGACCCACGCGTTTTTAAAGGTCATACCAACTGCTCCGGCTGCTCCGGTGGCACCATTGGCTCCATTGGTCCCGGGTATTCCGTTTGCGCCGGTCGCGCCCGCTGGGCCGGTCGCACCCATTGGTCCGAGCGCGCCGGACGGACCCGCGATTCCGGTTGCGCCGGTAGGCCCTGCTGGTCCCGCAGGCCCTTGAGGGCCGACCGCTCCGGCCTGCCCCGCGTAGCCGCTGGGGCCCTGCAATCCCTGCGGCCCGGTGGCGCCCGTCGGTCCGGATGCACCCGAAGCAACCAACACTCCCCAGTACAGCGGACTCATATCCGGCTCACGGCCTACGTTTGCCAGTAATGAGGAGTAACTGGAGCCCCCATAGCTGACCGTATCGCCCACCGCGTAGGCGGTCCCAATCAGCCACTCGCCCCGGAAGGTGAGGGGAGGCCCCTGCGGCCCGGTTGCGCCGGTAGCACCCGCCGGGCCGGTCGCTCCATTGGAGCCATTCGTTCCCGGTGCACCAGTCGCTCCCTGCAAACCCTGCGCCCCCGCCTGCGCCAGCATCGACCATACGGTGGGATAGTTGTCCGGCCGGTTCGACGAGTTGCCTTCCGTGGCTATATAGGTAGATCCGTTGTAACTGACCGCATCATTCGCGCCATACCCTGCACCGTTAGCCCACTCGCCCTTAAAGGTAATCCCCGGCGGCCCAATCGGCCCCTGCATTCCCTGGTTCCCCTGAATCCCCTGTGATCCGATTGTCCCGGCTGGCCCGGTGGTTCCAGTCGTTCCCGCTGGCCCGGTCGCACCCGTTGCGCCATCCACCGCGAAGAACTCCCAGTACGCAGGACTCTGGTCCGGAGTATTGCCGTGATTGCTTGCTTGCAGCGAGACATAGTCCGCGCCGTTGTAACGGACCCCATCGGCCAGCGCGTAGTTGACAACGGATGAGTAGACCCCTTGAAACGAAAGCCCCACCGGTCCGGCTGGCCCCTGCGGCCCTATCGGCCCGCTCAGTCCCTGCGCACCGGTTGCGCCGGTAATCCCCTGAGCACCGGCCTGACCGGCGATTCCCTGGATTCCCTGTGGCCCGATCGGCCCGTTCGGGCCCACACTTCCCGGTAGCCCCTGCGGCCCGGCAGCGCCGGTTGAGCCTACCGCGCCGGTCAACCCCTGCGGCCCTTGCGTCGTCAGAAGTCCCCACTGCTGCGGGCTAAGGCTCGGCGTATTGCCGTGGTTACCGGCAATCAGCGAGGTATAGCTGGTCCCCTGCCATAGCACAACATCGCCCAGCGCATAGTTTGCGACCGAGCTGTAGCTACCTTGATACACGAATCCCGGAGGCCCCTGCGGCCCGGTAGCCCCGGCTGGTCCCGCCGGTCCGACGCTCGTACTGCCCTCGGCCAGCAGTCCCCAATCCGCCGGACTGAGTGCAGGGGTGTTGGTATCGTTCCCCGCAATCAGGGAGATATAACTCGAGGCCCCATAGAGCACGATGTCATTCAGCGCATAATTGACCGTCGAAAGATAGACTCCCTGGTAGGAGACCGCGACGGACGGCGATCCACTGCTGCCGCTCGTGCCATTTGCCCCTGCGGCCGCTAACAATCCCCACTCCGCCGGCGTCGACCCCGGAGTGTTTCCATAGTTCGCTGCAATCAGAGAGAGGTAGCTCGACCCCTGAAAGACAACCACATCGCCCAGTGCGTAGCTGACGTTCGAAGCGTATGTGCCTTGGTAATTCAATGCTGTGCTACTGCCAGCCAGCCCGGCCGGTCCCTGTGGCCCGGTTGTCCCTGAAGGCCCGGCTGGACCGATCGGCCCTTGCGGTCCTGTTGCGCCGTTGGCACCTGTCGCGCCAGCCGGCCCTGTCGGTCCTGTTGCGCCGATGGCTCCTGCTACGCCAGCCAGCCCGGATGTTCCGATCGGCCCTTGCGGCCCGGCCGGCCCAGCCGCGCCCGCAACTCCCGCGGGCCCCGCATCCACCAACTCCACATCGAGCGTCGCGGTGTGTGAGCTAAGGTCGTTCTCCTTGCTGTCGAACTGCACCATTGCGGTCCCGGCGGAGAGCGCAACTCCGTTGTTCGACGCGGGATTGCCGATCCAGCCCTGCACCAGCACCGTTACGTCCAGCGCAACGAACGCACCCGCCTGGCTCACTGAAAAGACCCCGGACGCGCTACCGATCGCAGGTTCGGTGGCATAGGTCACGCTGTACTCACCCCACGTTCCGTCGATGGGTGCAAAGCTGACCAGCCCCGGTGTGGTCACCCGATTGCAGTAGAGCCGCAGCACAGCGCGCGACACTTGTGCCGCGGTTGTCCCCGCCGGCAACAGCGACAGGTCGAACTGGAGAAGAGTGGTATAGCCGCCTCCCACATCCAGATTGGAGATTGCCCCGCTATTGACGGTTGGCAGCGCGCTGTTGACATGCGCATCTGCCAGTAGGGTTGCCTGGGCAGCCCACACAGGCGCAGCCGTAAATAAACCCAGCAACGCCCCCAAGCTCACCCACGGAGCTACTCTCAGGCAACGGTTAAATCCATGCCCAGCCTGCCCGCCCATTCTGGCCCGCGGCCACTCCTGTTGCGGGTTAACCCTGTTCCGGCCAGTCCGAAGACTGGCTGGGGAGATTCGCACCCACATCAGCGATCCCTGCTCGACGATTCACGCTGCCACCGATTATGTGTAAAACGTGCGAATCCGTGGCCCAATACAGACAAGAAAGTATTCCCGTTTTAGGCCACCCCAGGCCGATTAGCAAGCCATTTCGTCGTAACCGGGTATATTTCCTCCGCAAATTCCCAAGGAATGCCTGCGAATCGCGTCTATTTCCCTTCTTAGACGCATCCCATTAGACTGCAAGGGCCGATGTAATCCGCGCGGAGAAAGCCACGATCATGCCCACCGAAATGCCCATCCAGCCAAAGCCCAACCAGCCTGGCACTCGCCCCGCCCTCGACACTCTGGTCAACATTCCACGCCTCGTCACCGCGTTCTACTCCCTCCACCCCGACCCCGCCGTTCCCGCACAGCGCGTGGCGTTCGGGACGTCAGGGCATCGCGGCTCCTCCTTTACCACCTCCTTCAACGAGGACCACATCGCCGCCATCAGCCAGGCCAGGGCAGATTACCGCCGCGCTAACAACATCAACGCCCCGATCTTCCTGGCCAAGGACACGCACGCTCTCTCCGAGCCGGCGTTTGCAACCGCGCTGGAGGTGCTGGCCGCCAACGATATCGACGTGATGGTGGACGACCAGCTTGCCTATACGCCCACACCGGCGCTCTCCCACGCCATCCTGACCTGCAACGCTAAACTCAACGGCGGCAAGACACCTTCGCAGGAAGCACTCAACAAGGGAGTCAGCGATGGATCGAAGCAGTGGGTGGATGGCATCGTGATTACGCCCTCGCATAACCCGCCCGACGACGGCGGCTTCAAGTACAACCCTCCCAATGGTGGCCCAGCCGATACAACCGTCACCAAGTGGATTCAGGATCGCGCCAATGAGCTGCTTGGCAAGAAGCTGGATGGCGTGAAGCGCATCCCCTATGCGCGTGCGCTGGCTGCGGGGACGACGCACCGGCACGACTACATTACCGCCTACGTCAACGATCTGGGCAACGTGATCGACTTCGCTCCGCTGGCTGGAACTACGCTGAAGCTGGCCGTGGACCCACTGGGCGGGGCTGGCGTCTACTACTGGCCGCGCATCGCGGAGAAGTACAAGCTCGACTTTCAGATACTGAACCCGTACGTCGATCCCACCTTCCGCTTTATGACGCTGGACTGGGACGGCAAGATTCGCATGGACTGCTCCTCGCCGTTTGCCATGGCGAGCATGATTGCGAACAAAGACAAATTCGACGTGGCGTGGGCCTGCGACACCGACCACGACCGGCACGGCATTGTGACGCGCAGCAGTGGCCTGCTGAACCCCAACCACTATCTGGCGGTGGCGATCCAGTACCTGTTCACGCATAGGCCGGAGTGGAAGCAGAACGTCGGCATCGGCAAGACGCTGGTCTCGTCCAGCATCATCGACCGCGTGGCCAAGGGGCTGGGACGGCCCATGCTGGAGGTTCCGGTCGGCTTCAAGTGGTTTGTGGATGGGCTGATCGATGGGACGCTGGGCTTTGTGGGCGAAGAGAGCGCCGGCGCCAGCTTCCTGCGACGCGACGGCTCTGTATGGACGACCGACAAGGACGGGCTGATTATGGGTCTGCTCGCGGCGGAGATGACAGCGGTGACGGGTAAAGATCCCGGCCTGCTCTACAACGAGCTGACGGCGAAGTACGGGAATCCCATCTACCAGCGGATTGACGCCGAGGCCACGCCGGAGCAGAAGGCCAAGCTGGGCAAACTCAGTGCTGCGCAGGTGACGGCGAAGACGCTGGCGGGTGAGCCGATCACGGCGATCCTGACGGAGGCCCCCGGCAACCACGCAACTATCGGCGGGCTGAAGGTGACAACGGAGAATGGCTGGTTCGCCGCGCGTCCCAGCGGCACCGAAGACGTGTACAAGATCTATGCCGAGAGCTTCAACGGCCAGGAGCATCTGAGCCAGATACAGAGCGAAGCGAAGGCGCTGGTTAGCAAGGCGATTGCGTGACCATCGTTCTAGTTGGGCGAAGGACGCTCGATGTGGTCGATCACCAGCGTCTCCATCGATCCCCTCTCCGACTTCAACTCTAATCCAAATCTTCTAAAGAATGAAACGAGTGTTGGCCCGGGGTCGGACGCGGATAGCCCATCCCTCTGCTCGCTATGCGTGGAATCCACTGAAGGACTCGACGTGGACAACACGATGTCGTACTTTCCGGTAAGACCTGTCTTGTCCTGAATACGGCGATCCGGATTCAACGTCGAAGATACAAACGACAGGAACGAATTGATCGAGACTCCATACAAAATAAGGCCACTGGAGGGATTGTTGGCAACCACTCCACCTCCTGGAAGTGCTATTCCGGGAGGTGGAGTCTCGTCTGGATTCGTCTCCTTCAACTTCGGCCCGCCCTTGGCCACCACCAGCGCGTACACATCGCCTTCCTTGATCTCGCGATGCACCACCAGCTTGCACCGCTCCACCAACATCTCCTGTAGCATGGCCCTCAGCATGGCTGGCTGCAATGCGGGCTTCTGCCACTCCGCCAAGTCTGCCTCAGACACTCGTGCGTCGATGTCGTAGCGTTCCGTCGTCACCCAACTCGGATAGCCTTTGATATCCTCTTCCCTGAAGGCCACAGCACCGACATCCTGCGGAACATAAGCCATCATGATTTCCCATAGCAGTCTCGTCATTGTGACGCGATATCCGTCAGCGGATATTTTCATCGGCTGATACGTGGCATTGGGGCTGCTCGGTCGAACCGAAACCACGTCGAACGCCAGCGGCTTTGCTGGTGCCGATGCCACCGGAGCAGTTGAAACTTGCCCCATCGCCGTCCCCACACAGACAAGCCCGACGATCAACATCTTCCCAATCATGGACGCAACCTCGCAGGAATCTTACTCCTGCGAGGCACTCGATTCATCTACACTCACTTCGCGTGCCAGGTCCATTCCATTCCGCCCATGATGGTGCGGCCCTGCATGGGTACGCCGACGATCTCGGTGTAGCCGGTATTGCTGAGGTTTAACAGGCGCAGATACGGCCGGATGCTGCCGGTGTTGCGCGCGAGGCTGGCGTCCCACAGCGGGTAGGCCGTCTGCGTGGTCTTCTGCACCACATTCACCTGCGTGTGCGCGGAGACTTGCTTGCCCCACGCGCCCGGCAACTGCCTCGTCCAGGCGAAGACCGCGTTCTGCGCCGCGTAGTTGAAGGCATACTCCGAGAGGTAGTTGGCGGGCAGGTTGCCGGAGTGCGCCGCGGTATAGCTCATATCGATCCACTCGGTCGCGCTGATCCGGATGCGCATGCCGGTCTCCGCGCCGCTGATGTCCAGCGCGGGCACGTTGACCGCCTGCCACTGCTCGGCTGGCGTCAACGGAAGCAGCTTGGATAGTCGATGGCGTTGGTCTCCTGAAGGCGGAAGCCGACCGCCGTCAGCGTGAGCCGGCCATTTCGGAAAGCAACACGCAACTGAAACCAGACATA
>CAWERM010000043.1:0-6499 GCA_963810995.1 uncultured Acidobacteriaceae bacterium | reverse complement strand
AGGTTGCGCGCAATCGCCTGCTTCATCAGCAACTGCTGATATGTCAGGTTCGATTGCGATGCCACCAATGCCTGCTTGTCCGTCGCCACCGCCGAATCCGAATTCACCACATCCCATTGGGGCCAACGTCCCAATCTCCAACTGCCTGCGATTGTCCGCCGTCAACTGCGTCGATTGCGCCAGCGCGCGTTCCTTCGCTTGCTCGTCCTCGTACGCGCTCACCAGCCCCCAATAGATGTTCTCCACCTGGTTCACCGTATACAGCAACTGCTGCCGGAACGCAGAGTCGGTAATCCTCCGTCATTCTTAGCCTGTACCATGAACCTCCCATTGATCCCCCACCCGAACCCCTGTAGCAGGTGCTGTGTCGCCGTCGCGCGGAAGGTTGTGTTCAGCAACGGGCTATAGGTGTTGAATGGATTCGTGTTCGTCCCTCGCGAGTTGTTGAACGTCACTCCCAACTGCGTGCCGGTCAGAAATCCCTCCGTGTAGCCCACATTGAAGGTTGCGGTCATGGACTGCACCGGTGTACTGCCGGTAAATGCGCTCGTCGAAGGGGTCGTCGTCGCCTCATACTCCAGGCTGCTAGTCAGCGTCGGGTCCAGGTTCTCCGGCTGCGGTCCCCCGCCGTTGGTGCTCAACACCAACCCATTAGCGCCAGCGCCGCCGCCGCCCGCGCCGCCCGTCGTACCGCCCGGCCCGCCGCCGCCCGTCACCGTCGTCCCCGAACCGCCCAGCGTATTGCCCACCAGCCCGGTGGAAACCCCGCGTAGCCCAGCGCCCGCCTTCGAGCGCAGAATGTCAGTGTCCGCAATGTCAAGGTTGATGCGCGCAATCGCAATGTCGAAGTTGTTCTCCAACGCCAGAAGTACCGCATCCGACAGGCTCAGATAAATCTTTCCGTCGCGTACCAACGAGTCCAGCCGAGGCGTATTGCCCAGCCGCGGCAGATCAACGCTCGTCCTGGTATACGGCTGTAGCGGGTTGGGAAACATCGGCTTCAGCCGTGTGTAGTCCCGGCCCGTGTCGCGCAGATACAGCGGCTCGGTCAGCTTCGGCGTAACTTCAGTCGGCTGGTTGCCCGCCGGTGCCGCCGGCAGATTGCCCGCCGAGGGTGCCGCGGACGAACTGCTCTGCATGGCCGTAGTTGTCTGCGCTACCTGCGCCCCCGCCATCTGCATATTTCCGCTCATCACCAGTAGCGCAATCGCTGCCGTCGCCTGCAAATCCTTCAATCTCACGCTTATCGTCTCCAACTCTTCTTCCTGCAACAACCCAACCCACACACCTCTACTACGCTCCCCAAGCCGGCCTAGTTCCCATCTTCGACCGACTCTCGCCGAACGCCCAGTATACCAACCTCGAATCTCGCGCCTTGAACCTGGAACCTCGCTTTTCGTGATACCGTGCAGTTGATCGCCATGTCCCACTGGAAGCTCATCCTCGCCTACGATGGAACCCCTTACCGCGGCTGGCAGATTCAGCCCAACCTGCCCACCATCCAGGGCCTGCTCTCCGACGCCATCCATCGCACCGTCGGCGAGCGCGTCCTTCCTCAGGGTTCCGGTCGCACCGACGCCGGTGTCCACGCCCTAGCCCAGGTTGCCAGCTTCACCCTCGCCGCCAACATTCCCGCCGCCAATCTGCACCGTGCCCTCAACCGCTGCCTCCCGCCCAGCATCCGCGTCCTCTCCGCCCAAATCGTCTCCCCAGACTTCCACGCGCGCCACTCCGCCCTCGCCAAAACCTACGAGTACCGCATCTTCCCCCTCTGCGCTCCATCCCTGGAAATTCCTCTCGAACCTCGAACCTCGGACCTCGAACCACATCCTGAAAACCTCTGCCCTCCAACCCTCGCCCCCTTCGTCTGGCCCTGTCCCTGGCCCCTGGAGCTGGCCTCCCTCAACCACGCCGCCAATTACGTCCTCGGCACCCACGACTTCACCACCTTCACCGCCGCTGACCCCGATTTCACCCACCGAACCGACTCGGAACCGCAACTCCCCTTCCGCACCATCACCCACTCCCAATGGCACGCCGCCGACGGCCTTCTCCTCTACCGCGTCACCGCCAACGGATTCCTCCACCACATGGTGCGCAACCTGGTCGGCACCTTCGTCCAATGCGGCGCTCACCGTCTCGACCCCGCCGCAATTCCCTCCCTGCTCGCCGTCCGCAATCGCGCAGCCGCAGGTTCCACCGCCCCAGCCTCTGGTCTCTTCCTCGTCTCCGTGGAATATCCCACCCTCGACCACCCCGAGTCCGTACCCAACGCAACCAACAACCTTCCATGACCGCCCGCAGCCGTGCGCATCCACTCCTGCGCCTTTGCCGCAGCAGCTAGCCGCTCGCCGCTACTCCTCGTCCAGATACGCGCGCGTGTTCAGCAGCGGTCGTTCCATGCTGCGCACCCACTCCGTCATCTCCGCTCCGCTCTTGCCGGCCGCCGCGCCGCGTCCGAACTCGTTGCGCATCGCCTGCATCTTCGCCTCCAGATCGTCCAGGGCGCTCAGCAGCACTGCCTCCGGAGTCATCGGCAGCTTGGGCGAGCCGAACTCGTACTTGCCGTGGTGACTCAGGATCATGTGCTCCACCAGCACACGCAGCTTCTCCGGAAATCCCGACAACCCCGCCACTTTCTCCGTCAGCATCCCCTGCGCAATCGAGATGTGTCCGATCATCTGCCCTTCCAGCGTGTACCCGAACGTCGCCCCCCAGTACAGCTCGCGGATCTTTCCGATGTCGTGCAGGATCGCTCCCGTCACCAGCAGATCCGCATCCACCTCGGGATAGAATGGCGCCGTCGCCCTGCACACTCGCACCAGCGCCAGCACATGCTCCAGCAGTCCGCCGATCCAGGCATGGTGTAGCATCTTGGCCGCCGGGGCCGCGCGATACGCCTCAGCAATCTTCTCGTCGTCCAGAAACGCGAACACCAGCCGTCGCAACTCCGCATTCTTGAACTCATCGACAAAGCCGCGCAGCTCCGTCCACATCGCGTCAATATCGAACTTCGTGGTCGGCACAAAGTCCGCCGCCTCCACCTCCGACTCACCAGCCAGCCGCATCTTGGTTAGCGTGATCTGAAACTTCCCTTGATACTTCGACACCTGCCCATGCACCTTGACGTAGCATCCCTCGCTGCATGTCGCCACCGCGGATGCAATGTCATCCCACATGCGCCCGTCCATCGTCCCGGTTTTGTCGCTCAGGCTCAGCGCCAGATACTGCCCGCCGCCCGTCTTCTTCTCCCGCACCGACAGCGACGTCACCGCAAAGAACGTCGTCACCGCCGCGCCCTCGAACCTCGCCGCATCCGCTACATAGAAATCTTTCATGCTGCCAAGCATACCCCCACCAAAGCTCACCACACCCCAAAAATACTGGGGGGCCCATCCATCGCGTTCTTTGCAATGAGTGGGAATCACCATCACAAAACTTGATAGAAACCACCAATCGGAAGGGCACGGGTTTACCCGTGCCGACAGAATTGCCATTTTTAAGGAAGCGTTCCCTCGATTGGTTCGCAATCGAGGGAACGCAAAAAATTACTGCGAACTGGCCGCGCTTGGCGGCGCGTCTGCGGGCGCCGTCACTGGAGGCACCGCAGGCGGCGGGCTTACCACCGGCTCGCCGTTCTCCCGCACGCTCTTCGGTGGAATCGGCGTTCCCTCGGGCTTTGGCATGGGCGGCGCGGGGGCCTGTTCCTGCAAGCGCTCCTTCGCATCACCCTTGGCTCTCTTCTGCTTCTTCTTCTTGGCCGCAGTATCTCCGCCCAACCCCAGCGGAGCGTTCTGCACCTGTTGCTTCACCTGTTCATCCGCGGAAGCAGGAGCAGTCGCTGCGGCTAGTTGCTTCGCCTTCGCTTCCTTCGCAGCGTCCCTTCTGGCCTTGTCTTCGATCGGCGCGCGGTCGCTGTATCTTGTCTTCTTGCGCTCCACCTCGGGAGTCAACGGCACGTCATCCGCAGCCACAGCAGTCGTCTGGTCGAGGGTTGTCGCCACTGCGCCCGGCGCGGACAGCCCACCGGAGGCTATGCCCGTCCCCTCGTCAGCGCCGGGAGCCAACGTCTCCTCCGTTGTAGCCGGAAGCGAGTTGCGTGGGGCCTGACCATACCGAATCTTCTCTTTCCGAACCTTCTTCGGCTTCTTGTCCCCAGCCACTGTCTTCGTCTTTGCAGCAGTAGAGTTACCCGCGGGGCTCGCGGCAATTGCAGTTCCTGGCTTCGTGGATCCTGCCGCCGCCGGTCCCGCAGCCGCCGGCCGGCCCTGATCCAGCCGCGCCTTCTGCTCCTTCTTCTTCTTCACCGGCAACGGAGTGGCGGACGCAAACACCGGCTTGGTCTCTTTGGCACTCGAGCCCGTGTCCACGAACCCTGACGCTATGTCGATGAACGCCTTCTCCCGCAGCCCCGTGAGGTATGTCCTCAGCGCCGGCTGGATCGCCTCGTGGTAGAGCCCATCCTGTACCTGCGATTCCACACCGCTCAGCGGGGGAATCCCCGCCTGGGTGTGCTTCGTCACCTTCAACACCACAAAGCCCTGCCGGGTTTGGATCGGCGAGGTATTTTCACCCGCTTGTAACGCAAACACCGGATCTTCCAGCGCACTCGACCCCAGGTCGCCCCTCTTGAACTCCCCAAGGTCCCCGCCCGTGCTCGCCGTCTGTCCTGCCGAAAGCTGCTTCGCCATGTCCTCGAAGCTCGCGCCAGCCTTCAGCTTCGCCACCACATCGTCCGCCCTGGACCTGGCCTGTGCAACCTGAGCATCGGTCGCGTCCTCGGCTGTAGGCACCAGAATCTCGCTCAACCGCACCTGTTCCGGCTGTGCATACTCCTGTTTGTGCTGGTCGTAGTAGGCCTGCTCCTGCTTGGCAGTGAACCGTATATTCTGGCCAACTTCCCTGCCCACCACCAGTTGCTGAATGATATCGTTCTTGATGCCCGCCTTCCAATCTTCAACAGACTGGCCGGTCTCGCGCACCGCCTTCTCCAGGTCTTCCATCGAGTCGAAGTTGTGCTGCTTGCGGATCTCGTCCAATTGACGAATCAACTCCGAGTCGGCGGTGATATCAAGCTCCTTGCCGCGCGAGAGTAGCAGTTGCTGATCGATCATGTCGCGTAGCAGGTTCTTCTGCCCCTCTGCCACAGCAGCAGGGGACAGTTTCTGCTGCTGCGCCTCTGCCAGCATCACCTCTTGTGCGCGCAGGTAGTCGCTGTTGTCGATAATCTGGTCGTTTACGCGAACGATCGGATACTCTACCACCGACCCGTTGGGCGTGATCGCTTCCTGCATCGGTAGCGTCAACTTCGGGACCGGCGCTTCGATCGGGCTCTGGTATCGTGGCGCCCTCACCTGTCCCCACGCCGCGCCTGTCAGCATTGGCGCTGCCACAAACAGAAGCGCCGTCACTCGCACACCACGCAAAGCTAGCCGCCCAGCGGCATCGCCCGAGAGGCTTGTAATCCTGCGTCGTGCGCACGCGAATGGTGTGCAGGCCGGGAGTCAGATCGGTGGGGCTGAAGGTAATCAGATAGCGGTTGCGCGCGTCCTTCGCCGCAGACATCACCCGCGCTTCGAAGCGCTTGTCGCCGACAAAGGTTGTGTACTCGCCGCCGCTCATCTTCGGCCACTTCCTTGGCGACATTCTTCTTGAATGCCTTGATCGCCATCACCAGCGCCGAAACCATTTCATCGTGTTGGTCGGGCGAGGAGTCCTTGACATCGTGGCCCAACTCGGCCAGCGCCGGCGAAAACGAAACGCTCAACACCAGCACATCGGACTCGCCGATCTTCTGAATCAACTGCGCCGGCTTGGTGTGCTTGCTGCCGTGGTCGAGCAATAAATCTTTATGTCTGACCGCTTCAAGGACTAGAGTACGTATTGCTCGTACCACCCCGGACCGCTCGGGAAGAGTCTCGCAAAACATTGATCTCAGAGACTTTTAAAAACAAAATCACCTGTAATCAAGACTTTCATGGAAAGTCCAGACCCAGTCCAGACCCAGTCCAGACCAAGTCCAGACTTAACATGCCTTTTTTGAAGACTTTGAGACTTTTTCGCACACAAAGCGTGGGGGGTGATTAATAGCCAATTAGTTAACATAACAACCGAGCGCGGTAATCTGATTCAACCGCATAGTTCCGGCTGAAGACCATGGGCCGCACCGTAGAACTCGCCCAGACCGGCCTCCACGTCCGCGTTGCTTCTGGCTACGCCCAGCCTTCAGGCCTCGCTCTTGAGCTTCTTCAGCAGCCACGCCATGTTTTGGCCCAGCGTCTTCATCGTCTGCATGCCCTCGGCGTCCTGCTCCACCTCGCCGATCTCGCGGCCGATGCCGATGTTCCAGTACGACGAGCCGGGCACGATCATCTCGCTGATGAAGAAGAAATGGTTCAAGGCATCGAAGGCATGGATCGCTCCAGCTCTGCGCACCGCAACGACGGCTGCGCCAACCTTGCGCCGGTAGATTCCGCCGTTTGCCTTGGAAACCAAACAG
>CAWERM010000042.1:0-24984 GCA_963810995.1 uncultured Acidobacteriaceae bacterium | reverse complement strand
CTCTTTGAGATTCATCTCACCTGTCATCCTTCGCCCACTTCGGCAAAGGCGTACGGGCCTTCCGGGATCAGCGCAACGCTGATGTCTGCGGGCAGGCCATCGAAGATGGCGGCGACTGCCCGCTGAACATCGCCGAAGCATCGTTTGCCCAGCGCGCCAATCTGCTCCGGCAATACACCCGGCGTGTAGAGGAACATCTCGTTTCTCAGTGCGGCCAGCGCAATCTTCTCCAACTGCCACTGGTCGATGACGACCGGCGCGCTCGCAATTTGGTCGTAGAAACTGCTGCGGTCCCGCGTAGCTGCGCAGCATCGCGGCGAACTCCGGTGAACCGATCCCCTGGCGCACTCGCACATCAGCAGAATCCTGCCGCCGGGCTTCACGACGTGGTGCGCGGAGTGGAAGCCCTTCAGCGATTGATAAAAAGTCAGGTCCAGCGGATGTCCGGCAGCGCTGACGATTGCCACATCGAAGAACTGCGGCACACGAGTCACCGTAGACGACCGCACGAAGTCGACACCCGCCGCGTGCGCCTGTTCCGGCTCGCCGGCAAAGACGCCGCAGATCGCGCGCTGCTGGGTCAGCGCAACGTCCAGCACAAAGTCGTGCCGCGCCATGCGCACCACCTCCAGCAGTTCGGCGTGCAGCGGGTTGCCTGTCCACCGATCCCTCGTTGGCCAGCGGCTCGCGCATGAAGCGCGGCGAGTGCAACACCTTGATCGTCTGCTGCGCGGCCAGTCCTGGCGCAATCAGCTTGCGCCCGCCGGAGAAGCCAAGCATCCAGTGCGGTTCAATGAAGCCGAGAGTGATGTGCAGGTCGGCATCCAGAAAGCGCCGGTCGATATACACCGGCGTTCCGCTCGCGGTCGCGCCCAGCAAGCGATGTTCGTCCATCGCGCGCGCGTCATGGTTGACCACACGATAGCGCGCGGCAATCTCCGGGCCGACAATCGATTAATTTCTTCTCCGGTCGCGCATCGATGCAGCCCGGTCGCAATCAGAATCGTGATGCCGTCCACCGGAATGCCCGCCGCGTGCAGCCGCTCCAGCAGCGGCGGCAACGTCAGAGTGTTGGGCGCGGGCCGCGTGATGTCGCAGACGGAGATGGCCGCCGTGCGCTTCCCTGCCGCAAGTTCAACCAGCGGACGCGATCCAATGGGGTGGTCCAGCGCCGCGCCGATTGCCGCGGCAGCGTCCCCCAGCGCCTCCGCCGAACGGCCTTCGACAACGCGAGTACTGTGGCCCGTCGGGAAGAGAAACCGTCAGACCCGTCTTGCCAAAGGCGAACGCAGCTTGCATAGGTGCCAGCTCCAAAGTTACTTGTCGGTCAGCGCGGCCACTCCCGGCAATGTCTTGCCTTCCAGGAACTCCAGCGACGCGCCGCCGCCGGTGGAGATGTGGGTGATCTTGTCCGCAACCCCAGCCTGCTTGACCGCGGCAACCGAATCTCCGCCGCCCACGATGCTGGTGGCGTCGTGGTTGGCCGCCACCAGTTCTGCAATCGCATTCGTCCCGTGCGCGAACGGCGCAAGCTCGAAGACGCCCATCGGGCCGTTCCACAGAATAGTGCGCGCGTCGGCGATCTCATTGGCAAACAGATCGATCGTCGCGGGGCCGATGTCCAGCGCCATCCAGTCGGCGGGGAACGCGCCCTTGCCACTGAAGATCTGCGTCTTGGCGTTGGCGGCGAACTTGTCGGCGAGCACATGGTCGATGGGCAGCAGCAGCTTGACGCCCCTGGCCTTGGCCTTCTCCAGCGCGGCCTTGGCAACGTCGATCTTGTCGGCCTCGATCAGCGACTTGCCGGTGCTCTGGCCCAGCGCGTTGAGGAAGGTGTAGGCCATGCCGCCGCCGATCAGCAGCGTGTCGGCCTTGTCCAGCAGGTTGTCGATCACGTCGATCTTGCCCGAGATCTTCGATCCGCCGATGATGGCGACAAACGGCCGGTCCGGCTCGGTCAGCACCTTGCCCAGGAAGTTCAGTTCCTTCTCCATCAGCAGGCCGGCGGCCGACTGCGCCACAAAGTGGGTGATGCCCTCGGTGGAGGCGTGGGCGCGGTGCGCGCTGCCGAAGGCGTCGTTCACATACACGTCGCACAGCTCGGCCAGCTGCTTGGCGAAGGCCGGATCGTTGGCCTCCTCTTCCTTGTGGAAGCGCAGGTTCTCCAGCAGCAGCGTCTGCCCGGACTCCAGCTCGCGCGCCATCTCCTTGGCAATCTCGCCCACGCAGTCGGGCGAGAAGGCTACGTTCTCCGACTCGTTGAACACCTGGTCCAGCAGCACGCGCAGACGGGTAACGATGGGACGCAGGCTCATCGACTCCACCGGCTTGCCCTTGGGTCGTCCCAGGTGCGAGCACAGGATCACCTTGGCCTTGTGGCGCAGAGCGTACTCCAGCGTGGGCAGCGTCTCGCGGATGCGCGTGTCGTCGGTGATGACGCCGTCCTTCAGAGGAACATTGAAGTCGACGCGGATGAGCACGCGCTTATTGGCAAGATCGAGATCGCGAATCGAAAGCTTGGGCATGAACCTAGAATATGTTGTTTTGTCCCCGATGGGAACCCGCAGTTGTAATCGCGGTCACAGCACATCGCGCGTGGACGTGACTCGAGCTTTGCCGGCAGTGGCTCACTGCGTCAGGTAAACCGCGTCACACTCCTCATCGTCCCGAGGAACAGGCGCACTTCCTGGCAGCCCAAAGCCTCCTCCGCGCATCCAAATGCAACAACGCCGGAGCGTGAACAGGCTCGGAGTATATTTGTTTAGAATTCAGAATCAGAATGGAGGTAGACGATGCGCCGAATCGTTGCAATTGCCACCCTTTTCCTTCTCTCTGCTGTAGCAGCCCACGCTCAGGCTGCATCCATATATGTCACATCGTCTTCGGGCCATTTCACGAATGTGCCAACTGGTTCGGTGTTGAACAGCTCCGTCTATCAGGAGCAGTACGCCAACTTTTGGGCCTCAGGCATCGGCGGAGGCGTTACCCTCAACTTCCTTCCTATCGGCCCGGTCAAACTTGGCTTCGATTTCCGCGGTTCCACGCGTCCCGGCACCGATGGAGCGGATACCGCAATGGCCGGCTTCAGGCTTGGGTTCACTCCGCCGCTCATTCATCTCAAGCCCTATGTGCAGGCCTCTGGCGGTTATGTGGCAACCCGCACCCTCAATATCTCTACCAACCCATCCAACCCCGGCCAGATCGTCGGAGGAACCTTCAGCAATAAATACGCGGCATGGGAGGTCCTCGGCGGTGTCGACGTTCCGATCGCGCCGATCCTGGATCTGCGCCTCATCGAACTCGGCGGCGGCACTGGCATGACCGTCGGTCTCTCCTCAAGTCAGCCAAACATCTCCCTCTTCACCGTGAACTCAGGCGTCGTAGTTCACTTCTAGAAAATCTTGTCGACTTCGATCCTCGAAAGCGCTACTCGTTCTCCGTCTGCGCCGTCTCCGCGGAGGGATCTTCCGCGCCATTGGTGGTCACCGGCAGCGAACCTGGCTGGCCTTTAACGCGCACCACCGTGATCTTCTCAAAGCCTTCCTTGAAGGTGGGCGGCTTCAGCCGCTCGGCCATCTTGTGCATTACCTCGTCGCTCACCTGGCGGTCGCGCTTGGCGTTACGCTCCAGGCACACCGCCAGCGGCACGTCGAAGAAGACGGCCTGCACCTCGTAGCCGAAGCTCTTGGCCATCTTGATCCACTGCTTGCGCTCGTGTGCGCTCAGGTTGGTGGCGTCCACGTAGTTCCACGGCATCTTGGCGATCAGGCGCGCCCGCAGCAGGCTGCGCAACGTGGAGAATACCAGTCCCTGGTAGCGCTGCTCGCTGATGTCGTCGAACAACAGGCTGCGCAGCAGGTCGCTCGATAGCGGAGTGACCCCGCGCCGTTTGTACCACGTCGTCTTGCCCGAACCCGGCAGTCCGATGGCCAACACCACATAGCCGCGAGGCTCCTTCGGCGACACCGCTGTCGGCTCATCCGGCGGTGTGCCCAGAGACTCCGGCTGCGTCTCCACCACCATCGTCTTTTCCGGTGCAGCAGGCGTATTCGCCGCAGCCTCATGACGAGGCGGACGGCCACCGCGAACCGGCTTCTCAGGCTGCTCTGCCTGCTCCGCCGCGACACCCTTACCCACGGCCGCTATCGGCTCGTTTGCAGGTGCTGGCAACGATTCAGGATAGTCCGGCCGCAGTGGGGCCTGTTGATTCGAGGGCAGTTCCTGCCCACTCTTCCCCGTGGACTCCGATTCGTTCGGGCCACGTCTGGAACGTCTTCTCATGAGGTCGCGCATCCAATCGCGCACGTCGCGCATACGACGCTTATAACAGGAGCGCAGTGGCCGCGGCAACTCGTCCGCATCCACCCTGACACCCCACCCCACCCCCAAGCAGTACCGGACCGTTCACCGCGAATCGTTCTTCACCCTCTGACCTTCTGTGTTCTCGCATGTGATTCCGATCACACAATACGCGTGTTTGCAGGCCATTTCATTGCGCCGCCCCACCCCAGGTGCTAGCATTGAATTGACGATCAAAACACGAAATTCATCCTCAACAGGCGTTGGAGAGCTCTTATCTACTGCACCAATGGGCCTTCCAATCCTCACCGAGAATCCCACAGGAGCAAGCGAAAATGGCTGTAAAAGTTGGCATTAACGGCTTCGGCCGCATCGGACGCAACATCTTCCGCACCGCTATCGGCAACCCTGAGCTCGAAATCGTCGCCGTGAACGACATCACCACACCGGCCACGCTCGCGCACCTCCTCAAGTACGATTCCATCCTGGGTAACCTCAAGAACGAGATCACCCACGGCGCGGACTTCATCTCCGTCGATGGCAAGCAGTTCAAGGTCTTCGCCGAGCGCGACCCGGCCAAGCTGGACTGGGCCTCTGTGGGAGCAGAGATCGTCGTCGAATCCACCGGCCTCTTCACCGACGCCGCCAAGGCCAAGGCGCACCTCGGCACGACCGTCAAAAAGGTCATCATCTCCGCGCCCGCCTCCAACGAGGACATCACCATCGTGCTCGGCGTCAACGACGACAAATACGAGGCCTCCAAGCACAACATCATCTCCAACGCCTCCTGCACCACCAACTGCCTCGCGCCGGTGGTCAAGGTGCTCAACGACACCTTCGGCATCGTCAGCGGCATCATGACCACCATCCACAGCTATACAAACGACCAGGTCGTGCTCGACGCTCCCCACAAGGACCTCCGCCGCGCCCGCGCTGCTGCTCTCAGCATGATTCCTAGCTCCACCGGCGCAGCCAAGGCGCTCAAGCTGGTCATCCCGGCCATGGCCGGCAAGCTCGACGGCTTTGCCATCCGCGTCCCCACACCCAACGTCTCGGTCGTCGATCTCACCTTCGTCGCTGAGAAACCCGTCACCATCGAAACCATCAATGCCGCCATCAAGGCCGCTGCGGCTGCGGGGCCGCTCAAGGGCATCCTCGCCTACACCGAGGCGGAGCTGGTCAGCTCCGACTTCAAGGGCGACCCCATGTCGAGCACCTTCGACTCCAAGCTCACCAAGGTCGTCGGCAACACCGCCAAGGTCATCGCCTGGTACGACAACGAGTGGGGCTACTCCTGCCGCGTCAAGGACCTCATCCTCTTCCTAGTCAAAAAGGGCCTGTAGTCCGCACGCAGTTCATTCCGACACGCGCTGCCACATCTGGCAGCGCGTCGTCATTTAATCCCACATTTCAACCAACCCAAGAACGTTTGTCATTCTGAGCGCAGCGAAGAATCCCCGCATTTTGTCGGCGTCAGTTTCATATCCGAGTGAGCATTACAATCCCTTCAACATCTCCGACAACGTAGTCTCAAGCGCGAGGGCGATCTTGCTGAGTGTTCGCAATCCCGCCTCGCGTGTGCCGCGTTCCAAGTCAGATATGTGGACTTCGTGGACTCCTGACTGCTCCGCAAGGTCAATCTGCCTCCAGCTCTTGGCGCGACGCAACTTCCTGATTCGCTCGCCCAACGCCACGCAGATATCCGTTGCCATTCATCAATGGTCGGATTAGTCTTTACGCTATATTTAGCGCATACACTCTCTTGAGCTCGAAAGGTTGGTCGCTATGAGGTTCCATGGAACGATTGCTTCGATATTGATCCTACCCATTCTGTTCGCTCTCACTGGATGCGGAAGTGCTCCCAGCAACTCCGCCCTGAATATGGCAGGCACTTGGACAGTAACAACAGTATCCACCCAAGGCCAGCCCCCTTACGGTGGTTTCTCTGGTACGGCGGCTGTATCACAATCTGGCGAAGGTCTGGGCGTCAACGGCGCGACCACCTTTACCACTATTTTGGGTAGCATTGCTGTTTCGCAGACCGGCGCAGCGCTGAGCGGGACGTTCACAAATTCAATACAAAAAGTTAGCTACAACTTCATTGGCACGTTTTCTAGCGGCAATTTCACAATCACGGGGTCAACTCCCTGCGGCACCGGGAGTAATAAGACGCAGTCCACCAGCATAGTGGGGACGATCACTTCCAATAGCGCCACCGGAACATATACGATAACGCGCAGTTCGGGTTGCTATTACTCAAGTGATGCCGGGACTTTTGTGGCTACGAAGCAATAGCTAGGTGCCCCATTCCTCACGCCTCCGTCTCACGCGGCGGCCGGGTGCCCCATCCATCGGGCCTCTGCCTCACGCCACCGCCGGCCTGAGCAGGTTCTTTCCTGATAAAATAGAGGTACTTCTATGGAAATGGTCGCTCAAAAATTCGAGTCTTTTCAGCAGATCAAAGACGAGGAGTACCGCTACTGGCAGAGCTTATCCGCCAGCGAGCGTATCGCTGCCGGTCATCAGATGAGCGTCGAGGGGTATCGTGCACATGGCCATTCCGCCGATGGACGAGAACTTAAAACAGTTGCTGTCCGCCTTCAACGCGAACCGCGTTAAATATGTTGTCATTGGCGGTTACGCGGTCTTCGTCCACGCCCAGCCTCGCATGACAAAAGACCTCGATGTCCTCATCGAGTCAAGTCCTGAAAACGCCATCGCCACCTACAAAGGTCTCGCGGAGTTCGGCGCGCCACTCGACAAATTCACGGTTGAAGATTTCGCCGACGGAAAAACCATCGGCCGTTTTGGCGTCCCTCCCATCTGCTTCGAGGTCATCCAGCACATCGACGGAGTCGAATTCGACAGCGTCTATGCGGACAGTGTGACCGTCATGATCGACGGCGAAATCCCCGCGCGATACATCTCCGCCGAGCACCTCATCGCCAACAAACTCGCCTCGGGAAGGCCCCAGGACCTCGCCGATGCTGCTGCGGTGAGGCAGGCACAATCCGGCAAGCCAAAATCGAAGAAGCAGAAGTCCTCCAAATAACAGATCCCCCAGGTCCGAATGAGTCACAAAATCGGGTGCCCAATATCTCGTCTCAGAGATGTGGGAATTAACCGAGCCACCATCCCCCAAGAATCAGCCAAAATCAGCGTGTCAAGACCCTCGAACCTGCCAATTCCTCCTAACCCACTCCATCTCAATCGCTTAAAAGTTCAAAATACTTGGCATAGTAGTTTCCCTCCAACCCATATAATTAAGATAGTTAGTTAAGACACAAAGGCTCGGCTCCATGCCGGGCTTTCGCTTTTAACCCATAATTGTCGTATCGAAGTCCAGACGGGCACAGACCAAGTCCAGACTTAGTCTGGACTTAAATTGCATGGATCGAAGACTTTAGGACTTTTAGGGGGGGTACACCCCCCTAGGGAGGAGGATCGTATCTCGTCTCTCTGCGGTACGCTGTGTAGTCCGATTCGCTATCCCTGCACGTAGCGCGATATAGTCATCTCGCCATGACGACTCGCATAATCCGCCCAATTCTTCTCTGTTCCCTTGCCGCGCTTGCCCTTCTACCCAGCCTCGCCAGCGCGCAGGCCGCCCCACCGCTGGACCCCACACGCAACCTGGTCGTTCCTTCGGAATCGACCCACCAGCCGTTGCCCGAGCAGTACATCTGGACGCGCGGCGGGCCGCCCGTAGGCCAGGTCGAGGTCCTGCCCCGCTTCTTCCGCGCCGCTTTCAACCTCACCACCGTGCCGCAGGCTGCGACGCTCTATCTCGCCGGCCCGCGCTCCGCCAAAATCTACCTCAATGGCAAGATGGTCGACCAGTTCGACTCCGACCTCACCGCGCCCGGCCTGGACTTCCGTGTCTTCGCCACGCCGCTCACGGGTCTGCATGTCGGGCGTAACGTCCTCGCGCTGGAAGTTGCCCGCGGCAAGGGAGGTAGCAAGTCGACCACCGTGCCCAGCACCATTCAGATTGCCAATGGCAAGGTTGTCGTCGCCAAGATCCTGCCCGCTGCGTCCTGGGTTCCCACCGATTCTCCCGCGCTGCTGCTCTCCGACACCGCTTGGAAGGCCACGCTCACATTCGCCACTGGCTGGCAGGCACCGGCCTTCGACGACTCCGCATGGCCTGCGGTCGCATCCCTCGGCCCCATCGAGTTGGACATCAACCTGCGCCAGTGGAACACCGACGCTGGAATGTACAACTGGCCGGGCTACCAGGGCGTCTCGTCCTTCCTGCGCCAGACGCCGCTGGCTGCTGTCGCCGTCACCCATATATTCTCCGGACGCAGCACCATCACCAATACAGACGCGCTCACCAAGCCCGGGGCTGCGCCGCTCATTGTTCATCTTGCATCGCCCTCGCTGCCGCAGCAGGACGCGCCCAGCCTTGTACTCGATTTCGGCCGCGAGACGGTGGGCCGCCTGCAAATCGTCTCCACTTATGCGCAACCGGCCACCATCGCCATCGAGTACGGTGAGTCGGAGAATGAGTTGCTGGACCATCCCTACTTGGGCACGGATCTGCTGACGCTCCCTGCCAACGCAACGGCCTATGGCCCCAAGTCGGCCTTCCGCTACGCACGCGTGCGCTTCCTCTCCGCGCCCGGGCCGATTCAGATCGGCTCCATCCAGCTAGAAGCAATCTTCTATCCCGTCAACTACATTGGCAACTTCGAGTCCTCCGACCCGCTGCTCAACAAAATCTGGGAGACCGGGGCCTACACCGCGCATCTCTGCATGCAGGACGACATCTGGGATGCTCCTAAGCGTGACCGTGGGCGCTGGGCCGGCGATCTGGACGTCTCCGGACGCGTCATCGACAACGTCTTCGCCGACCGCTTCCTGATGGAAGACACCCTGACCCGCCTGCTGGACGACCGCGCGCCCGGCCACCACGTCAACTCCATCCCCGGCTACTCCGCGCTGTGGATCTCCGCGCTCGACCAGTATTACCTGCACACCGGCTCGCTGGATTACCTCAAGAGCGTTCATCAGCGTCTGCTCGATCTGCTCACCACCATGGATGCCGAGATGGACGTCGACCACCTCTTCGCCGACAGGTCCAAGGACTGGCCCTTCGTCGATTGGACCGCCGACCTCTCCGCCGATACTCCCGAGGCCCGCCGTGGCACGCAGTTCGAGTACATCCTCGCCTTCCACGACGCGGCGTTCCTTCTGCGTGAGCTGGGCGACAACGCCGCTGCGGACCGTCGCGATCAGGCAGCGGCGCAACTTACAGCCGCCGCGCAGTCCCATCTGCTCGATCCAGCCACTGGCACCTTTGGCAGCCGCTGGCAGGTCAACAGCATGGCCATCCTCTCCGGCGCGGCCACGCCGGCACAGGTCCCGGCCATCTGGTCCACGGTCCTCACCCACACCGCAGACGCCAGCTTCCGCGAGCCGCCCATCACGCCTTTCTACAACTACTACGTTATCTCCGCCATGGCCTCCACCGGCCACCGCGCTCAGGCCCTCGATTGGATTCGCAAGTACTGGGGAGGCATGATCCGCGAGGGCGCGACCAGCTTCTGGGAGGCCTACGACACGCACTGGTCCACCGCCAACCCGCACGTTTCGCTACAGGCCGACGGAACCTCCGGCTACTTCGTCTCGCTGGCGCATGGCTGGTCGTCGGGACCAACTTCGTGGCTGATGGAAGAGATTCTTGGCATCCATTCCACCGCAGCAGGCTTCCGCACAGCAACCCTGCGACCCGATCTGGCTGGCTTGTCCTGGGCGAGAGGCGCGGAGCCCACTCCGCACGGCCCCATCGCGATCGATCTCAAACCCGCACAGACAACTGTCACCCTTCCCGCAGGCATCGAACTCTCTGTCCTCGTTCCCATCTCACCCGGCCACACCACTGTTCTTCTCAATGGAAAACCGGTCACTCCCGGCCCGCTCTTGGAAGACGGCACGCGCGCCACAGTGGTACTCACTCAGCCGGGAACTTATACCCTCGAAACGCAATGACTCACTGTATCAACAGAAATTAGGCACACAACCATAAGAGCGCCCCGCCCGCTTTTGGGAAGGATGTAAAGCATTAGTGGCATCTCGCCGGAGTGGGGTGCCTAAGCCGACTTGGCCTTCAGGATCTCCAGCGCCTTGGTCAACTGCTCATCTATCTGTATGCCGGACTTCTTGACCGTGGGCACTGGGGTCGCGGTCTGCGGCAGCGCATCCTCATCCACTCCTGCGCTCTCGTCCATCCCCGAGGCCACCAGAACATCCGGCGTCACACCCTCATCTTGAATAATCTTGCCGGAAGGCGATTCATACTTGGCTACCGACAGGATCAGGGCCGCACCATCCGGCAGCTCGAAGGTCTTCTGTTGAGTGCCTTCCCCGAAGGTCCTCTCGCCCACCAGTTCGGCGCGTTTGTTGTCCAGCAGCGCCACGGCAACCAGCTCCGCCGGGCCCGCCGTTCCGCGATTCACCAGCACCACCACAGGCGCCGTCGCCTGGATCGCCTTGGCCGGCTCGGCCGTAAACACCTGCTTGGGAAACTTCTGCCCCTCCAGCGTTGTGATGGTCCCGCTCTTCAGCAGGAAGTTCGCCATCCGTACCGCCTCCGTCATATCGCCCGCCGCAACATCGCGCAGGTCCAGCAGCACCTTCTTGTTGCCTGCCTTCTGCATCCCCTTGAGCTTGGCTTCCACCTCGGAGACGTGGTCGTGGTCCAGAATCTCAGGCTTCAGATATACGA
Source organism: uncultured Acidobacteriaceae bacterium (assembly GCA_963810995.1). GTDB lineage: Bacteria > Acidobacteriota > Terriglobia > Terriglobales > Acidobacteriaceae > Edaphobacter. The sequence goes on along the minus strand of CAWERM010000042.1, from coordinate 13,955 downwards.
TCGACGAGTCTTCGTACAACGCCTCCCCCACCGGAGGAACTGTCTGCATGCTGCGAGTCATCGTGAGCTTATCTGGCTCGGCGCGGCCGGAACGCACCACCCCAACCGTCAGTGTGCTGCCCGGAGCGCCCTCCAGCATCAGACGGATCATAGCCAACGAAATGTCCTGTGTGTCCTTGCCTTCGATCGCCTCCAGGATGTCGCCATCCACCAAGCCAGCCTTGTCCGCCGCGCTTCCCGGAACCACCGACACCACAGTCGCGTATCCATAGCGTTTTGAGATGTTAATCCCCACCTGCGCCAGTCCACCCTTGTCCGCCTTATAGGTCTTGTAGTCCTCCGGCGTCAGGTAGCTGGAATCCGCGTCCAGCGACTCCAGTAGTCCGCGCATCGCGCCATTGGTCACCGCCGGAATGTTGGGGTCGGTCACGTAGTCTTCCTGGATCTTCTGTAGCACCTCGCTGTATACATCGATCTGGCGATACGCACCCTCCTGCCCTGGAGCGGCAGCACTCACCGCCCTGGAGTTCACTCCAAGAAACACCCCCAGTACCAGAACAACCGACACTGCGAGCAGCAGGATCTTCGAAATCTTTGGCATAAGTCGCAGCATCTCCTCGGGGCCGTTCTCGTCCTCTGGGCTCCAGTCCACCCGGCAGCCCCTCAGGATTAGACGCATCCCGACGGCAAGCCGATAGAAAAATCATATACCGCTACGGCATTCGCCGCGAATCGGCCCGACTCGAACCATACCGATTCTTAACGGCTCTTGCGATAACCTGTCTTCATGTACACCCGTGTCGATCCAGACCACAGAGCGGTCCCCGTCCTTCTGGGAGTCGTCACCATGGCCTGTGTTGCGCTTCTGCTCGCCAGCGATCTCCTCCCAAATCTACTTCCTGCCGGCAGCCATGGCTTCGTCGAAGCAACTCCGCTTGCCCTCATCGCGCTGGTCTACCTCCTCTATCAAAGCGTGCACCGCCCGCCTGTCAGGGAGTGGATCAAGGCCATCCTGCTGGCCGCCGCCTTTCTCTTCTGGTCGGCCAACCAGTTCTGGCCCAACCCCCGTCAGGCCACCGTCTTCAACGATCTCGCCATCGCACTCTTCGTCCTCGATGTCTTCCTGGTCATCATCGGATGGCCCGCCGCCTCCCCCGACGAATCCTTCGCGGAGACCTACGCCAAACCGCACGCTCCGCCAACCCATGGCGATCCAGCAAAGTGAATCATCCATCAAGTTTGTCATCCTGAGCGGAGCCTCTCGTTGTCGTTTCACGGGAGGCGTAGCCGAAGAGCCTATCCTGAGCTTGCCGAAGAAACCCCGATACAGTCGGTCGAGCCGATATTTTTCAGTCCATTTTCAGCCGATTATTCCGTCTTTTCTCCCGTTTTCTATCCCGGAGAGAGCAGGGGCTAAAGCCCCCTGAATGAGTCCATTAATTCAATGGGCTTTAGCCCGGGACTTCTTCTACCATCGCCACAAGCTTTTCCGCAACCGCTACACAACAAACTCCACGCATCTCGAATGAAATAGAAAGATAATTCTGTGGGGTGGAGCATAAGACGCGTGAGCCGTGGGTGACGAAGCCAGCGTCGGAGCCAGTGAGCTAAGAGGCTGGAAGTGCTGCCTGCCACTGCAAACAGGTCACCGGCTCCATCTTGTCTTCAGGCGGATGAAGCGAGCTTCGATCCAGCGAAAGCTAGCCCACGATAGCAGCAGGGTACCTGCCAGCGCCAGGATGGCTGTCGCCAACTGCCAGTGGGTGAAGTAGTGGCGCGCGACGCGTAAATACAGCAAGTGGGGAATGTCGTGGAAGATATAAGCACCGTAGCTGATGCGGCCAAGCCATCGCAGAGGACGCAGCTTGAAGATGTTGTAGGTGATGGAACGAACCTCGAGCGCCATGACGATGAGGCAAGCGGCAAACATCTCGATGAACGTAAGTCCCCAGGTCGAATCCCATGGCGGATAGATATATCCCTGGGAGTAGAAGCGGGGCACGGGATCCAAGATGAACCAGAGCAGAACGATCGCCGAAAGCAGGATGAATCCACCACGCGCGACCATCAGCATGGTTCGCGCATGTGGGCCGCGTCGCATGAGCGCCAGCAGTCCTCCAAGCAGCAATGCATCGATGCGAAAGGGGGTGAACCAACAGTTGGCGCCTTCATCCACCATGAACGTGGGCAGACAATGGGATGCCGACAAGCGGAGGAGAGGACAGGCCACGCAACAAGCGAGACAGATGTAGATCAGCCGCCTGCGGTCTTTGATCCAGAAGACGATGCACGGCCAAAAGAGGTAGAACTGCTCTTCGATACACAAGGACCAGAAGTGTCCGAGGAAGAGTACAACCTTGGGAAAGGTTGTACTCTGAATGTGCGCGATATGCACCGCATGTAGGTAAGGAACCGTCAAAACGGGATACAGAAACTGGACCCAGTTGCCGGCGTATGCGGGCCACGCCAACCATCCCCAGTTCCAATTCCAGCGGAAGATCGGGTCGAAGAGCAGGAGCAGAAGAAATATCCCGTAATAGAGCGGGAAGATGCGCAGCGTGCGGCGAACGTAAAAATTGCGGATGCGATGAGGTGCATTGCGGGTGTCGAAGAGGATTCCAGTGATGAGGAATCCGGAGAGAACGAAAAAGATGTCGACGCCGGCCCATCCCCAGGGCAATTCTAGATAGTGATATCCAAAGACCATGAGAAACGCGAGGGCGCGCAGGCCATCAAGCGCCGGAAAGTAGGCGCTATTGGTGGGATGGGTTTCTTGCGTGTTGCCGCTAACCGGATCCAGCGGAGCACGACGAGCGATGGTCAAAACGGTTCCCCCGGATGCAACGCCCGTACCGGCGTATGAAGCCATCGTAACCTAACAACGCCGGGTTCCCATGCGAATCAGGGGAGGGACCCGGAGGGCGACAGAGCGGGAGTGCCGTTGGGGTTGAGGCGGACGATGCGGTAGAGCGTCTCGAATTGATAGGCATCCTGGGAGTACAGGTTGCCCGCGAGCCATGTGGTGTAGTCGATGTTTTCGATATGGACCTGTTCCAGCCGGATGGCAGGGTTATGCTGCAGGCCGAGCCGGTCCGCGAAGTGGATTATTGTTCCGTCGCTGGGAAGAATGACGAGAGAGGCGCCTTTCTGCTGTAGGTATTGGGGCACTCGTCCGGAACGCAGATAGTCGAAGAAGCTGGGGTCGACCAGTCCCCCGAGGTCGATGACATCCATGTGGCTGAAGTAGCCTATGGCGCCGATGTCGAAGACGCCGATCCTGGTGCCTGGCGGATAGTGATCGTTGAGCCAGTATGCCATCTGGCGGTGGCAGTGGTTGACGTCGTAGATGCTGTCGCGGAGGGCGACGCTCCAACGCGGCAGGGTGGCAGCGGTGAGAGCTGCGACAACGACGAGGGAGATCGTCTGCAGGTGGGGCAGCAAGGCGATGCCGCGCGACTGGAAGAGATGCAAGGCACGCGCGATCAGGTGGAAGAGCGCGACAGCGAGCAGAGGAGGGAAGAGGAGAAGCACGAAGGGTTGGTATCGCCCACCGTGGCCGGTGGAGGGTAGTGTGAAGCAGTAGCTGGCGTAGTGCAGGGCCGCCCAGAGGACGAGGAGGGCGGTGCGGTTGGGAAATCGGCGCAGCAGCACAAAGCATCCATAGAACGCCAGCACAACAAAGACCATCGCCCATGCATGGGTGGTGTGGAAGAAGTTGTGCTGGACCACCTTATGGTAGGTCTCCAAAGTAAGACTACGGACAACGGCGCGTCCGATGTGCAGCTTGTCGCTGCCAAGGTAGAGGAAACGCCGTCCGCGCAGGGTCAGCGGAAGCAGAGAGCGGGAGGTTTTGAGGTTGAGCAGGAACGACGGAACCAGAAAGAGGAGGGCAACGGCGGCGGTGCGGAGGACGTTGGCGAGGGTGCGACCGCACCATTTATAGAGAACAAAGAGGAGCAGGCAGAGTGCGAGGCCGTCGGGACGGGTCATGCACAGTGCGCCGAGGGCAAGACCGGCGAGCATCGACGTTCCTGCGGAGTTGCGCATCGTTTCACCACGCGCAGCACCGCTGGGACGAAACCAGAGCAGGATGGCGACCAGAGAGAGGGTGACGAAAAGAACGTGCTCCATGCCCAGGAAGGCCAGCCAGATGTAGTTGCCAGAGAGCGCTGGAAGCAGGGCGAGGGAAAGCGCGCAGCGAAGCGGCAAACCGTCGAGGACCGCCATGCGCCAGAGTAATGCGCCAGAGAGAATGATCAGGATGGCGTTGAGAACGAAGGTGAAAATCACCGGGGAAACAGCGGGAAGCAGAAGATAGTTGAGCGATAGGATGAGAGTCCAAAGCATGCTGGACGAACCCGAAGATGTGACGCCGGGGGTAAATCCGAGGCTGTGGTAGTGGATGAGGTTGCGCGCGATCTCCTGGTGTATCCAGGAGTCATCGAGTGGAAACCCAAGGTTGCGGCGCAAGGCCATGGTGAGCGAACCGATGCCGATCAGATACGTGGCGGCTACAAGCAGAACCCAGCGCCAGGCGAGCAGAGAACGAGGCCGATCCTGCATGAGATGGAAGGTCTCCTCTCCGGCGGTGAGGGCACGCGCGATGCATCGAGTTTAGCACCGGGGGAGAAGTGGAGAGAGTATGCGCATTGGCAGAAGTGCGCTGATTGATGCTCCGCTACACTCTTCCTCCCAGACTTCGACTTCGTGAAATACTTCTCAAAGTTCTTTGCACTTTGATGTTGAAACCGGCAACGGTATAATCCGCGCAAGACCATGCAGACAACCCTATCGGACCGCCAGGTCACCTACTTTCGCGTACTCTCGATCGCGGTGCTGCTGGCCGGTGCGGCTTGCTATGTTGTCTTTACCATCCACTGGCAGTGGATGTGGGACACACAGGTGATGCACTACATCGTGCTGTTGCTGAACCACGGCAAGGCGCCGTACAAGGAGATCTACGACATTAACATGCCGGGCGCCTACCTGACGGAGCGCTGGGCGATGGACATCTTCGGCGGGGGCGATCTGGGCTGGCGGCTTTACGAGTTCACCCTGCTGGGGGCGATGACGGTGGCCATGATCGTCATTGCGCTGCCCTACGACTGGCTGGCCGGACTCTTTGCCGGGGTGCTGTTCAGCCTGCAAATCGGGACACTGGGGCCATTGCAGGCCGCGGAACGCGACGAAGTAATGACCGTGCTGATCTTTATCGGCTACGCGTTTCTGCTGCTGGCGATACGCAAGGCCCTGCCTGCACTGATGCTGCCGTTCGGGCTTGCCATGGGCCTAGCAACTCTCATCAAGCCAACAGTGGTTGCGTTCGCGCTCGGTCTGCTGCTGTTCTCGTTCTTTGTGTTACGTAGAAGAGGCAAGCCTCCCGCGGCCTACATCCTGCTGGCGCTGACGGGCTTCGCAATCGCGCTTGGAATTCTGCTCGACTTCCTGCTGCCACAGCACTCATTTGGCCCGTTTTTCTTCATCCTAGGCAAGCTGGTCCCGTACTACTCGTCGCTGGCGCATCCTACGCTATGGGTGTTGATCCGTCGAAGCCTGCCGCTGGCCTTCCTGGTGTACCTACCCCTGACGCTGCTGCTTGCCTTTGCCAGCAGAACCCGCGCGAACTGGGAGATGTGGGCCGTCCGCGTGGGATTTTTCTTCGGCGGGATATCATACTTCGTACAGCGTAAGGGGTACGACTACCATCGAATCGCATTCCTGTGCTTCGGGCTGTTGTGGATCGGGATGGAGTTGACGGCTGCGATGAAAGACCGAGGCTGGCGGAGAAACGTGGGCGTGGCCGGGATGGCGTTCGGTGTGCTGTTCATGGTGCCTTTCAACGCGCGAAAGGTGAAGGAACGCCATGACGTCAACGCGGCGGTCCCGGTGCTGGAACAGGACCTGGTTCGCCTGGGGGGCGACCGGCTACAGGGCAAGATCCAGTGCCTCGACATGGTGGGCGGATGCTTCAGCGCACTCTATCGCCTGGGCCTGGTGGAGAGCACCGGAATCATGGGAGACACTGTGTTCTTCGGGCCCGACGACGGGAACGTTGTCCCATACTACCGCAACATTTTATGGAACGACATTCACCAGGATCCACCCGCCGTCATCATCCTCAGCAATGAGTGGTACCAGGAATCGAGCTACAGCTTCGACAAACTCAACACTTGGCCGGACTTTCGCGATTATCTCAATTCCGCCTATCGCCTAGAGGCAACCCAGGGTCCATTCGTCCTCTACGGCTACCCCATGCTATATCGCATCTACGTGCTCAGGAAGGACTTCCCACACGAGGTTTCTCTCTAGGTGAGATCCCACATGAGATGGCGGGGCTTCTCACAACCCGTATACATGCTGGCCGCGGCTAGTGGATCCGGCGCGCCGTTGTAGCTCTCCGGAACATGGGTCAACTCTGTCGGCTGCCTGCCGGTAGGCCGTCCGGCGCACTCATTTTGGGAAGAGAGGGAAGATATTCAAAGTTGATGCGCTCCAGCTCCACCGCGTAGGGACGATGCTGCACCTGGGTGTAGATGGCCCCGATATACTCCCCGATCACGCCCAGAAAGACCAGTTGCAGCGACGAGATAAAGAACACTCCAATCAGCATCGGAGCAAGGCCGAAGCTGAAAGTTTTCCAGAAGGCGAGCTTCAGTATCAGGTAGATCATGGCAACCAGGAACGAGACGCTGGCGCCAAGGAAGCCGGTGAAGACCGCCAGACGAAGCGGGATCTTGGAGTTGTTGATGATGCCAAGCATGGCAATGTCGTACAGCGTATACCAGTTATTCTTGGTGATCCCGAACTTGCGCACAGGCTGGTCGTACAGCAGCTTGACCGTGGGCAGGCCGATCTCGGCGATCATGCCGCGAAAGTAGGGGTAGGGGTCATCAAAGGTACGCACCAGATCAATGACCTTGCGATCATAGAGCCCGAAGCCCGTGAAATTCTGGATGGTCTCGATCGAGGAGATGCGCTCCACCAGCTTGTAGTACTGCTTGCGCAGCCAGAACATCAGCGAGTTTTCCTCGCTGGTGCGCTTGATCCCCAATACACAGTAGGCGCCCGTTCTCCCACTCGCGAATCATGTCGGCGATCATCGGAGGCGGGTCCTGCAGATCCGCCGACAATGCCGATGACGGCGTCGCCGCGGGCCTGGAAGAGCGCATGAATTGGCGAGCGGATGTGTCCGAAGTTGCGCGAGTTGACGATGATCTTGACGTTCTTGTCCTGGGCCGCGATCGACTTCAGAATGGCCACCGTGTTGTCGTGCGAGGAGTTGTCGATGAAGATGTGCTCGTACTCATACTTGCCGATCCCAGCCATCACCTCGCGCACCTGGTTGTATACGTTGAGCACGTTCTCCTCTTCGTTGTAGCAAGGCGTCATAATGGAGATGGTCTTCTGGATCACGGCAACAGTACTCCTGAATGGCTGGCACAAGTCTAGCTTAAGCGCCGTGCCGAATCCGCCCCTCGGCTGCGGAAAGTAATCTTCTTGTGTCCCACGAAACTGTACACGGTGGAAACCCCAATCACCACCACGCCGGCAACATATCCGGCCATCGCCTTGCCGGTCGCCAGGTGCTGCAGCCATGCCAACGGACGGCCGCTCAGGTGACCTTCCGCCGCAACAAGAAAAGCCTGCATCATGACAGCATGGGCACTCATCACCGACTGTAGATAGCGCGTCAGGGCCGACAGAATGACCAGGCCGGGAAGCATCGCCGTGCCATAGACTGCGAAGCACTTCAGCCATTCGCGCAGATAGTTTCCCTTGGTCCGGAAGACGAAGAACTTGTACCCAAGATAGGCCACTGAAATATTCAACGGTGTGGAGAGCAGCGACGCCGCAACCACAGTGAGGTACAGAAAGCGCGGCGGAACGGCGTGGTTCAACAGGAACAGCGTGAGCGCAAAGGTGCAGTAACCGAAGAGGGTATTGAAGCCGCCGACGCACAGGTAGCGCACAAACTGCCCGGCGGGAAAAAGATCGGTAAACTGCTGCCGCCATCCCCTGGCGACGATGGATTCCTGCATCTTCGGCGTCCCCAGCCTGGCCTCAGCGCCAATCTCACGCAAAATGGAGGTCCGCTCTCTCCGCATCCGGCAAAAGTCTGTGCTCTGGCACAGCATACAACACCGTTTGGAACCCATCGCCCTCGTACGCGCGCAAAAATAAGCGATGGCCCGGCAACATATCGCGGACCAGCAGCGGGATACGCCAGATGTCGTTCTGCGTGTGGTAGACACAGATGGCAAGAAGCGGCTTGTCACGTAGAATCGTCCTGCGCCCCCCCAACAGAGCGCCGTGCTCCGCCCCTTCTATGTCCATCTTAATCATGGAAAGCTTCTTGTCTTCAAATATCTCATCGATGGCGAAACAATCTACCAGAACTCCATCATCCGATTTTTTTGAAGTCAAGGAACCGCTGCATTCAAAGCGCAAGAGACAATGCTCTTTCCCGATCGCGCATTGCACTGGATGGATCTTTTCACTAAGCTCGGATGGCAATCCCAAAATATATTTTTTCAGGGTGCCAAACGAGACCGAGTCTGCTTCAACGGCGTAGATTGCTTTCATTCCATGCGGATAAATTGACAGAACTTGGCGAATTGTATCTCCATCGAACGCTCCGCAATCGAGAAGCGAATCCTCCGCAGTAAGGCGAAAAATGTCTTTCGGGAAATAAGTGGAAACCACTGGAGGCCCCGGAAGTTCCGAGGCATCTCCCAGTGCACGCCAGACAATGTTGGACCGGTAGATTCGCAGAGACTCCGCATCGGCCCAAAGTTTTTCCACTGCTAGGACATTGGCAATATCCTCATAAAGCCTTTGTGGAGGCTCATTCAGCAAATACAGGGTCAAGAATGTATCGGGAAAGCGCCAGAAAATGGGCGCGTAGGTGGAGACACTGGTGCATCCCAAGACCGTCAGCTTGGCCAACGTCTGACTGTACCAATGATGGTCGTTCCATATCGTGACAAAAAAAATAGCGTCCTTCCCGAAGAGTTCGGTCACCTGTTCCGGTGCGAGCACGGGGACATCCTCGACCAAAGTTCCCCAAGCTGCCCTGTTGTTGTCGGTAAAGGCAAGTACCTGAGCACCTAGACCACGCAGCAGACCTAGCGCACGTTTTCCCAGCGTGCCGCAGCCGAAGAGGACAACGCGTCTGCCATGCGCAGTCAGCAGATCTTCCAGCGCATGCGCTTCACGATGCCTGACCGATTCCACGCTCTCCTGAAGCAACTCAGCTAGAGATTGAGGCATAGATGATGTTCCTTTGGACACAGACGCACTGACCATGGTCTATTCCGGCAATGGTTTAACGATCATGTTGGCAAGGAACTCCTCCCGCGGCAAGAACGGGAACAGGTCCTCCAACGGCTTGGAGACGAAGCTGCCATCGGGCCGCTGGTAGCTCTGCAGGCGCGGCGCGCGGACCTCGTCGGGGATGACGTGGACATCCACCATCACCGGCCCCGGCATGGCCAGAATGCGACGCACCTCTTCGCGCAGGTTGGTCTGGTCCTGGATGACGACGGCGGGAATATCGTACGATGCAGCGATCTTCGACAGGTTGGGAATGGTGATGCCGGTTGCGGCGTCGGCGCCAATCCTGGCTTCGCCGAAGTAGGCCTTCTGCGAGGCGCGAATCGAGGCATATCCATTGTTGTTGAGCACAAAAAATTTGATCGGCAGATGCAGCCGGCGCACTGTCTCCAGCTCCTGGATGTTGAACTGGAAGCCGCCGTCGCCGTCCACCAGAATCGTCTGCTTCTTCCCCGCCCCGATGCAGACGCCAACCGACATCGGCAACCCATAGCCCATTGCGCCCAGTCCGGCGGTGTGAAAGATGCGCTGCCCGCTGCGCGTGGGACAAGCCAGCAGAAAAATCTCGATGCCCGAGCCGGAGGAGCCGGAGACCAGTTTGTCTTCCTGCTTGGACTCGGTGCCGATCACCTCGGCGAGATGAAAGATCGAGACCAGACCCTCCGGCTTGCGGTGTTCCTCGGTGACCACACCGTACCGGATCTTCCACTCCGCGGCGCGCTTGTTCCATGCGGCCCACCGCGAATGATCGAGCGGCTGCTGCAGGCCTTTGAGCTGGGCCAGCAACTCGTCGAGGAAGACGCGGCAATCCGAAGCGACCGGCTGTTGCAGATGCGGGAAGAGCTTCTGCAATTCGGAAAGGTCGATGTCTACCGCGACCTTGTGCGCCTCGCGCGCCATGTTCTGCGGAGCATAGCCGGTGATGGCCATGTCGAGTCGCGCACCCAGTACAAGCAGAAAATCGCAGTTCTGTAGCGCGAAGTTCGCGCCACGCGCCGCCACGTTGCCAGGACGCCCAACGAAGGTCGGCACGTCGGATGGAACCAGATCGGCCGCGCACCAGGTAGCAACCGTGGGTATGTCGAGCAGTTCGCGAAGCTCGGTGAACTGGGGCACGGCATGGGCCAGACGCGTGCCATTTCCGGCAAAGAGCAGCGGACGCGATGAGCGCCGTAGCTCTTCCACCACACGACCAACCTCATCCTTCAGATTTTCGTTCGCCATCGCCGCCTCATGGTCCTTGGCGTCGAAGCCGCGCAGCGTGGTCTCGTCGATGGGCGAGGCCTGCACGTCCAGCGGAATGTCGATCCATACCGGGCCGGGGCGGCCATGCATCGCCAGGTAACAGGCCTTCTCCAACTCATAGCGAATCTCCAGCGGATCAAGCACAACGACGGCATACTTTGTGATCGGCTTGACGATGGAGACGATGTCCACCTCCTGCACCCCAAGCTGGCGCATGCCCAGCGGTTTTCCGGTGATGGAATCGAACATGCGGTCGGGTCGCTTCACTTGACCGGAGAGGAAGAGCACGGGAGTGGAATCCAGCCACGCGCCAGCCACGCCGGTTACCGCGTTGGTGCCTCCTGGGCCGGTGGTGACCAATGCCACGCCCAGGCCACTCACCGTCTTGGCATAGCTCTCCGCGCACATTGCCGCGGCCTGCTCATGCGAGTTGCAGATCGGCGTGATCCGCTTTTCCCCGGCCAGCGATGCGTTGAGATGCATGGCGCCGCCGCCCGTGACCAGAAAAACGTTTGTGACCCCCAAGTCGGCGACGAACTGTAGAACGTAATCGGATAGTTTCATCACTTATTATGATACGGCTTGGCGCGAGACTACTCCGGCAGGGGAAGCTGGTAGACATCCCGGCCGCGCAGGTTGCGCGCAGCAAGGACTGTGTCGGCGAAACTGCGTACCGCGCCACGACCCCCCGGCAGCGGCGAAAGAAACCCATGCTGCTGCGCGACATGCGCCAGCACCTCGGCGGCCGCGTTCGACGGGCAGGCGCAGAGGCCGGCGACCTCCATCGCAGCCAGGTCGTTGACGTCGTCGCCGAAGAAGCATGTGAGTTGCAGGGAGATGCCGGAGTGCGTGGCGAACTCGCGCAGTGCCGTGGCCTTGTCGCGCGTGCCCTTGGCGACAAAACGAATGCGCATCTTCTCCGCAAAACGGTCCACCAGCGGCGAGGGTTCGCCGGAGATCAGAGCCATCTTGATTCCAAGACGGCGAAGCAGCGAGATGCCCAAGATGTCGGCGAACGAGAACTGCTTGGACTCTTCGCCGCTGGTTGACCACTGCAACGTCCCGTCGGTCAGAACGCCATCCACATCGAAGGCGATGGCCTGTAGCGAGACGAGTTGTTGCGTGTCAAATGGCATCGAATTTAGACGGCAGCCCCAACCCGGCGCAGCTTCTTCATCACCGGGATCTCTTCCTCGTAGACGCGCTTGATGCCGTCGCCCATCGACTGCTCGCACAGACGGATGTCGCGCACCAGGCGGCCGATGCCGTTCGGCTCCAGCGACGCGGCCTGGTCCGAGCCCCACATGGCGCGGTCCATCGTGATGTGGCGCTCCACGCAGCAGGCGCCCAGCACCGACGCGGCAACCGAGGTCGGAATGCCCGTCTCGTGGCCCGAATAGCCCACCGGGACCCCGTAGCGCTCGATCATGTTGGGGATGGCGCGCAGGTTGAGCTGCTCGTACTTGGCCGGGTAGGTGCTTGTCGCGTGCATCAGGATCAGGTCTTGCTTGCCCAGGACCTCGACCGCATGGTCGATCTCGGCGTAGGTGCTCATCCCGGTGGATGCGATCACCGGCTTGCCCGTCTTGCGGATGTGGCGCAGCAGATTGTCATCGGTCAGCGAGGCGGAGGCGATCTTGTACACCGGCGTGTCGAACTGCTCGATGAAGTCGACCGAACCCTCATCCCAGGGGGACGCGAACCATGGAATCTTGACCGACTTGCAGAAGCCGGCGATCTCGGCGTAGTCCTCGGCCTCGAACTCCAGACCGTACTTGAGATCTCCATTGGTGGGCCCAAACGGGTTCTCGCGCGGCGTGGCAAGCTCCTTGGCGGTGTAGACCACGTCGATCGTCCGCTTCTGAAACTTGACCGCATCGCATCCGGCGGCCACGGCCACGCTGATCAGCCGCTTGGCCAGATCGACATCGCCGTTATGGTTGATGCCGATCTCCGCAACGATAAAGCACGGTTGGCCTGCGCCTACCTGCCTGCTGCCAATTCGCTCCAATGGGAACAGTGAAGATTGGCAATAAGCAGGTAGGCGCAGGCCAACCCTGCTTTATCGTTGCGGAGATCGGCATCAACCATAACGGCGATGTCGATCTTGCCAAGCGGCTGATCAGCGTGGCCGTGGCCGCCGGATGCGATGCGGTCAAGTTTCAGAAGCGGACGATCGATGTGGTCTACACCGCCAAGGAGCTGGCCACGCCGCGCGAGAACCCGTTTGGGCCCACCAATGGAGACCTCAAGTACGGTCTGGAGTTCGAAGCTGAGGACTACGCCGAGATCGCCGGCTTCTGCAAGTCGGTCAAGATTCCATGGTTCGCGTCCCCCTGGGATGAGGGCTCGGTCGACTTCATCGAGCAGTTCGACACGCCGGTGTACAAGATCGCCTCCGCCTCGCTGACCGATGACAATCTGCTGCGCCACATCCGCAAGACGGGCAAGCCGGTGATCGCATCCACCGGCATGAGCACCTACGCCGAGATCGACCATGCGGTCGAGGTCCTGGGCAAGCAAGACCTGATCCTGATGCATGCCACCAGCACCTACCCGGCCAAGTACGAGCAGCTGAACCTGCGCGCCATCCCCAACATGATCGAGCGCTACGGGGTCCCGGTGGGCTATTCGGGCCACGAGACGGGCATTCCGACCTCGGTTGCCGCGTCGGTGCTGGGCGCCTGTTGCGTGGAGCGCCACATCACGATGGACCGCGCCATGTGGGGATCGGACCAGGCCGCTTCGCTGGAGCCGAACGGCATCGGTCGCCTGGTGCGCGACATCCGCCTGTGCGAGCAGTCGATGGGCGACGGCATCAAGCGTGTCTACGAGGAAGAGATCCCGGTGATGAAGAAGCTGCGCCGGGTTGGGGCTGCCGTCTAAATCCGATGCCATTTGACACGCAACAACTCGTCTCGCTACAGGCCATCGCCTTCGATGTGGATGGCGTTCTGACCGACGGGACGTTGCAGTGGTCGACCGGCGGCGAAGAGTCCAAGCGGTTCTCGTTCGCCGAATCCTGGGCATCTCGCTGCTTCGCCGTCTTGGAATCAAGATGGCTCTGATCTCCGGCGAACCCTCGCCGCTGGTGGACCGTTTTGCGGAGAAGATGCGCATTCGTTTTGTGGCGAAGGGCACGCGGGACAAGGCGTCTGCGCTGCGTGAGTTTGCGGCGGTTTGGGGTGGCGTTGGAACACACCTGCTTTTTCGGCGACGACGTCAACGACCTTTCGGGGATGGAGATTGCGGGGATCTGCGCGTGCCCGTCGGACGCGGCTACCGAGGTGCGGGCATATGTTGAGGAGCGTGGGTATGTTTCGCGTTTCCCCGGTGGCCAGGGGCGGTGCGGAACTTTGCCGATGCGGTGTTAGTGG
>CAWERM010000041.1:0-10466 GCA_963810995.1 uncultured Acidobacteriaceae bacterium | reverse complement strand
CGACCACCCGGCTATAGCTCGGAGGTGCTATCCCGGGCTTGCAGGCGCAGCCCCCCGGTACTCGAACCTGCTCTCTCTATTCTACGGTAGTTTCTGTACCCGCCGAATGCAACCACCCTGAGAAGTTCAAGTTGAGACCCGGAGAATCTCCTGCGTCTTACTTATAGGCTGCGACGCAGGAACGCCGGGATGTCGAGTTCATCGGTCTCGGAAGGCTCCTCATGGGAAGCGCTTGCTCCAGCGAATAGGCGTACCTCGTGCGCTGGCCCCTCGGGACCGTACTCCGGCACGGAGGGCCCGGTGCGCTGGATGGTGCCATCGATGCAGCAGTCGTCGCACAGGTCGTATTCGGCCAGATTCGGGTCCGATGGATCGGGCTCGACCGCAGGCCGTAGTCGGGCGTTGGGAGTGCGGAAGAACTCGTCGTCGAAGACGGATGCAGCCACTGGAACCAGCTCCGGCTCAGTGGGCGAATTATATTGCGAGTGCGCCCCATCGAACTCGGTCTCGGCAGATCGGTCGTCGTCCGCCTCATAGGTCCAGTTCATCGATGAGCCGGTTCCCGCAGCCGCGTGATCCAGTCCAGAGTTGGCTGCTGTCGTCACTGCAAACTCGGAGATGCACTCCGATGTTTCAACCGGCTGCGATGTCCGCTGCACGGCCTCTACCGAATGCTGCGCGCGTGCCTTCTGGGCCTCCTGCATCTCGCTGGCAAAGCGCGGCTTGGCATCGCGCCCACTGTACCCGCGGCCTCGGATTGGCACCTCTTCGTCGGCGGTCATCAGCGTGGATTCGGCCAGCATCCGGGCGCGGCGTTCGGGCATCTCGTGGCGGAAGCCGGTGGCGATGACGGTGATCTTCACCTGGTCGCCCATGCGCTCGTCCTGCACCGCGCCGAAGATGATGTTGCAGTCTTCGTGGGCGGCGTTCTGGATAATCGTGGATGCCTCGTTGACCTCGGTCAGCTTCAGATTGCTCGAGCCCGTTATGTTAATCAGGATGCCGCGCGCCCCGTCGATGGCACCCGCCTCCAGCAGCGGCGAGGCCATGGCGGCCATCGCGGCGTCCATGGCGCGGTTGCCGCCCGAGCCGATCGCCGTCCCCATTACCGCGTAGCCCATGCCGGCCATGGTGGTCTTCACATCGGCGAAGTCGCGGTTGATGATGCCGGGTATCGTGATGATGTCCGAGATACCCTGCACGCCCTGGCGCAACACATCGTCGGCGATGCGGAAGCTCTCGAAGAAGCCCGCATCCTTGGCCACCGCCAGCAGCTTCTCGTTGGGAATCACGATCAGCGTGTCCACCGAATCGATCAGCTCCTGCATCCCGCGCTCCGCCTGCAGCATGCGCCGCTTGCCCTCAAATGCAAACGGCCGCGTCACCACCGCAATCGTTAGCGCGCCCATCTCGCTGGCCAGGCTGGCAATCACCGGAGCAGCGCCCGTGCCGGTGCCGCCGCCCAGTCCGGCCGTAACAAACACCATGTCCGCGCCCTCCAGCGCCTCAATGATCTTGTCCGAGTCTTCCAGCGCCGCGCGCCGTCCAATGTCGGGATTCGCACCCGCGCCCAGTCCGCTGGTCAGCTTCACGCCCAGTTGCAGCTTTACCGGCGCATTCGACAGTTGCAGCGCCTGCATATCGGTGTTGGCGGTGATGAACTCCACGCCCTCAACACCCGCCGCAATCATGCGGTTCACAGCGTTATTGCCCCCGCCCCCTACGCCGATTACCTTGATGCGCGCGCCGCGCGGTGCGTCGTCCTGATAGTGGATGCGGAGATCGTCTGTGTGTTCCGGCATTGGCTTCTACTCCTTCAATTTTTTTGGGTGCCCCATCCTTCGCGCACTATGCGAAGGGTGGAATGTAAAATGCTCGGACGCCCCTTGAATCGCGCTCCTAGCACCAACATCAGGATCGAACTCTCGTGCCTCAACCCCGCCCGTGGAACCTAGTCTGACACTACGAGCCAGTGGTTGGAATGCGCTTCTGCCCCAATGAACCACGCTTGGTACTTCTATTTTTTTCCACCGCGTCGCGATTGCGCCGATGCATCTCGGTTTGCGGGTTGTGATTTGGGTCACTTACTGCAATCCGGGCAAGCTACATGCTAAGAGCAGAAGATTGCGGTGCATGATGAGACGAGGCAAGGGAAGAGTCTGTTCCGTGCTGATGGCGACGAGCCTGACCCTGCTGCTGGCCTATAGCCAGACCCTGGTCTGCCAGATGACCTCGTCGAAGATAAAGAATGATACAGCGGACGACGACTTTTATTCTCCCTATGCCATAGCGGTGGATGGCAGCGGCAATGTCTACATCGACGATAGCTACAACAACCGGGTGCTGAAGGAGACGCCTTCGGGCGATAGCTACAAGCAGAGTGTCGTAGTGTGCTGCGACCTGTCCAACTCGTCCGGCGTCGCGGTGGACGGCAGCGGCAATGTCTACATCGCCGATAGCGGCAACAACCATGTGCTGAAGGAGACGCTGTCGGGCAGCAGCTATACCCAGAGCATGATCGGCAGCGACATGGAGTATCCCTATGGAGTCGCGGTGGATGGCAGCGGCAATGTCTATATCGCCGATACAGGCAATAGCCGTGTGCTGAAGGAGACGCTAGCGGCGGGCAGCTACACGCAGAGTGTTCTCCTGGACAGCGGCTTGTCGTATCCCACCGGTGTCGCGGTGGACGGCAGCGGCAATCTGTTCGTGGTCGACAGCAATCATGAGCGGGTATTGAAGCTGGCACTGGCGGACGGAAACTATACACAGAGCATCCTGGTGGACAGCGACTTGAATGCACCCCGAGGTGTGGCGGTGGATAGCAACGGCAACGTATATGTTGCCGACACCGGCAACAACCGTGTCCTGAAGGAGACACTGAGTGGCGGCAACCTCATCGAGAGATCGGTAGGCATGGGCTTCCTGTATCCCGAGAGCGTAGCCGTGGACAGCCATGGCAACGTCTTCGTCGCCGATTATGAACACAGACGCACGGTGAAGGAGACACTGTCCGGCGGCACCTACGCGCAGAGCTTTGTGGGCACGGGCACACGCTTTCCCGGAGGCCAGGACGAGGATTAGCCGCGCTTTCCCGGTACAAATAGCTTCCTGGCGTGGTCGGTCACGCGGTGTGAAAGAGCGCCTTGAAGCCGTAGTCCATGTGCTGCTGGATGTGGCAGTGGAAGAGGGTGAGTCCCGGCTGGTTCGCGGTGAAATCGACTGCCGCGCGACCGTAGTAGGGGATGACAACGGTGTCCTTGATGACTCCGGCAGTCTTCTTGCCATTGATCTCGGCCAACTCCCAGAGATGACGGTGCATGTGCATGGGATGGGCGTCATCGGTGCGGTTGCGCATCACCAGGCGATAGCGCGTTCCCTGCTGTAGCATGAACTCTTGCTCGTGGGGATACGGCTTTCCGTTGACCAGCCACAGGTTGAACTTGCCCGATCCGCTGGGAATCTTCTCAAAGATCATTTCGATCGTCTGTTCCGGGGCGGGAGAACTGGAAGTTGCCGTGCCGAAGATGGTGTAATCCCAGGACGCTTTAGGCGGGTCGGTCCATTGCGGTTGGCGATGCTGCCCGGCGTACTCCACAATCACGCCCAGACCCGCCTGGCGAACCATCGGCTCGGTTGCGCCAAGAACCCAGATACCGGGATTGTTCATCTCGACCACTACGTCGATGCGCTCTCCCACACCGAGAAAGATGGAATCGAGCGACTGCGGCGTGGGGACCGGGTTGCCATCCATTGCGATCACCTTCATCTTGTGGCCGGCCAAGGCGATCCTGCGGTTCTCGATTGCGCTGGCGTTCAAAAAATGGATCAACAAACGCTGGCCTTCGCGGACGCGGATGGGTTCTCCGGAACCGAGCGCCTTGTCGTTGATGGAGTACGTGGAAGAAGAGACTTCGAGGCCAGCCTGCGCGGTGTTCAGGACAGCCGGCTTTTCCAGCAACGGGCCCGTGTGGGTCTCGTCGTCCTCGTCCTCCATAGCGCCGGGGCCGGTGAAAAAGGGCTCCCAATCGCGCAGGGCAAGGAAGAGTTCCTGGTCATATTGGCCGGAATCGTTGCCGCCGTCGACGTAGACGAAGCCGAATTGGCCGGTATACGTTCCCTTGTGCAGGTCGTCCATGGCCATGACGTGGGTATGGTACCAGCGGCTTCCTGCCGGGCCGGGACTCAGTTGAATGCGGCTGCGTCCGTGCGGCGGCACAAAGGGAGAACCCTCCTCCTCCGCGCCGTCCACCGCCGGCGGAATCAGCATGCCATGCCAGTGCACCAGCTCCGGCGTGTCGGAGTCGTTGATGACATCGACGGTGACCGGCTTGCCTTCCTTCATGCGCAGCACCGGCCCTGGCGCGGTGCCGTTGTAGCCGATGGTGGAGAGGATGTGCGCGGGGTCGAGTTCGACCGTAACTGGAGCTATGCGCAGGGTGTAATCCGCCTGCGCGAGCGGTGGTGGAGCGGCCGGGGGCATTGACATGCCGCCCTGCGCCATCAGCGGCCGCCTTGCCGTTGCGGCGCGTGCCAGGGCAATGCCGCCGAGTTTGAGGAGATCGCGCCTTCTCATCGCTTCATCCCTTCCGCCGGAGCGTATAGCCTGCATCGTCTCACGCTCCAGAGGGCCTGGACAAGCGAACTGGCGGGATCGCATATCCTACTGCGACCAACCGTGGGTGATTCACGTCTAATTCTCTAACGGGTAAGTATTTCTCGCACTTGGTACTCTCTCGCACATCCTCTCCGCGGAGGTCCTCTATGAAGTTCTTTCGGGTCGCACTGGTGACCGTAGCGGTCGCAGTCTGTACTACAGGTCTGTGGGCCTTCCAGCGGATTGCGGATTTCGGCTTCGGAAACGATGACTCGCCAAGCAACGTCAAGGCGGAGTTCTATTGGTCGCGTTTGGCCTACAGCTCCAGTATGGCGAGCTATGGAGGTTACGGTGGCTTCGGCGGCTTCGGCGGTCGTGGTGGCCGATTCCAATCCTGGTCGCGCGACTATCCCAAGGCCGATCGCCAGTTTCTCATCGCCATGCACCGGCTGACACGCATCGATGGACGGCCGACAGAGCAGGTGGTCACGCTGGATGACGACGAGATATTCAACTATCCATGGGTCTACGCGGTCCAGGTGCAGACCTGGAGCTTCACGGACACCGAGGCCAAGCGCTTGCGCGAGTACCTGCTGAAGGGTGGATTTTTGATGGTGGACGACTTCCATGGCACGGAAGACTGGGAGAACTTCATGAACGGCATGCGCCAGGTGCTGCCCGACCGCCCCGTGGAGGACTTGCAGAGCAACGACGAAATCTTCCACACCCTCTATGATGTGGATGACAAGATGCAGATCCCAGGTGAAATCTGGGAGAGGACCGGCCGCACCTACGAGAAGGATGGCTATCAGCCCAAGTGGCGCGCCATCCGCGACGACAAAGGGCGAATCATGGTAGCCATCTGCCACAATATGCATCTGGGTGACGCCTGGGAGTGGGCCGATGACCCGGCATACCCTGAGGTCTTCGCCTCGATGGCCTTCAGAGTGGGGCTGGATTACATCATCTACGGAATGACTCATTAGTCTCTCCCGCGCACTCCGAGACCAAATCAACAGGTATAAAGCAACGGCTGTAGTGCCCCAGGACTGGAAACACGCATGTTTCAGTTTTTCTTCAAGTACCCGAGTCCGGTCTTCACCAAAGGGCGCTTCGTGCTGCTCGGAGCCTGGCCGGCCTGGTTGCTGCTGGTGTTGATCGCGGCCTCTGCAATCGGACTTATGCTGCTGATCCGCTGGCGGCTGCGCAAAGACGCGGCCAAGCTGCGAAGCTGGCAGGCCGTGGCCATCTGGGCAACACAGTCGCTTCTGGTTGCGCTCATACTGCTTCTGCTTTGGCAGCCGGCCATGCTGGTGTCGGAGTTGAGTTCGCAGCAGAACATCATTGCCGTGGTGGTGGATGATTCGCACAGCATGGGCATCACGGACAGCGATGGCAAGACGCGGGAGGCCGCGGCGCTGGCGGCGCTACAGGGCGGCGTGCTGGCCGGGCTGAAGAAGCGCTTTCAGACGCGCATCTACCGGCTTGGCGGAGAACTGACGCGAGCGGATGACCCCGATGGAATTACACCGCAGGAAGCGTCCACCCACATCGGTGACAGCCTGAAGCAGCTATTGAATGAGACAACGGACCTGCCGGTCGGAGCTATTGTGCTGCTCAGCGATGGCAGTGAGAACACTGCGGGCATGGGTGGTTCGGGGATCGGGCTGGATACGCTGCAGGCGCTTCGCAACCGCCAGATACCGGTGCATACGGTGGGCTTCGGCAAAGAGGAGCCCGCGCATGACGTGGAACTGGAAGACGTTGAGTGTGGCGGCCAGCGCGACGGCCAATGCACGCATCGTCACCACCGTCAGTTTGATGCAGCACGGCTATGCGGGCCAGAAGGCGACAGTGACGGTGCGCAATGGAGATAAGACCGTGGCGCAACACGAGATCGTGTTGGCGGCCGACGGGCACATCCAGACCGAGCCGCTGTTCTTTCCCGTTGGCGACGCGGGCGCGAGGACCCTGACCTTTACCGTCGAACCGCTGCCCGGTGAAGAAAACCTCAGCAACAATGCGGTGACGCGGCCCATCCTGGTCAGCGATGCCAAGCGGAAGATTCTTTACGTCGAGGGCGAGCCGCGCTGGGAGTACAAGTTCATCCGGCGGGCGGAAGAAGACGATCCCACGGTGCAGCTTGTCTCGATGCTGCGCACCAGCGAAAACAAAATCTACCGGCAGGGTATCAGCGATCCCAACGAGCTGGCAGACGGCTTTCCGGTGCGTCCGGAGGACCTGTTCGGGTACTCCGGCATCATCATTGGCTCGGTTGCCGCCGACTACTTCACGCCGCTGCAACAGGAGATGCTGCGCGAATATGTCGATCGTCGTGGCGGCGGCGTCCTCTTTCTGGGCGGGCGATCTCGCTGAGCGATGGAGGCTGGGCGCGCATCCAGCCTGAATGATCTGCTGCCCACCTTTCTTCCGTCGGGGCACGCACAACTTCCATCGCAATGCGGCAACGGTGGAGCTGACGGCGGAAGGCATCGGCTCGCCGGTCACGCGCCTGCTCGACGACCCCGACGCAGAACGCCGCGCGCTGGAAGAAGCTTACCTATCTTGCCGACTACGAGGACCCGGGAGCGCCGAAGCCCGGCGCGGCGGTGCTGGCCTCGATGAAGGCCGGCGGCCGCAAATGCCGCTGCTGGTGACCAAGAATTACGGCCATGGCCGCACGGCCATCCTGTCGACCGGCGGCACATGGCGCTGGCAGATGAGCGAAGCTCTCGGCGACCCCTCGCACGATCTCTTCTGGCAGCAGTTGCTGCGCTGGCTGGTGGAGAATCGCCCGGCCCCGTGGCGCATCGATGCCGGCACGTCTGGTGATGGATCAGGGGCACGTGGAGTTGACTGCCGAGGTGCGCGACCGCGAGTTCCAGCCGGCGGCCGACGCGCGCGTGACGGCAAACATCACCGGTCCCGGCGGCCTGAGTGAATCGATCGACCTGACGCCGTCGCAGGAGACGCCGGGCCTCTATCACCGCCGATTGGACCGCGGAGAAGCCTGGGTCCCTATCTCGCCGAAGTTACGGCCGAGTCCGCGGAAAACGAACCGCTGGGCAGCGATGTTGTGGCCTTTGAGCGCGAAGACGGCGTGGCCGAGAACTTCCATACGGAGCAGAACCGGCATTTGCTGGAGCAGCTTTCGGCCGAGACCGGCGGGCAGCTACTGGAAACGCAGCGACGTGAAAAACCTGCCGCGGGATATCTCCTACTCCGAAGCAGGCATCTCGGTGCGCAATACCAAGGAGCTGTGGAATATGCCCATCGTGTTTCTCTTGCTGCTTGGGCTGCCCATTGCCGAATGGCTGCTGCGCCGCAAGTGGGGTGTGCTATGAGACGCGGCTTCTGATGCTGGCGGTGCGAGGTAGTTTGGCGCTCGCACGTTCTGTGCAGCCGCCCGCAGGCCGCGCAGGCTCTTATTACGTCATCGTTTCGGGCTGGGCGGCGAGCCGGATTACGAGCAGCGCTTTCACCGCCGAGGCCAAACGATCTGGACGATATACAAATCCGCCGGGGGCTACGGTCGCACGTCACCACGCTGACCGGCGCACACGCCACCGCGGCGAAATTGCGGGAGACGTTAGGCGGCATTGCGCGCGATGCGAAACCGGAAGACGATTTCGCGCTGATCCTCATTGGCCATGGCACTTTCGATGGCGTGGAGTACAAATTCAATCTTGTTGGGCCCGACATGACGGCCGGCGAGATCGCCGCGCTCTGCGACCGCATTGCGTCGCGACGGCAGTTGATCGTGGATACAACCAGCGCCAGCGGCGGCGCGTTGCCGGCCTTTGAGCGCGCCGGGCGCGCCGTGATCGCGGCCACGAAATCCGGCACGGAAAAAAACGCCACGGTCTTTGCTCGCTACTGGGTCGAGGCCCTCCAGGACCCTTCGGCCGATACCGACAAGAGCGACTCCGTCAGCGCCATGGAGGCCTTCACCTACGCTACAAGAAGACGGCGGCATTTTACGATTCGCAAAAGCGGCTTGCCACCGAACACGCGGTCTTCAACGATACGGGAGCGGGCGAGCCGGTGCGCGCGGCAGGAACGGGCAGGGCATGCTGCTGTCCAACTTCACCTTGCTGCGCCTAGGCACAAGCCAGATGGCCGCCAACGATCCGGCCAAGCGCGCGCTGCTGGCGAAGAAGGACGATCTGGAGCAGAAGATCGACACGCTGAAGTACCAGAAGGCCGCCATGGACCCAGCCGACTACAAGAAGCAATTGACCGATGCGCTGGTGGAACTGGCGAAGGTGCAGGAGGAGATGGACAAATGAGGCGCGCGGCTCCCATTTTGGCCCTCGCTGTTGACAGGCAGCCTGTCGGTACACGCCGCCGTCGCCTGCGGATTGCTGGGCTCTGCGCAAGCATGGCCATGCCGCCCAGGCTCAGACTGCTTCGATGGCCTGACGCAAAGCGCCGATGCCTACAATCGCGCCGAAGGTTTTTGGGGTCTGGAAGAGTGGGAACAGGCGAAACAGCAATTTGAACTTGCCATTAAAGCAACCGAACAGTCCGGCGCTATGGCGTGTACGTTACGGACTGTTATTTCACGAGCGCTTCAATGATACCGATGCGGCCAGTCTCTTTCAGGAAGCATTGGCCAAGGACCCGTCGAACGCGGAAGCCTATGTTGGACTGGCCATTGTGTCTTCGGATGGATTCGACAGCAAAGCCGGTGAGTATGCGGCGAAGGCTATCGCTCTGGATCCAAAGCTGGCCGAAGCGCATGAGTTGATCGCCGATCTTGAACTGACCAATGACGACACCGATACGGCTGTAGCCGAGGCCGACAAGGCTATTGCCCTGGAGAACGATGCTCTGGATGCGATGGCGACACACGCGGCGGTCGAACTGATCGCCGACCGCTCTCCCGATGTGTGGCTGGCAAAGATCCAGGCGATCAACCCAGGCTACGGACTGGCATACGTCCACATTGCACGTCAGCTTGAACTGCACTACCGGTACGAAGATGCGGTCACTTACTATCGCAAGGCGATTGAGGTTGAGCCGCGCCTGTGGGTTGCGCATTCGGAGTTGGGCATCGACCTGATGCGATTAGGCAAGGAAGAGGAACCATACACGGAACTGGAGCTGAGTTACAAAAATGACTATCGCGATGCGGGGACGGTCAACAGCCTGAAGTTGCTGGACAGCTATAAAAACTTCGATACCTTCAGCGAGCCAACGACGATCCTCAAATTGGACAAGACTGAGGCCGCGCAACTGCTTTCATACATGCAGGCGGAGCTGCATACAATTCTGGCAACCTACGAGAAGAAATACCGCATGACACTTCCCGGTCCCGTGCAGGTCGAGGTTTATCCCAACCACGAGGATTTCGCGGTACGCACCACGGGCATGCCTGGACTGGGCGCGCTGGGTGTCACCTTTGGCGAAGTGATTGCCATGGACAGTCCTTCCGCGCGCAAGCCCGGAGACTTCAACTGGGGCGCTACGCTTTGGCATGAGATGAGCCACGTCTTCATTCTTACGGCCACCAATCATCGCGTGCCGCGCTGGTTCACGGAGGGGCTGGCCGTGCATGAGGAGGGCAAGCGCTCGCCGGAGTGGAGCAACCGCGCGACCCCGGACGTGCTGATCGCCATTCGCGACAAGAAGCTGCTGCCGGTGGCCGATCTCGATCGCGGCTTTGTAATTCCTCAGTACCCATCGCAGGTGATCGTCTCTTACTTCCAGGTGCGTATGCGACCATACTCATAAACGAGATAACGAAGAGCGAGAGCCTGGATATGGGGCTCGTGCTGAAGGAGTGAAGTTAATACAGAATGTACTGCGTCTTGAGGACAAGTATTTTATGTCTGCGCAGGCTAGTAAGCTTTAGGGGTTTTTATGT
>CAWERM010000040.1:0-6467 GCA_963810995.1 uncultured Acidobacteriaceae bacterium | reverse complement strand
GCCGTACTATCTGCATCGCTGGTTCCCGCATCGCCGCGCGCTCCGTCCTGCTGTTGCGCTGCCGCGTCGAAGCCAGACTGACGATCGCCATTGCGATCACGGTCTCGTCCGCCTCAACGTCCTCTGCCACGCTCCCCGTTTCTTCCACTTGATTCGTTGCGCCCACCGGATTCGCCGCGTCCGCCCGATTCGCCGGACAGCTCGCCATTGCCAAGGCGTGGCGCACGCGCTGCGGCAGGAGAGGTATCGAACTCCTCCGAATCCGGAGCTTCTTCCATAAAATCAGTTATATAGAGGAAGGCGTCGCGCTCCAGGCCAATCTCAACAAAGCTCGACTGCATGCCAGGCAGAACGCGCGTCACGCGTCCGTTGTAGATCGATCCGGCGAGTGTGTACTCGTTCTCGCGCTCGTAATAAATTTCGGTGAGTGCTTCGTCTTCCACGATGGCCAGACGCGTCTCGTGAGGCGTGCTGGAGATAAATATTTCCTTCGACATGTTCCTGCTCTTTCTGCCCGCTCCGGGTTTTATGACCGGATGTGCGAGCGGCAGGCGCAGGCGAGAGGATCGGAGGAGCGCTAGCTTGTTGCTAGGCGCCGCTCACCGAGTGGTGCGGACAGGGTGGGAGAATGGGAAACTGTGGTGACCGGCGGGTGCAGACGGGGGTCATGACCCACCTCAGACTGCGCCCGGATTGCACCTACGATGGGTGCCATCTGGTTAAACCCGAAAGCGATGGGGAACCACTGGGACGCTTCGAGCAAACACTGGCATGCGGAGTTTGTGACCGAATCAACCTCATAACCAACTTGAGGCGGGGCCGTTCGAGCAGAATCAGGGTAGCTCCATCCTAGGCTGCGGAAGCTAAGTGGTTTTTTCGTCATGAAAAAGCCATCTTGTACGTCCTTGCCTAAGGTACGGTAACCCTGAGATTGCTCTCGCCATCCGGATGCAATCATTTCCCTTCAAACCTGTCCGGCCATCGGACTTGATCTCTGCCTGGCCGGCCTATTCTAAAATCTAAAATCTTCAAAATTCTTGCGCCGCGTACCCAGCGCCATGCGCCAACGGGAGCGGGGGTTGCACCGGCCTTGGTGAAACTGCCGGGTAACTCCAGTATGCACCAAAATCGTCCCGCGCGTATTATGGCCCGGCATCCCACCCCGATACTGATCCAGGTTCATCCCACAAACGTCAGTTCACAAAGCGCCTCATGCGGACGTTCATCACAATGCCCAGCGCCAGAAATGTGAACAGAATCGACGATCCCCCATAGCTCATCAGGGGCAGCGGGATTCCCGTCACCGGCATCAGGCCCACCACCATCCCTATATTCACCACAATCTGAAACAGCAGCACAGCGACCACCCCGATCACAAGGAAGGCGCCCGGCAGGTCGGAGGCCTGTTGCGCGTTCTCGATCAAACGCATCAGTATCAGGAAGTAGAGCAGCAGGACGCCTACCCCTCCCACGAAGCCATGTTCCTCGCAGAAGGCGGCGAAGATGAAGTCGGTGTATGGAATGGGCAGGAAATCGCCCTGGGTCTGCGTTCCCTGGTTGGTGCCTTTGCCCCACAGGCCGCCCGAGCCCACCGCGATCTTCGATTGCAGAATCTGGTAGCCGGCGCCGCGCGGGTCACTGCCGGGATCGATGAAACTGGTCAGCCGCGCCATTTGGTAGGGCTTCAAACGCTTTCCGCTCATCCATGCGCCGCCGACCAGAAGGATGAGTCCCAACAACAGGACGATCACCTGCCTGAGCCGTATCCCGCCCAGAAACAGCCCGGCCACAAGGATTGGGAAGTAGGTGAGCGCCGTCCCCAGGTCAGGTTGGATCAACACCAGCGCCATCGGCACGCCAATCAGAGTAAACACCTTGGCAATATCCATCCAGCCCGGTTGTCGTCCGGCAAGCCCCCAGAAGAACCGTGCCATTACCAGGATCAGCGCCAGCTTTACCCACTCCGACGGCTGAAAGTGGATGCCGCCGCCGAGATTGATCCAGCGCCGGCCGCCCGACACTTTCGTCCCGACCAGCCTTACGGCCACCAGCAACAACAGTCCAATGGCATACACCCAGGGCGCAATGTCCAGCAGCCGGTGGTAGTCGATCTGCGCAATCAGAAGCATCAGCAGAAGCCCGGCCAGCAGGAAGGCGATCTGCTTGTGGTCGAAGTCGTGGAACCGGGTATGCAGCGTCGCCGACTTGATCTCCAGCACGCTGAGGACGGACAGCAGCGATACCAGGCCCATCAGCATCCAGTCGAAGTCGCGGAATGAGGAGAAGCGCTGCATGGGTGTGGTCTCTAGGTTAGGGGATGGACCATTAGGGCTGCTTGACCGCCGGCGCGTTCGCTGCCCCGGGGCGCGCCGCTGGCGTGGCCGATGCAGTGGGAACGCCGTTCGGGCCAGGGACAGGACTGACTGCCGGTTTGGACGCTTCTATTACGCGCAGAAGATTGCCCTCGCGCTGACGCTGCTTGGTGACAAATGCGTTGATGACCTGCGCAGCTAGCGGTGCGGCGGCTTCGGCTCCCCAGCCTCCATGCTCAGTCAGCACGGCCACCACGATATCCGGATTTCGCCGCGGGGCCATGCCGACGAACCAGGCATTGGCGCGCGCGTTTCCAGTCAATAGGTTGTTGCCGCCGATGCTATGGCTTACAAGTTGAGCGGTACCGGTCTTGCCAGCGAAGTCGATGCCCTCCAGATGCGATGCCGCGGCGGTTCCCGTGACAGTGACCGCTGCCATGGCATCGGTGATGGTCTCCCAGTTCTCCGGCGTGATGGGGATGACGCGGTCGCCGCTGCCGGGAAAGGTAGATTGGATCGCCGACAACATATCGGGAGGCAGTTCGTCGGGGAATACCACATGCGGCCGCTTGAGCACGCCACCAGAGGCGATGCCGCCAAGCGCACGGGCCAGTTGCAGCGGTGTCACCTGCACCGATCCCTGTCCAATACCCACCGAGATCGTCTCACCCGCATACCACTTCTCGTGTTGCGTCTTCAGCTTCCATGCGGTGGAGGGCATGGTGCCGGTTGCTTCGTCGGGAAGGTCGATGCCGGTCTTCTGCGATAGGCCAACCGCGGTAGCGTACTTGGCGATGGTATCGATGCCAAGCTTCTCTGCCAGGGTGTAGTAGAACGTATCGCACGACCACTCGATCCCGTGTTCAATGTCCACCATGCCATGGTGCTTGTCGCATGCGAAGAAGCGGCCATAGAAGGTGCCTCCGCCGTTGCACATCACACGCATGTCCTGGGCAACGCCCTCTTGCAGTCCGGCCAGCGACATAATGATCTTGAAGGTCGATCCGGGAGCGTCCTGCGCTTGTATTGCCTTGTTCATCATCGGATGGTCGGGATCGTTGACGATCTGCGACCAGTAGTCCTTGGTCAGGCGCACGGAGAACTGGTTGGGGTCGTAGGTTGGGCGCGAAACCATGGCCAGTATCTCTCCAGTGTGTGGGTCCATCGCCACCAGCGCGCCGTTATGGCCCTGCATGGCCAGCTCGGCCGCGCGCTGCACATCCAGGTCGATCGTCAGCCGCAGGTCCTTGCCAGGAACGGCAAGCTGCTGGCCAAGTTGCCCAACCTCCTTGCCATGGCTATCGACGACCACGTCGCGCGATCCGTCCATGCCGCGAAGCACTTCGTCGTAGGTCTCCTCCACGCCCGATTTGCCCACCACGTCGCCTGGCTGGTAAAAGTCGTACTTCGAGTTGTTCAAGTCCTCTGCCGAAAGCTCGCCCACATAGCCGATCAGGTGCGCCGCAAAACCGTCGCGTGGATACAGACGGCGCTGCTCGTCGAAGGTCTCCAGTTCAGGAAGCTCATTGCGGTGCGCCTCGATGAATGCCTGCTCATCCTGGGTGATGTCCAGCTTCAAAGGGATCGACACGTACTTCGGCGAGCTGGCATAGCGGCGCAACGTGGCCTCGATCTGCTCCACCGGCAGATCGAGTCCGCGCGCAATCAATGGAATGTCTGTCTGCAGGTCCTTGCTCTGTTCGCGCAGCAGATAGCAGGAGACCGACGGGTAATTGTCCACCAGAATGCGTCCTTCGCGGTCGAAGATCTTGCCCCGCGGCGCGCGCACCGGCTCCTTGCGCACACGGTTGGCCTCGGCCAGCACACGGTAGCTGTCCACGCCCAGAATCTGTAGCCGCCACATCCCCGCAGCCAGCACCGCAAGCACCAGCACCACGATGTACTGTGTCGCGTGCAGCTTATTCGCCGATACCTTCTCGTCGCGGTCGCTGGGCCGTTCGGACTTAGACATAAACGCCATGTTGCTGTTCTGCTCTCCGGAAGCACTCGGCTTCAGCCGTGCCATAGCTTATTGTAAGACTCTGCCAGTGCCCCATTCACCGCGCCTCTAGCAATGAATGTGAATTCGCGCGTCTACTCCGTGTGCTTGGTGCGGTCCAGCAGCAGAAAGACCGGCAACGCCAGCGCGGTGTTCGCCGCCGCGCGCAGCAACTCGTGCAGCCACAGCAGGTGAAAGGCGCGGATGCCCAGCAGGCGGCGCTCGATCAGGTAAAGAAGAACGCTCTGCGCCAGGGAAAACCCAAAGGCCAGCATGGCGCGCGTGGTTGTGTTCTCCACATCGATCCGGCTTCCCAGGCTTGCCCCCGCGTAACCGATCAACGACTTTGCCATGCCGTTGACGCCGATGGGCTGGCCGGTCAACACATCCTGTAGCAGCCCGATGGCCGCACCGGTCAGCGTCCCCGCGATGGGGCTGCGCCGGCTGATGGCAAAGAACAGCGTCACCACATAGGGCAGATCGAGGATCGCCAGCCCGGCAAACACCCTGGGCAGGAGCACCTGTAGCAGGACCGCGCCCACCGGCACAAGCACCGTCACAGGGATGGAGAATCGCTGCTGCTCGACCTCGCGGCGCGACATATAGCTGCGTGTGACCATCATTTCGTTGCCTCTGGCTGCTGCTGCGATGGCGGCGATGGAGGCTGCTGTCCGCTCGGCGCGGAGTTCGCCCCACCCGGCGTCAACGCAGATGCAGGCGGAGTCGATCCGCTGGTGTATCGGTCTGGATGCACAATGGGCAACGGGTGCGGAGTCAGCGGCGCAGCACTGGCCGCGGGCGGTGTCGTAGGCGGCGCCGTCTCTGTAGCTCCACTCGTGCCCCCGGAGGTCCCTGGGGTCTGATCGTCGTAGATACCGGGTAACCGCTCTGCGCTCAGGTCCGCCGCATGTTGCGCTGCCGCGGCCGCCAGGTCCTGCTGCGCGCCCGGCGTCAAGTCCGGCTGCGTCCCGGTAATCACCAGCACCTCTTCCACCCTGTCAAGGTCCACCGCCGGCTTCACCCGAATGGCGGTATAGGGCTGGTGGTTCGGGTCGGGCGCGATGCTCTCCACTACGCCCACCGGCAGACCCCGCGGATATACCTGGTCGCCGCCTGATGTCAGCACCTGCTCGCCCGGCTGAATGCGCGAGTCCGCCAGCAGGTTGCCGATCTGCACCCGCCCGGTGAGCGTTCCGCGCAGGATCGCCCGAATGCGCGTGCTGGCCAGCACCACCCCCGCACCCGAGCTCTGGTCGTTGATCTCCAGCACCTGCGCAGTGGTTGGGAAGACGTCGCGCAGCTTGCCCACCACACCGTTCTGGGTGATCACCGCCATGTCAGGCCGCAGTCCGTCGTGCGATCCCTTGTCGATGGTCAGCATGTGCGACTGCTCGCTTCCGCTGGCCCCGATCACCTGCGCAGCCACGGTCGATCCGGCGTAGCTCTCACGGAACCCCAGCATCGCCTGTAGCCGGCGGCCCTGTAGCGCATCCTCCGCAATCGCGGCTTCATCCATGCGCACTTGCGCCAGTTGCTGCTGTAGATCTTTGTTCTGCTGGCGCACGTGGCGCAGGTCGATGTAATCCGACCACGCATGACCTGCACCGTAGCCGATTGCATGCGTCACCCGCTCCACCGGCGTCACCGCAGTCATGGCCCACATGCGGATCAGGCGCACGCTGGGGCCGTCCGGCTGCGCGGGATCGAGCGGCCTGCGCACCTGCACCGCCAGCGCAATCGCCTGCGCCAGCAGTACCGCAATCAGAAACAGCGCGTTCTTGTACTGCGTCAGAAAATCCATGGCCTAGAAACATTATCCGCGAGATGCTGTCCCTTGGTCTGCACTTTCTGCGCACCCGACTCAAGGCAGTGTCAATTCGATCGCGTCCTTAAAGCCAGTGGCCACTCCTGCGCCGCGTGGCGTATGCGGATGATCAGAACGTCCTGCTCTAGAACTTGATAAACAATGATGTAGGGCAACCGGGCAAGAATTTACTCTCGCGTACCCTCTACCAAGCCGACACGGCCACGACGCGGCATCCTGATCAGCGACGCAACCGCCGAGTACAGCTTCCGTCCCACGCGCTGCGCGACTCCGGCGTTATCGTTTCTTATGAAGTTGACAATCGATTCAAGGTCGGCTGCCGCGGAGTTCG
>CAWERM010000039.1:0-8043 GCA_963810995.1 uncultured Acidobacteriaceae bacterium | reverse complement strand
GCCGCCGCCATAAAAAATAGTGTCGCCGCTGAACGATGGTTCGCCGGGAACCAGTAACTGAGGTAGAGAATGATTCCAGGGAAAAACCCCGTGGCCGCTCTAAGCAGAACCGGAGAACATAGAAGCTGATTGGGCCACGGGTGAAACGCTGCTCGCAATCGACACAACGCCCCAGGTAATCATCACTCGGCCAATCGAGAATCGCGCCCCCTCACTTTGTGCACAGAATTACTGTGGAGGCCACTTTGAAGATGAAGTAGCCCAGGAAGAAGATACCCTATCAAAACCCGAACATCTGCGCCGTCAGGCCCACATCCTGGTTCATGGTCAGCGCGGCGAACCCTATGTTGATGCGATCTAGAAATGCGAAACCAAGTACAGCAGCATCACAAACGGAATTAGCCGCCAGGTCATCTTGCGAATCACCCGTGCCTCCAGGAGGCTGCAAGCTGCCGTAGTTAGATTGCTCATACTCTCCCTCGCGGTCTGTGGCTCTATGGGTTCGTGCCGTAAACAGGCGATCGTAGTCGCGCCAGTGCGCGTTCATCACATCGATCTTGTGCTTGATCTGAGCCGTAATGTTGGGACCGAGGCGCATGGTGGTCTCTTCTCCGGGTGTCGGCGCGAGGTCCAGTTTCGGTTCCTTGGTGCTTTGCAGCAGGCGATTGAGGTCCACATGGTGTCAATCTCTCTGCGCGATAATTGCATCAGGTCGGTGCGGTCCCAACTGGACTGCACGCCCAGCACCGGATTCGGATTGGGCTTCGAGCCGATCGCTTTTACACGATCCAACTGGGCCTGATACTCCACCATGTCGTCCGCCGATTGCAGAAGACAAATAACGCCTGTACCGCTTGCCCGTTATCTCCACTGGCTGCGCGCGGTATCGTCCTTCGCCGCATTTTGAATCCCATTCACCAGGCTCATCGCCCTGCGCGCTCGCGGCAGAGCGATCTCTATGGTGCGCTGGAAAACATTCGCGCGCCCCGTCCCTCGTTCATTCGCATCGCCTGGATGTCGATGAGGTCGCCGGCCTGCTCGTCGCTCTTCGCCTGGAATAAAAACGGACGATAGTCCTTCGTCTCCGCCGCGCTCAGCTCCTCCGGAAACGGAGCCATGGGCCGCGTGACCCGCGATTGAGCACATGTCCCATGCGGAGCATGCTCCCGAAGTCCAACACCTGCAGGTCCTGCTGCACATCGTTGAGCGCGCTCCATGCATCCACCAGGTTGTCCGCCTGCTGTTCGCCTACTTCGCTGGCAGCAAACGCGCGCAGTGTCGTGATGCGCTCCGCCAGAGTGCGCATCGGCTTGCCCTGGGTAAACTTCAGCAGACGATAGTTGAAGTCGATGGTGGTCGCGTCGCCGAAGTTGATGCTCCATCGCGCCGGTGCAGACGCACCCCCACTGCTGAACGAGGGTACGACGATGCCCACCACCGGATAGAATGCTCCTGCGCTGCCTTCCGTCGCCACGCCCGCGAAGGCCCGGCCATCGGGACCTTCGCGACCCTGCACTGCCACCCCGCGAGGCAACTTGCGCACGATACTATCCAGCACGTCTGGCGAAAATGTCGGCGCCATCCACTGTCGAGCCGCAATCGGATTCAGGCTGATCTGGATCTCGTGGCCCGCGTCCCTGGCGGCCTGCTGCGCGTTGATGAGGAAGCCCGCGACGCGGTCCGACATGGGTCGATCTTTATAGTTGTTGTTGCCATTGATGCCGGGATAAAGCGACGGCGCCCAGTCGAAGCCCGATCCAGCGTCGATAGTGACCCAGTTGAATTGTTCCACCTCTGGCATGTCTTCAGCAGCTCTGCATGGCTTCGCGGTACATGCGCAAGGTCTCGGGCTCGTCCACGCTGGGGGCGAAGTACACCTTGCGCGAGCGATTGGGTTGATCGATGCGCGGCCCGCGCAGCTCCGGATGCGCCGTAAAAAATGCTTCCGGCAGCACCTCCGGCTCGTTCGCGCTCCACACACCTTTCAGTCCATCTTTGCCCAGCACTTCGCACCGCTGCTGCAATATACCTGTCACCTGGGCAGAATATTTCGCCTCCACATACGGCTGAAGTTCTTCCGGCGGAAAAATCGTAAGCAGGCCGGCATGGTGGACGAACCACATCGGGTAGGGGTCTGCGGAATCCATCTCCCAGGTGGCCAGCGGCAGGCCTTCGGTGACCAGCATATGGGTTGCACCAAGCTCCTTCGAGAGGGCTGCTTTCCGCTCGAACTCAGCCATGTCCGCTGCTTGTTCGCGCAGCTTCCACGGCAGCACCGCGTGGCGCGGACGTCTGAGCTGGGGAAGATGCGCCCAGCAGTCCTGCGGCCAGGAATCCGGTGGCCACCACAGGTGCCAGCAGCAGGGAAGAGGCATCTTCTTCGATGTAAGAGAGTGGTCCTTCATCAAGCGCCACCATCGCCCGCTGCTGGAGTTCCGCCTCCGCGTCCCCCGCCGAAACCGGCGGGTGCGGGTGCAGGTGCGGAGGTAGGTAGTACGTCTGCGCACAACTCCAGTACCGCGATGGCGTTCAGGCCGCCCTGCGACGAGCCATTGGTATCGACACCGTCGTCGGCTGGAGCCAGCGCATTGGGCGGCAACACACGGCCACCTCGGGGACGGCCACCGCCGCGCAACCCGCAAGCGCACTTTGTGCGAGCGCAGGATTCTTCGTCACGTAATAGGCGTAACCACGAGCTTGCCCTGGCTGAGGCCCGCGCCTCAGTTGGCACAGAAATCAGCCCACAGCTTTTGCCACGCAGGATCGTCGATGCTCATGTTGACCTCGAACATCAACTCTGCTCCACCCATGATGGTGGCAAGGTTATAGCTGCCCAGCGTGGTGTCCGCGCGGTCAGCTTACCCGTGGTGGAATCGAAGCCCATCAACATATTTTTCCCAGTGCGGAATCCGTGGGGCATGGCCTCCATCGACTTCATGCCGGCAACGATCTTGTCACGCCATTGCGTATTGCCGGTGCGCTCCCACTCGGTCATCCAGTTGCCTGCGAGGGCCAGCCAGGGGCCGGAGCGCACCCGCGTCACATACTTCTCGTCGCCGCGCGTGGCGGATCGGCCTCGCGCATGGGGTCATACGCAATGACCGATTTGTCCGCCTGCAAACATTCGTGCATTACATCGCCGGTGCGCTCATCACTGGTCCGGTCGTATAGCACCGGCAAACGCGGCCTGCCCGATGCGCGCCTCCTTGGCCCCGTCCCCCCAGTGCGAGACGCCATGACGCGTACCCAGGCCTGCCATCGGGCCGAAGTGGTAGCTGTCCACCTCGCGGGTGTGGCGCGTCATCGCCTCGGCCAGCCGGAAGATGTCCGCGCGTCCTGAGGCAGGTACGAGTACCACAGCCAGTATCGGTGCCCAGCTCCGAGTGTCCCACGCCATGCCGCCTAGGCCGTACCGCCAAACCTCACACTCCCGTGTCGAAGGAGTGCATCACGTCGCCATAGTTCCAGAACCCTGTACCAGTCTCGCTCGTCCACCTGGCCAGATAGAGATTGAGCGTGGCATCGAGGCGCTTTGAATAGCAGCCTTGAAGGGGGTCGATCCATCCTTCACGCTCCACATGCCGAAGGCCCGCACATCGTGCCCCCACTGTGGCTATGCGACCAGCAGCGGCGCCATGGCAAAGGCCGGCAGCGCGCCGCCGGTGCTGGTCGCATCGCCGCAGTACTACCACGATGTGCGGGCCTTCGGCATGTGGAGCGTGAAGGATGGATCGACCCCCTTCAAGGCTGCTATTGAGAATGGCCTCGATGCCACGCTCAATCTCTATCTGGGCCAGGTGGACGAGCGAGACTGGTACGGGTTCTGGAACTATGGCGACGTGATGCACTCCTTCGACACGGAGCGTCATGTATGGCGGTACGACCTGGGCGGCATGGCGTGGGACAACTCGGAGTTGGGCACCGATAGCTGGCTGTGGTACTCCTTCCTGCGCTCAGGGCGCGCGGA
Organism: uncultured Acidobacteriaceae bacterium; assembly: GCA_963810995.1. Classification (GTDB taxonomy): domain Bacteria; phylum Acidobacteriota; class Terriglobia; order Terriglobales; family Acidobacteriaceae; genus Edaphobacter. The sequence goes on along the minus strand of CAWERM010000039.1, from coordinate 4,076 downwards.
CATATTCCGGCTGGCCGAGGCGATGACGCGCCACACCGGCGAGGTGGACAGCTACCACTTCGGCCCGATGGCTGGCCTGGGTACGCGGCATGGCGTTTCGCACTGGGGCGACGGGGCCAAGGAGGCGCGCATTGGGCAGGCCGCATTCCGCCGCTTCTACTACTACCTCACCAGTGATGAACGCACCGGCGATGTAATGCACGATGCATTGCAGGCGGACAAATCCATCATTGCGTATGACCCAATGCGCGAGGCCGATCCGCCGCGCGCGGGCGATGAGAAGTATGTGACGCGGGTGCGATCGGGCCCTGACTGGCTGGCCCTCGCCGGCAACTGGATGACGGAGTGGGAGCGCACCGGCAATACGCAATGGCGTGACAAGATCGTTGCCGGCATGAAATCGATGGAGGCCATGCCCCACGGATTCCGCACTGGCAAGAATATGCTAATGGGCTTCGATCCCACCACAGGTGTGCTTACCGCGCGAGACACCACACTGGGCAGCTATAACCTTGCTACCATCATGGGTGGCGCGGAGGTGATGTTCGAACTCAACATGAGCATCGACGATCCTGCCTGGCAAAAACTGTGGGCTGATTTCTGTGCCAACTCCGGCGCGGGAATCAGCCAGGGCAAGCTGGTGGCTTACGCCTATTACGTGACGAAGAATCCTGCGCTGGCGCAAAATGCGCTTGCTGGTTTGCGCGGCGGTGGTCGTCCGCGAGGTGGCCGTGTGCTGCCGCCCAATGCACTGGCTCCCACCGACGACGGTGTCGATACCAATGGCTCGTCGCAGAGCGGCCTGAACGCCATTGCGGTGCTGGAGTTGTGCGCAGACGTACTGCCTACCGCCGCACCTGCACCCGCACCCGCCGGTTTCGGCGGAGGACGCGGAGGCGGTACTCCGACAACCGTCGATGGCGGCGCGTGATGTGCGATCGCTCTTTACATCCAAGAACAAGCCTCTTCACTGCGGTGCTGGCATCTGTACTGGCCGCCGGACTGCTGGCCGCAGGACTGCTGGGCGCATCTTCCCCTGCTCAAACGTCCGCACCACGCGGTGCAGCCGTGGAAGAAGCGCGACAACAAGCAGCGGATATGGCTGAGTTCGAGCGGAAGGCTTCCCTCTCGAAGGAGCTTGGCGCAACCCACATGCTGGTCACCGAAGGCCTACCGCTGGCCACCTGGGAGATGAATTCCGCAGACCCTTACCCGATGTGGTTCGTACACCACGCCGGCCTGCTTACAATTTTTCCGCCGGAAGAACTTCGGCCGTATGTGGACGCGAAATATTCTGCCGAGGTGTCGGGTATCTTGCAGCAGCGGTGCGAGGTGCTGGGCAAGGTTGGTCTGAAGGGTGTGTGGAGCGCGAACGAGCCGGAGGTCCTGCCGGAAGCATTCTTTACGGCGCATCCGGAGCTGCGCGGCCCGCGCATCGACCAGCCCAATCGCTCGCGCAACGTGTACTTCGCCCCCAGCGTGGACGAGCCGGAGACCCTGCGCATGTACCGCGAGGCCATGCAGAGCCTGCTGAAGACGTGCCCGGAGGTGGAGCAGTTCAACTGGGTCACTATCGACGCTGGATCGGGTTTCGACTGGGCGCCATCGCTCTATCCCGGCATCAATGGCAACAGCAACTATAAAGATCGACCCATGTCGGACCGCGTCTCCGGCTTCCTGATCAACGCGCAACAGGCCGCCCGGGACGCTGGCCACGAGATTCAGATCAGCCTGAATCCGATTGCGGCTCGGCAGTGGATGGTTCCAACATTTTCGCCAGACGTGCTGGATAGTATCGTGCGCAAACTGCCGCGCGGGCTGGCAGTGCAGGGCCGCGAAGGCCCCGATGGCCGAGCCTTCGCGGGCGTGGTGACGGAAGGCAGCGCAGGAGCGTTCTATCCGGTGGTGGGCATCGTCGTACCCTCGTTCAGCAGTGGGGGTGCGTCTGCACCGGCGCGATGGAGCATCAACTTCGGCGACGCGACCACCATGGATTTCAACTATCGTCTGCTGAAGTTTACCCAGGGCAAGCCGATGCGCACTCTGGCGGAGCGCATCACAACACTGCGCGCGTTTGCTGCCAGCGAAGTAGGCGAACAGCAGGCGGACAATCTGGTGGATGCATGGAACGCACTCAACGATGTCCAGCAGGACCTGCAGGTATTGGACTTCGGGGAGCATGCTTCGCATGGGACATGTGCTCAATCGCTGGGTCACGCGGCCCATGGTTCCGTTTCCGGAGGAGCTGAGCGCGGCGGAGACGAAGGACTATCGTCCGTTTTTATTCCAGGCGAAGAGCGACGAGCAGGCCGGCGACCTCATCGACATCCAGGCGATGCGAATGTACGAGGGTTGGGGCGCGCGAATGCTTTTCCAGCGCACCATAGAGATCGCTCTGCCGCGAGCGCGCAGGGCGATGAGCCTGGTGAATGGGATTCAAAATGCGGCGAAGGACGATACCGCGCGCAGCCAGTGGGAGATGACGGGCAAACGGCTACAGGCAGTTATTTGTCTTCTGCAATCGGCGGACGACATGGTGGAGTATCAGGCCCAGTTGGATCGTGTAAAAGCGATCGGCTCGAAGCCCAATCCGAATCCGGTGCTGGGCGTGCAGTCCAGTTGGGACCGCACCGACCTGATGCAATTATCGCGCAGAGAGATTGACACCATGGTGGACCTCAATCGCCTGCTGCAAAGCACCAAGGAACCGATTCTGGACCTTGCGCCGACACCCGGAGAAGAGACCACCATGCGCCTCGGTCCCAACATTACGGCTCAGATCAAGCACAAGATCGATGTGATGAACGCGCACTGGCGCGACTACGATCGCCTGTTTACGGCACCGAACCCATAGAGCCACAGACCGCAAGGGAGAGTATGAGCGATCTAACTGCGCCAGCTTGCAGCCTCCTGGAGGCACGGGTGATTCGCAAGATCACCTGGCGGCTAATTCCGTTTGTGATGCTGCTGTACTTCGTCGCATTTCTAGATCGCATCAACATAGGGTTCGCCGCGCTGACCATGAACCGGGATGTGGGCCTGACGGCGCAGATGTTCGGGCTTGGATCGGGTATCTTCTTCCTGGGCTACTTCATCTTCGAAGTACCCTCCACCGTGATTCTGCACAAAGTGGGGGCGCGATTCTGGATTGGCCGAGTGATGATTACCTGGGGCGTTGTGTCGATTGCGATGACCTTCACCCGTGGCCCAATCAGCTTCTATGTTCTCCGGTTTCTGCTTGGCCTGGCGGAGGCGGGGTTTTTCCCTGGAATCATTCTCTACCTCAGTTACTGGTTCCCGGCGAACCATCGTTCAGCGGCAACAGCTATTTTTATGGCGGCGGCACCGGTCGCGGGATTTATTGGATCGCCGGTATCAGGTGCACTGATGGAGCTGAATGGCGTGTTGGGAATGCGCGGCTGGCAGTGGCTCTTCCTAGTGGAGGGAATACCAGCCTTGGTGCTGGGATTGATTACTTTCTGGGCCCTGACGGACCGTCCCGCCGACGCGAAGTGGTTGGAGGTGGAAGAGCGTGCGTGGCTCACGAAGGCAATCCTCGATGAGCAGGCCGCCATCACAGACCCACGTTGCCACAGCGCCTGGCGCGCCGTGATGGACTGGAAGGTGCTCGCACTGTCTCTGGCCTACTTCGGAACATCCGCTGGTCTATACACGATTGGCTTCTGGGCACCGCTGATCGTGAGTGGCCTGGGCTTCTCGGTCTTCCGCGTCGGCCTACTTGTTGCCATACCAAATCTGATTGCGGTAATTGGCATGGTGCGGTGGTCGCGCCACTCCGACCGCACGGGCGAACGATACTGGCACGCGGCGATTGCGTGTTTGATTGCTGCTGCTGGAATGGCGATGGCTGCCCATGCAGGCCCTTCGGCGATTATGGCCATCACCGGACTCTCGCTTACGGTGTTTGGGGTGAGTGCAGCTAAACCGCCGCTATGGAGCCTTCCCACGATGTTCTTTGGCGGCACGGCCGCGGCCGCAACCATTGGTCTGATCAACTCGCTGGGCACGCTAGGTGGATTTGTTGGGCCGATTATGATCGGCGAAAACACTGGCAC
>CAWERM010000038.1:0-14223 GCA_963810995.1 uncultured Acidobacteriaceae bacterium | reverse complement strand
CGGCTGGATGCGACAAATATACTCAACCACGTTACCTATTCCGGATGGAACACAACTTATATTCCTAACAGCACGCAGTTTGGCGCTGCACAGGGGCCCAATCCAATGCGCAGCCTGCAACTTACGATGCGTCTGAGGTTCTGAAGAATGCGAATGACTCTTTCGAAGCGAGTGCGATCTACTGTGGCGGTTGGCGCGGTTGCAGTGGCCGCGAGCGTTGGGAGCTTGTCTGCCGGAGCGCAGTTGACGGGGCAGAACAAGCCGGTGGGCGGTGCGGACCAGGCAGCCACCCTGAAGGCGACCGTGCGCCTGATCGTCGAGAACGTGGAGGTGAAGGACAAGAAGGGCGAAGCGATCGGCGGGTTGACGGCGAAGGACTTCACAATCACAGAGGACGGTGTGCCGCAGACGATCAAAGTCTTCGAGCACCAGGTACTGCCGGAGGATGCTACGCCACTGGGGCCGGCACCTGCGGGCGCAGAGGAGATCAAGATCTACAACCGTCTGGCGACCAGCCAGATTTCGGGAGAGGCGGGCGGGGAGATCAAATACAAGGACCACCGTCTGTTGGCGCTGTACTTCGATATGACGACGATGCCACCGGTGGACCAGATGCGCGCGCTGGAAGCCGCGCAGAAGTTCATCCGGACGCAGATGACGGAGGCGGACCTGGTGTGCATCCTCCGCTACGCGGGAAGCTCGGTGGATGTGCTACAGGACTTCAGCTCCGACCGCAACCGGTTGTTGAGCATCCTGGAGACGATGGTGGTGGGCGAAGGACAACAAGGGGCCGAGGCTGCAGACGATGACAGCAGCGCCGATACGGGCGCGGCCTTCGGACAGGACGACAGCGAGTTCAACATCTTTACCACGGACCGGCAACTGGCCGCGTTGCAGACGGCCGCGGAGATGCTGGGCCGGCTGAATGAGAAGAAGGCACTGATCCCCTTTATGAGCGGGTTGAATTTGAACGGGTTGGACAACCAGGCACAGATGGTGGCGACCGAACAGGCGGCGATCCGAGCAGGAGTGTCGTTCTGGCCGATCGATGCGCGGGGGCTGGTGGCGCTGGCGCCGATGGGCGATGCGACCCAGGGTTCGCCTGGCGGTTCTGCGATGTATACCGGGGCGCTCGGCGACGGCGTTGACAAGCCGTTTTGCGAAGTCGCAGGACACGCTGTTTACACTGGCAGGCGACACCGGAGGGAAGGCGCTGCTGGACAACAACGACCTGGACCGGGGGATCGTGAATGCACAACATGCGGAATCGGATTACTACATCCTTGGCTACTACACGACGAATACGGCGGTGGACGGAAAGTTCCGCAAGGTGAAGGTTACGGTAAATTCGGAGTTGTCGGCGAACCTGGACTTTCGCCAGGGGTACTTCGGGGAGAAGGAGTGGGGCAAATTCAACACCGCGGACAAAGAGCGACAGCTAGAGGATGCGCTGATGCAGGGCGATCCGTTCGTGGAACTGACGATTGGGGTTGAGATCAATTATTTCCAGTTGAACAAGGCGGAGTACTACGTACCCATTATGGTGAAGGTTCCGGGCAGCGAGTTGGTGTTGGCCAAGAAGCGCGGCGCACAGCAGGCGCTGATCGACTTCGTAGGCGAGATCAAGGACGACTACGGCGGGACCACAGTGACCAACATCCGCGACTATGTGAACCCGAAGTTGAGCGACCAGACCGCCGAACAGTTGGCCAAGCGCCCGATCGAGTACTCTTCCGGTTACACATTATTGCCGGGTAAGTACACCATCAAGGTGCTGGCGCGCGACGACGCAACGGGACACATTGGCACGTTCCAGACGACGTTCATCGTTCCGAACCTGAATAAGGAGACGAAGCGTGTGCCGATCAGCAGCGTGGTGCTGTCAGGACAGCGCACGCCGATGACCGAGGCCATCTACAACGCGACGAAAGGAAAAGAGCAGGCCAAGGAGGTGGCCGCAGACCCTCTGATCCAGAACGGCGAGAAACTGATCCCCAGCGTGACACGGGTGTTCAGCAAGAGCAAGAACATGTTTGTGTTTCTACAGGCGTATGAAGGTGCAACGGCCGCTGCAACGGCGGGACAGCCGCCTGCCGCGCCTACGGTGAAGCCGCTGATGGCCTTCGTGAGCTTCTACCAGGGACAGACCAAGGTGTACGAGACGCAGCCTGAGGAGGTATCGCCGATTCCGAATACGAAGCTACAGATCGCCCCGCTGAACTTCACGGTCGATCTGAGCCAGCTTCCGCTGGGCAAGTACGACTGCCAGGTGACGGTGCTGGACCCAACCGGGCAGAAAGGGGCCTTCTGGCAGGCGCCGATCCTGCTGGTGCCGTAATCGGAAGTTGGGTTTGGAGAGGAAGATGGTGCGCCCGGAGAGATTCGAACTCCCGACCCTTTGGTTCGTAGCCAAATACTCTATCCAACTGAGCTACGGGCGCACATTGCCGCGAAGAAATACTGTTGCCGCAACTGTTCAAGGATAGAGGATTGCAGACGGGAGAGCAACCCGGCGGCGAAGACAGAGGGAGTGTGGCGGCCGGACAAGGTGCCGACGGCGAGCCGATGAGCTAGTTCTTATCGGCTTCCTTGACCAGGCGGGTGGTGAGCTGGCTGAACTCCTCGTGGCGCGGCGCGGGAGGGGCCTTTGGCTTGGGCTGCTTCTTCTTCTCTTTTCTGCCTTTGTCTTTGTTTCCCATGGCGACAGTCTAACTCTGCTGGACTCTTAAGCAAACTGCTTAACACCGATTCGCACCGATAAAAGCACGGATCAAAGCAGGATAAAGGTAAGACGAAATGCGGTGGTCTAGACTGTGTGGGAATGAGGAGAGGAATTGGCAACGGCAAAAGCAACGACGGAGATACTGGCCTTCGGCATCGCTGAGGTCAGAATGACGACTCGTGGAGGCTGCGAGCAGAAAGCCCCGGGCTAAAGAGGATGCTGAAAAAGTCGATGCAGCGCAGAAGAGCGGACCTCAGGGGCTAAAGCCCTATTCATACTGCGGCATTTACGGCGGGGCTGAAGCCGTGCCCTTCCGATCCAACTGCCATACGGCATCGTTCGACTTCGCACATTGGCGGCTGACGGAGGGCGATGGAAAGGTATAGGATGGTGCGTCGTTTGGGCTAGAGGTTGTTTCGGAGAGCAACGGAGGAGAGAAGCGATGGATGAGATGAATCGGGATGAGCTGAACCGGCGGGATTTTGCGGGGATGCTGGCTGGGCTGCTGGCGATTTCGGGAACGTTAGCTGGGAAGGCCGTGGCGCAAGCGGCCGGGCAGGGGAGTTCCGCGGGCGCACCAGGAGCAGCGGCTGGGGCGCGTCCGGCGGGAGCGATGAAGGAGTTGACGTCGGGCGTGTACAAGCCGATTGCGGGACGCGGGATGCAGGGCGGGCATGAGTCGCACCAGTTTCTGACCGGGATGCTGAAGGCGGGCAACATTCGCCTGGAGATGCATGAGTCGGTGCAGCAGGCGGGCGCTCCGCACGAGGCGGTGGGGACGCATTTGCACAGTGAGATATGGCTGATGCAACGCGGGACGGCGACACTCTACCTGAATGGCGTGGAGCACAAGATGGAGGCGGGCGATGTAGGATTGTGCTGCGCGGGCGACCAGCACTGGATTGCCAACGCCGGAGACTCGGAGCTGGCGTACTTTGTGGTGACGGTAGGACCGCCTGAGTAGAGCGGGCTACATCATGGACTGGACGCCTTTGACTACGCCGGAGACGGCTTCCGAGGCCATCTCGACGACATCGGCGACCTGTCCCTTGGAGCGCTTGAAGGCCTTGCGGGCCTCGTTGCTGAGGGCTTCGGCCTGCTGTTTGAGGTGGGCTGCGGCGTCCTCGAGATAGTCCACGCCATCGTCGAAGTTCCTACGCAACTGGCGGCGGGTCTTGACGCCGGGTTGCGGGGCGTAGAGAAGCGCGACAGCCGTACCCGCGGCTACGCCGACGCCGAATGCGATCCAGATTCCTTTTGCACTCATACTGTCTCCTTAGGCGGGAGGAACGCTCTTGCCTGAGGGTGAGATTCGCTGGGAGGCGGATTGGTTGTGCCGGAGGACAGGTGTTAGAGTGCGGCGACGCGATATTTCCTGGTGGGAATGAGCGGACAAAGGGAGATAGACTGAAGTTGTTACAGGGTGGAAATCAACCATCCGAATAAGGAAGGACGGGGCGGGAAACTTGGAAGACCCACGGATGAGCAAGATCTATCTGACGATGGCGCAGCGCTGGTTTGCGTCGCTATTCCTTAAGGTGTGGCGCAGGGGGGTAATGCGGTCGGGGATGGTGACGGGGCTGATTCTGGCTGTGCTGGTTGGTGGGTTGAGCTTGGCCTATCGCGAACGGGGACGGGGAAAGATAGTCAGGTTGAAGGCGAAGATGGCAACCGACCATGTGGATGCTCCTGTGCCCCGGCTGGGCGGCCAGGAGGCTATTATGCTGACGCGCATCCGATTGACCGGCGGGGCTTTGCCGGAGTTCCTTTCGGCGACCCTGCTGCCAGGCCGGGGGATGAATGTGCTACAGATCGGGGCCTACATTCCGGGTAAGGGCGAGGTGAACCTGCTGGCTTCGCCGACGATCGAGAGCGCTGCGATAGCGATGAACGGCAGGGGCAAGGACGCGGGCGGATTAGAGAGTCTGGGGATGGGCGGGGCCTTCGAGGTCCCATGGGCGGGCCCGTTATGGGGAGAGGCGTCTCAGGAGGATGGGCGTGTGAGCACGGAATGGCGAGGGCATCCGATGACTCTGCCGGGCGCCACGGACGGGATGGCGAGAGGCGGTTTGATGCTGGCAATGGGGGCTGATTCCGTAGAGCAGACGGCGTTACCGGATGGAGGACAGGCCCAGGCTGTCTTCCATGCGAGGGATTTTGGTGCGCACTGGCCATCGAAGACGGATGTGACCACGACTGTGCTGCTGGGTAGCCAGTGGATTGAAATCACAGTGATGGCGCGCAACATGGGCGATGTGGCCGAGCCGGTGGGCATTGGCTGGCACCCTCGGTTTGCCATTTTCGATGGAAACCGGGAACAGCTGCGATTGCATCTTCCCGCGGAGAAACGGGAGGCGGTACGCGACCGAGCGAGCGGGATGCCCACGGGAGTTCTACTGCCGGTTGCGGGAACTCCATACGACTATACGATGCGCGGCGGAGTGGCGCTGGGCAACATGGACCTGGAGGACAACTTCACAGCGTTGCGCCGGGAGCTTCTAGACAACTCGGCGATTGCGGAGTTGAGCGATCCGACGAACGATTATGGACTGCGCATGACAGCGATGAGCCCAACGATCAAGTCATTTCGGGTGGATGCTCCGGCGGATGCGGACTATGTGTCGATTGGGCCCCAGTTCAACATGGACGATCCGCTGGGGCGGGAGTGGGGGAAGGACGAGGACAGCGGGATGGTGGTGCTGCAGCCGGGCCAGACGACTCAGTGGAAGGTGCGATTGGAGTTGTACTCGCTGACGGACAACCCGAACCCACAGTGAGGAAGGTGCGAGCGGTGCGGTGGTCCGGTGGTTTGACCCTTCGCAAACAAGACCCGTAGAGTGGAAGAGGGGCGCTTGCGAGCGCGCGTTAACGGGCGTGGTTAAACCGTCCGAATGGAAGGGACTGACTTGAATTCGATAGAGAGCAAAGTAAGCAACGAGACGGCGACAGAGACGACCGGGGACGGACAGATGGCGGCGGCAGTTGCCGAAGGCCATGAGCACGAACACAGCCATGTTCACGAACACAGCCATGAGCACGATCACGAACACGAGCACGGCGAGGAGCAAGGGCCCTCGCTGAATCCTCTGTTGACGCGTGAGATTTCGGTGGAGGCCCCGGCGGAGGAGGTAGCGAAGGTCTTCGGGACGGTGATCAAGCGCTATCAGAAACTGGCGCGGATACCGGGCTTCCGCGCGGGCAAGGTGCCGGAGTCTCTGGTGCGGTCGAAGTTTGCCAGGGAGCTGCGCGAGGAGGTGCTTCAGAAGCTGGTGTCGGAGCGCTTCCGTCAGGCGATTGTGGAGCAGAAGCTGCATCCGGTTTCGGAGCCGCAGTTGCTGGACCTACAGTTGACGGATGGCCAGCCGCTGCGCTTCAAGGCGGCGTTCGAGGTGCTTCCCGAGTTCGATGTGGCGGGATACGAGACGGTGCGGGTGGAGAAACCGCAGACCGAGCTGACTGAGGAGGAGTTCGAGGCAGAGCTGGGCTATGTGCTGGACAGCCAGGCGACGGTGGAGACGGTGGAAGAAGAGCGCGCGCTGGCGGAAGGCGACTGGGCGGAGATCCAGTTTCGCGGGGAGATCAAGCCGTTGGCGCAGACGGTGACGGAAGAGGGAGTGACCTCGACTACTCCGGCGGAGGAGCCGATCAGCGGGGACGACGTGCTGATCGAGATTGGCGGGAAGAACACGCTGGCAGCTTTCAACGATGCGCTGCGCGGGTCGAAGGTTGGGCAGGAGTTGAAGTTCGAGGTGGAGTATCCGGCGGATTTTGGCGAGAAGAAGCTGGCGGGACAGACAGTGGGCTACGACGTTACGGTGAAGGCGATCAAGAAGAAGACCTATCCGGAGCGCGACGCGGAGCTGGCCAAGCAGCTTGGCAATAGCGAGAGCTGGGAGGAGTTCGAGAAGTTGCTGCGGGAGCGTGTGGGCACACGCAAGCGCGAGGCCCTGGAGGCGGGCGCGCGGAACAAGATGCTGGATGAGTTGATTGGGCGCTATAACTTCCCGGTGCCTGAAACGCTGGTACAGCAGCGGGTGGACGCGCGACTGGAGCGCGGGTTGCGTGCGCTGGCTCAGCAGGGCATGAAGGCGGAAGATATGCGCAAGCTGGACTTCGTGAAGTTGCGCGCGGCGCAGCGGGAGCAGGCGGAGCAGGAGGTGAGGGCCTCACTGGTTGTAGACCGGATTGCGCAGATCGAGGGTGTTGCGGTGAGCGACGAGGAGTTGAACCAAGAGGTGATGATGCTGTCGATGCAGACGCGCGAGCCATATGAGACGCTGCGAGAACGGTTGGCGAAGGACAACGGGCTGGAACGTCTGCGTGAAGAGATGCGCCGGGAGAAGACGGGCAGCGTACTCTACGAAAAGCTGGCGAGCTGACGAAGACAGAGCGGCGGGAGGCAGTACGGGATGAGGCTGGTGACGTTTGTTGAAGGGGACAAAGCGCCGCGACCCGGGCTGGTGGTGGGGCAGGGAATCGTCGATCTCGGCGTGCAGGGATTCAAGGACACGATTGAATTTATGGGCGCGCCGGAGAGCGCGCAGGTAGAGGCGGCCAGCTGTAGCGCGACCATTGCGCTGGAGAAGGTGCGGCTGCTGGCACCGGTGCCGAATCCACCGCGCATCTTCGGCATTGGGGTGAACTACGCGCAGCACGCGGCTGAGTCTGGAACAAAGCTGCGGGACGTGCCGACGGTATTTATGGTGCTGTCGTCGGCGGTAGTGGGGCCGGGTGCGGAGGTGGTGCTGCCGCGCAACAGTTCGATGGTGGACTACGAGGCGGAGCTGGCGGTGGCGATCGGGAAGGCAGGGCATAGGATTGCGGCGAGCCAGTGGGAGGAGCACGTCTTTGGGTACACGATGATGAACGATGTGAGCGCGCGCGATGTGCAGCGGGCGACATCGCAGTGGTCGCTGGGCAAGAGCTTTCCGACGTTCGCGCCGATGGGGCCGTGGGTGGTGAGCAAGGACGAGATCGCCGACCCGCACAGGTTGGGGATCTCGATGACGATTGGCGGAGAACGATTGCAGGGCGCGAACACAAGCCAGATGATCTACCAGATTCCCGCGCTGATTGAGTACCTGTCCAGCATTGTGCCGCTGCAGGTTGGCGACCTGATCAGCACGGGAACTCCGGCTGGGGTGGGGATGGGACGTACTCCGCAGCGATGGCTGAAGGCTGGAGATGAGATGGTGGTTGCAATCGACGGGATTGGAGAGCTGCGGAATTTGGTGGTTGAGGAGTAGGGAAAAAACTCAACACCGATTGCCACCGATACAAACACCGATCAAGACAATTGCGGGATAAAACAAAGACGAAATGCAAAGGTCCATCAAGTTCCGTGGCTAAAGCCTCTTTATGGCCCCTGCTCCCTCCGGAAAACAAAGGCAGAAGCAGATTCCTCCGCTGCGCTACGGAATGACAGACAACAGAATAGGCAACGGCAAGTCGTTTGCTACAGCAAACGATAACCCACCCATGCCGCAAAGAACGCGGCATGAATGGGGCACCCGAACTCCAACCCTTTCGTAAAAGCGCGAAAGGATGGGGCACCCGGTTCGTGCTAAGTGCTGCGTCTCGGCGAGAGGAGGCGGAGGGTGAGGAGCATAGCGGGGATGAGGAAAGCGAATGAGCCGAGGACCCACATGAGGACGGCGCCGAGGACCTGATCGTCGAGGACCGGGATGTGGAATGGGTTGGGGTGGTCGACGTAGAAGCTGTAGACGGGGCGATCGCAGAAGGAGAGGAAGCCGGAGAGCATGGTCATGACGACATCGGACAACGCCAGATAGATTATGGCACCCCAGTCGTTGGGGCGCGGGGCGGCGGGCCAGGGGCTAAGGATGGTCCACCAAAAAAGGAGTGAGGTGAAGAGGAAACAGAGATGCTCCGCGCCGTGGACGGTTTCGTTTTCGAGAGCGAAGTTGTAGGCTGCAGGGATGTGCCAGCAGAGATAGGCGAGGTTCATGGCGAGCCACGCGATGGCGGGCGAGACGAGCCAGTGCGCGATGCGGCGGAGGGGATTGAAGCGCAGCAGCGGGCCGACGATCCAGCGGATGAGTGACGAGGGAAGGCTGCGCAGAAGTGGGACGACGGGCTGTGCGTAGAGAAGAAGCATGGGGATGGCCGACATGAGGAGAAGATGCTCGACCATGTGAGCGGTGAGGAGGGCGTCGGCGAATCCGTCGAGTGGAGAGGCGGTGGCGATCCAGAAGAGGGTGAGGCCGGAGAGGAAGGACGCGAGGCGGAGGGCGTCGAACTGTGCGGGGCGAGTGCGGCGGATGGCGAGCCAGCCGCGCAGATAGAGGGCGGCGAGGAGTGCGACGGAGAGCGTGAGCCCAAGTGGAAGGGACCAGTCGGCGAAGATGTCGTGAACGGCGGGGGACATGTGGCTACGGATTCGGTTGAGACGGGGTGGGGTGAGTGAGATGGGTGGAGGCGTCGATGGCGGGGGCGAGGTTGTTACCGCGCAGGGTCATGAGGAAACGCATGAGGGCCTTGGTCTCGGAGGGATTGAGGGCGTTGCCGTAGGCGGGCATGTTGCCGCCTCCCTGTAGGACCTGGTGGATGATCTGGTCTTCGGTCATGCGCGAAGCGATGGCGTCGAGCGCGGGGCCACGCTGGCCGCCGGCGCCGGCCAGGGAGTGGCAGTTGCGACACTGCTTGTCTTGAAGGACTAGCGCGCCCTGGCGTTCGAGCGGGGAGCGATTGAGGAGAAGACTTGGTGGGATGGGTGCGCTGGTCCACGCATCCATGATGGGGCTCCACGGGGTGTAGGTGCCGAGATGAGTGAAGATTCCGATGGTGACCGCGATGAGGGAGATTAGCAAAACGGCGACAGGACGGCGCGACCAGTGACGTTCTCCTTCGCCGGCGAAGATGGGTAGAAGGAGAAGCGCGGCGATGATGAGGATGGGGGCGGCCATCATAACTGGCGTTTCCAGCGAGGTGGGCAGGAAGGCGAGAACTGCGTAGATCCAGAGGAAGGCGAAGTCTGGCTTGGGGGCGGTCTGGATGATGGTGGGATCGGGCACTCCGCTGGGACCGATGGGGCCAAAGAAGAAGGCGCAGGCCATGACGGCGAGAATGATTGCGGCGGCGAAGACGGCATCTTTCCAAGCTGCGTCGGGGACGAAGGGAATTCCGGTGGAGGCGGTGAGATCGCGATACTGCTGCTGGTAGGTGGAGCGGCAAACGATGCGGCCGGGCATGGGCCAGTCGCTGACGCCGTGGAGTAGGACCATCCATATATGAACGGAGACTGCGGCGATGAGGATGCCGGGGATGATGAAGACATGCAGGGTGAAGAAGCGGGAGAGGGTTGCGCCGCCGAGGATGGGGCCACCGAGCAGTAGATGGACCAGCGGCGCGCCGATGAATGGGACGCGGCTGAAGATTGATGCGCCGATGCCGAGACCCCAGTAGGAGTCCTGATCGAAGCGCATGACCTGTCCGGTGAAGGCCATGGCGAGAGTGAGAAGTAAGAGGCCGACGCCGACGATCCAGGTGAGTTCGCGGGGGAATTTATAGGCCCCGAAGAGAAAGACCTGGACCATGTGCAGGAGCACGATGGCGATCATGAAGTCGGAGCCCCAGCCGTGCAGGGCGCGCAGATACCAGCCGAGAGGGATGGAGTGGTTGAGAATACCGAGGCTGGTCCAGGCTTCGTTGGCCGAGGGGCTGTAGACGAGCGCGAGAAGGATTCCGGTGACGACTTGCAGGATGAGAAGGACAGTGGCTGCGGAGCCGAAGACGTAGAGCCAGCTTGCGCTGTTGGCGGGAGTGGGATGGGTAGCGGCTTCGGTGAGCGGGCGGACGAGGCCGAGACGCAGTTCGATCCATTCGAGAACGCGATTTTTCATGCTGGCCATTGGTTGGACCTCGAAGATGTGGCTGCGGATGCGGGTGCGGCGGGGGCGATCTGGATCAATGGTTTGGGTTTGCAGGAGGCCTGGGTGGATAGCGTGGGCATGTCGCCGGCATGGATTAGGAGCGCGTTGTTGGCGATCTGATAGCGGTACTGGAAGAGGCCGCGCTCGGGTGGGCCGGAGGCGCGGGAGCCGTCCTCGTAGTATGCGCCGCCGTGACAGGGGCAGAGGAAGAGTTTGGATTGCGCGAACCAGCGGACTGGGCATCCGAGATGCGCACAGTTGATGGCGAAGACCTGGAATTGCTGATCGGCAATGCGGCGCACCCAGCAGGCCGTGTTGGCGGTGTCGCCGTCGTTGAAGCTGGCGACGGGAGTGCGAAAGGTGGCGAGGCGGGTTTCGCCGATGGGGAAGCCGGTGAGTGGGCCGAGGGCGATCCATGCGCCGGTGGAGGAGGATTTTTTAAGAGCAGGGCCGAGGAGGTAGCCGACGAGCGGCACGGCCAGGACTGCTCCGACTGCGGCGTTGAGCGCGAGGGAGAGCTTGAAGAGGAAGACGCGGCGTGAGTGCGCGGCGGGATCGGACGGGCTTGACGGTACGGGGTTGGTTGGGGCTTCGCTCATGGGTCTCTCCGCTAATTACGGATGCGATTGATAGGGTTGGCCGGGGGTTGCGATGCGATGCGATGTGAGCCATGCGACGATGTCGGTGACGTCCTGGTCGGTCATGGGATGTCCCGGCGTATACGAGCGCCAGTTGTGCGGGCCTTGCTCGGTCTGACCGGCGAGGATGATGCTACGCAGGCCCTGGTCGCTGATGAGGGCGAGATACGCGGGATCGACCAGGGATAAGGGCGCGAGCTTGTCGGGCATTTGCGGTAGCAGAATGGACACTGCCCCAGTTGGGAAGCCGTTGGGGTAAAAGTTTTCAACGTGGCAACGGCCGCAGAATTTCATAAAGGTTTTCTCGCCCTGCGTGGCATTGCCGGGAGTGGAGCTGGCATAAGCGGGCGGAGTGATACCGGAGAGCGCGGAGGGATTGCCCCATTGCGCAACCATCTGCTGGGAGAGGACGGCGATCTGTTGGTCGGTCAACATCCCGCCCGCGGCCTTGCCGAAAGGAGGCATCTCAGTGCCGGGAACGCCGTTTGCGGTGACTCGCTGAATATTATTGACCCCGGCGACGGCGAGGTAGACGGGATTGGCGAGCGAGATAGCTGCGCCGTTGTGGCCGTTGACGCCGTGACAGGAGGCGCAGTTCTGAGCGTAGAGAGTGGAAAAGTCGAGGAGCTGATCGGGGCGGACGACGGCGGTGTTGGGGCCGGGCTTGCCGGGGGCATTACAGCCGATGGAAGAGAGCGAGGCGGCGCAGACTAGAAGAGACGGGATGAGAGCGCGCAGGTTCATTGGCCGTCTTCCTTGTTGGAGGGATTGACCGGAGATTGCGAGCTGCTGTCGAGATGAATGTGGTCGAGCTGGACGTGATCGAGCTGCTCCTGGTCGACGTGCAGGCCGGCGCGCATGGCGAAAGGAAGGGCCTGGAACTGTGGCGTGCGGACCCGTGCTTGCAGGTTGACGACGAAGCCGCAGACAAGACCGAAGGCGAACTGGGAGAGGATGAACCAGAACCAATCGATGCGCTCGTTGAGAATGGGGCTGACAAAGCTGAGCGCCGAGTACACAATTCCTGTAAACAGCAGCGGCACCATGAAGCCCGCGGTGAAGATGGGATATTTGGGGAACATAGGCAGCATGGCTCCATAGAGAAGGCCAACCAGCAGCGAGACAAATCCCTGGATCAGGAAGCCTGCGATCACTCCCTGTAGATGGAACTGGCTGAGGAATGCGTTACTGGCCCCCGACCAACTGACGAAGCCGCCCGCCGCCAACAGGTTCACGGAGTACCAGAGACTGTGATACTTCAGCAGGCTGAAGATATGTGGCCGGGACAACCATCGCCGTCCCGCCGGCGATGCCTCCCTTGATGCCGTTGCTGATGAGGAAGGTTTCGACGGGGAGGATCTTACGCGGCGACTCGCTGGCGGCGTGGGGAGGATGCTGGATGAGAGTGCGCAGGCTGGCGATTTCGACTTGTTCGTCGCGGATGGAGACAGAGACATGCTGCTCATGGGGTAACACCTGACGGAACCAGCCGACGATGCCGGCGATGGTGAGCACTAGACCGAGGATGCCGACCGCAAGACTGGTGACCATTCCCGCAAAGATGAGCGAGAGGCCGAGGGCGAGAACCATGGGCCACGCGGTGGGACGGGGGAGCTGGATGGTGTTGGGGTCGGTGGTCATCGGGGCTCCTTTCGATGGGGTGAATTATCTGCCGAGGACGTAGACGACGGTGAAGACGACGACCCAGACTGCGTCGACGAAGTGCCAGTAGAGAGAGAGGACTTCCAGACGGCCAGTGTGTTTGGAGGTCATGGAGCCATTGAGGGAAAAGATAAACGCGAGCGAGAGCATGATGAGGCCGACCAGGACGTGCGTGGCGTGCAGGCCGACCAGCGAGTAAAAGGTGGTGCCGAAGAGATTGGTTTGCAGGGTGAGGCCGTCGTAGTAGATCAGTTTGTACCACTCGTGCGCGGTGCCTCCGAGGAAGATGCTGCCGAGCAGGACGGTGACGGCGAGCCAGAGAGAGCAGAGGCCGTGCTTGGCGCGGTGTAGAGCGGAGACGGCGAGGTGGACGGAGAGACTGCTGGAGAGCAGGCAGATGGAGGTGAAGATGGGAAGGTCGAGGACCTGGCGCGGAGTGGGGCCGGTGATGTCTTTGCCGAGGTAGTAGAGGTAGGCGACGACGAAGATGGTGAAGATGGCGGACTCGGCGATGATGAGGCAGGCCATGCCGACGACTCCGCGCGAGGGCAGGACCCAGGGTGTGGATTGCGGGATGACGGCGGCTTCATTCAAGAGAGATAGCTCCTTTATTCGTAACGGCTGTCTGGATCGTCGGGATGCTTGATGTCCCAGAGGGGACGGCGACTGTCGACGGTGGGAATTACGGCGAAGTTATATTCGGGCGGAGGCGAGGGCGTGGACCACTCGAGGGTCCAGGCGTCCCATGGATCGGGGCCGGCGATAGGGCCTTTGAAGTACGACCAG
Source organism: uncultured Acidobacteriaceae bacterium (assembly GCA_963810995.1). Taxonomy (GTDB): domain Bacteria; phylum Acidobacteriota; class Terriglobia; order Terriglobales; family Acidobacteriaceae; genus Edaphobacter. The sequence continues at coordinate 523 of CAWERM010000038.1, read as the reverse complement.
ACCATGTTGTAGACGAAGAGCAGAGTTCCGGCGGCCTGGAAGACGGCGCCGCTGGAGACGATCATGTTCCAGATCATCCAGCCGCGGTCTGCCTCGTAGGTGTAGATGCGGCGGGGCATTCCGAGCAGGCCGGGGACGTGCATGAAGTCGAAGGTGAGATGGAAGCCGATGAGGAAGATCCAGAAGTGCCACTTGCCGAGGCGTTCGCTCAGCATGCGGCCGGACATTTTGGGGTACCAGTAGTAGAAGGCTGAGAAGATCATGAAGAGGATGGCGCCGACCAGGACATAGTGGAAGTGGGCGACGACGAAGTAGCTGCTGCCGAGCTGCCAGTCGAAGGGCGCGACGGAGAGCATGATGCCAGTGAGTCCCGCGATGAGGAACTGGAAGAGGAATCCTATGGCGAACATCATGGAGGCGGTGAAGTGGATTTTGCCGCCCCAAAGCGTGGCCAGCCAGTTGATGTTAGCGCGGGTACTGTAAACCGGGACAATTAGTCGAGGAAGGTGACAAATACATACAC
>CAWERM010000037.1:0-12103 GCA_963810995.1 uncultured Acidobacteriaceae bacterium | reverse complement strand
GTCGGCCAGCTCGGCGTAGGGCACCATGTCGGTGAGCGACAACTCCTGCCCGGCGGGCAGGCCGATGAGGCGGTTGAGGGCGATCTTGTCCTTGGCGAAGGTGTTCTGGGCGCGCAGCAGGGACTGCTGCTGGGACTGTAGTTGGACGCGGGCGCGCAGCACATCGAGGTTGGCCCCGACGCCGGCGTTGTGGGCGAGCGTGGCCTGACGCAGCACCTCCTGGCCGGTGGTGACGAGGGCCTGTGCGTTGGCGATCTGCGCCTGGTCTGCCAGCGCCGCCAGATACTGGGTGGCGACCTGATCGACCACGCCACCGCGGGCGTTGAGGCGGTTCATGGAGACGACGTCGGCCGCCTTCTTCGCGGCCTGGTAGAGATAGATGTCGGGCAGGTTGAAGAGCACCTGGTCTGCACTGAACTGCGCGCTGGTGGTATCCACCTTGACGATCTCGTGGATAGTGCCTGGCGGGAAGCCGAAGGCGGCCAGCGATGAGGGTCTGAATCCAGATGCAGCCAGGTTGATTTCGAGCGCGTTGGTGTAGGCGGTGGCGCGCATATTGGGTAGAAGGGCAAGTATGACGCCGAGAATCTGCCCGCGGACGGACTGTTCGGTCTGGGTGGCAAGAAGCACCTGTAGGTTGTGCTTCAGGCCGCGGTCGACGGCGTCGTCGAGCGAGAGCGGAAGAGCGCCCGGCGTGGCCTGCTGGACGTTGAAGGGGAGTGCTGAAGTTGCCGTTGGCTGAAACGCGACAGCCTGGCGGGTGAGGCTGTGGATTGAGAAGGTCTGATCGGCGAGAGGCTGGCTGGCCGCGGGTCCCAGGGACCGGGTCGGCAACTCGGCAACGAGCACACTGGGAGCCATGGGAAGGGGAGCAGTCTGCTGGGCCAGCGGAAGGCTGCCGGACGCGGCGCAGGCCAGCAACGGCAGAATTCCGCGTACAACACCCTTGCGCCAGTGCATCCGCGCGGACTGGACCAAAAGACTCGACTGAAAGTGAATTGCCACGGTCATTCTCAGTTTAGTGCGTTACGGTCCCCCGTGGGGGTATCAAACTTGCCTCTAGGCGGCGAAGAATATCAATTGTGCTGGAAAGATAGCTGTTATATGCTCACTGTGCTTGCCGATAAATTCTCAGTGTGAGGGTATAACCTTGCCATCCGTGCCCGTTTTTCCATCCATATTCTTTCCCGCGCTTGGCGTCTTCTGGATATTCATCATTTGGCTTTTATGGAAGATTTTTAAAAGCCTTAAGTGCGCAGCCACCAGCCTCAAGGAGATTGCTGCGAGCCTGAAGAGCAAAGACTGACAGCGGGTTCGTGTTTACGCAGTTGTGCCAGAGGGTACAAACATGATGTTAATAAGCGCAATTGTTTGGCTAATTAGTGCAGTCTTCGGAATCTTCGTCTTCTGGGCGCTCTGGATTATTGCCAAGTCGCTCAAGGGCGTGGATGAGAGCCTGAAAGATATCGCGCGCAAGATGCAGGGACCGAGCTAACCTCGTCCCCGCGTGCGTTGGTGCGACTCAACGAATCTGCACCAGCCTCTCGGCCCCCTGGTTGGCGCCGTGCGCACCGCCGGGAGTGACGTGGGAGGTCTGCGGGGCGCGCCAGTGGTCGATGTAGCTGACCTGGTGAACGCAACTGATGGTGCAGTTGGGCGCGCAGCTCTTCTCGGCGAGGAACTCGCGGCGCAGGTCTGCCCTGCCGTACTGGGCTAGCGGAATTCCGGGGTATCCACGCTGCTGCGAGCAGTAGTGAACTAACCCAAATTCACAGATGTAGAGATAGCGCGCGCCCGCGCGGCAACGCCAGTGGTTGGGCTGGCCGTTGGCGATGGCCTCCTGAAAATGATTGAAGCGGGAGTAACTTCGCCGGGTGAGCCGCCGTACCTTGTCCCACACCGAGCGCTCCGCCTCGCCCAACGGCTTCAACTGCCCGCTGCCATCGTGAATGATGCCGATGGTGGAAGAGAATCCAAGGGCCAGCGCCCGCTGGCTGACGGTCAGCGCGTCGGTGGGATTGGCAATTCCGCCGCCCACCACGGAGTTGATGTTGACGTGGAAGTCGGCGTGTTCGGCCAACATGCGCAACTTGGCATCGAGGACCTTCAGGCTCTTCTTGGAGACAGCGTCGGGCATGACGTTGTCGATGGAGATCTGCATGTGGTCCAGCCCGGCGCGGTTGAGACGGGCGATGCGTTCGGGCATGAGCAGATAGCCGTTGGTGATCATGCCGGCGATTGCGCCGGTGCGGCGGATGCGCGCGATGACGCGGTCCAATTCGGGATGCAGCAGTGGCTCGCCGCCGGAGATGGTGATGACGGAGGTGCCCAGACGGCCCAGCTCGTCGATGCGTCGCTCCATCTCCTCGATGGGCACGGGATCAGAAACGTCGTCGAACTCGTTGCAGTAGGTGCAGGCCAGGTTGCAGCGACGCATGGGGATGATGTGCGCCATGTAGGGATGGCCCGTGTCGAGCAGCGCTGACGCGATAGAGCCCAGCTCGCGCAGTTTGCGTGTCGCGGCCTTCCAACGGCGGCGAAGCGGCATGGGACGGTGCGGAGCTGAATTATCCTGGGGCATCACTGATAGATTCCTTGCATCATTGCTGGATTCATTGAATCACACCGTGAAGCTCAGAGCGACTGCGGCAGGGTGCGCGGCGTGGATGGATGGGGAAGTGCCGGCCATGCAATCCCATGCGAGGGTGCAGATGCAGTAGCATGACAGACGAGGGGCCCATAGCTCAATTGGTCAGAGCAGCGGACTCATAATCCGTTGGTTCAAGGTTCAAGTCCTTGTGGGCCCACCAAACCTCAACTGATGAAGCCGATTGTCTGCGGCGCAACAAACCCATTTGCCATGAGTCCTGTGCGATGATCTCGGTGCTAATCCTGACGAAAAACGAGGAGCGCGATCTGCCGGACGCGCTGGCCTCGGTTGCGTGGTCGGACGATGTGCATGTCTTCGACTCGCACTCGACGGACGGGACAGTGGAGATAGCGCGCGCTGCGGGGGCGCAGGTGCATAGCCGCGCGTTCGACGACTACGCGACGCATCGCAATGCAGCGCTGGCGACAAAGTTCAAGCATCCGTGGGTGTTTCTGCTGGACGCCGACGAACGGCCCACCCCGGAGCTGTGCGCGGAGATGCAGCGCGTGGCAGGCAAAGCTGAGATGAATACGGCGGGATTTCGCCTGCGGCGGCGCGATTATCTCTTCGGTACATGGCTGAAGCACGCGCAGCTCACTCCGTTCTACATTCGGCTGGTGCGGCCGGAGCGGGCAAAGTACACGCGCGCGATCAATGAGGTGCTGGAGGTGGATGGGGCGATTGGGGAGCTGGCGCATCCGCTAGACCACTATCCCTTCTCGAAGGGAATTGCGAGCTGGGTGACGAAGCACAACACCTACTCGACGATGGAGGCGGAGCTGATCTTCCGCCAGCAGGTGCTACAGAATCCGAGCCTGCGGGTTGCGATTTGGGGCAAGGACTTCCACACGCGGCGGCTGCACCAGAAGGCGCTCTTCTACCGGATTCCGGGAAGGCCGCTGTCAAGTGGCTGTACATGATGTTTGTGCGCGGCGCGGTGCTGGATGGCCCGGCGGGCGTAACCTATGCAACGTTGCAGGCGTTCTACGAGTTCATGATTGTGCTGAAGACGAGGGAGCAAAGAAGGGGCGGGGCATAGGTCATTCCCACCCATGCGCGAAGAGGCTGCGCATGAATGGGGCACCCAGTGCAGTGGTAGTCACCATTCTTTTGCGGCGGTGTCTGGGGTAAGCGGGGTTGAGGCGGCGGGGGCCTTCCAGCGCAGGACGGGCTTGCGCGCGGCGGCGGTCTCGTCCAGACGGCGCAGTCGCGTGGTGTGCGGTGCGGAGCGCACAAGCTCGGGATTCTCGACGGCCTCGCGCGCGATCTGCTGTAGCGCGTCGATCAGCAGGTCGAGCTCCTCGCGGCTCTCGCTCTCGGTCGGCTCGATCATCATGGCGCCGTGCACGATCATGGGGAAGCTGACAGTGTAGGGGTGGAAGCCGTAGTCGATGAGGCGCTTGGCGATGTCGCCGGTGCGGACGCCGTTGGCCGTCTGTAGCCGGTCGCTGAAGACGACCTCGTGCAGGGTGGGCGTGGTGAAGGGAAGATCGAATGTGCCGGCGAGTTTGGCGCGGATGTAGTTGGCGTTGAGCACGGCGTCTTCGGTGGTCTGGCGCAGGCCGTCGGGACCGTTGGCCAGGATGTAAGCCAGCGCGCGCACGAACATTCCGAAGTTGCCGTAGAAGGCGCGTACGCGGCCCACGGAGTGCGGGCGGTCGTAGTCGAGGCCGAGCGCGCCGTCGGCGCGGGTGACGACGACGGGCGTGGGCAGAAATGGCTCCAGAATTTTCTTGCAGGCCACCGGGCCCGAGCCCGGCCCACCGCCTCCGTGCGGCGTGGAGAAGGTCTTGTGCAGGTTGAGGTGCATCACGTCGACGCCGAAGTCGCCGGGGCGCGTCTTGCCGACCAGCGCGTTCATGTTGGCGCCGTCCATGTAGAGCAGCGCGCCCTTGGCGTGCAGGATGTCGGCGATGCGGTGAATCTCGCTCTCGAAGACGCCGATGGTGGAGGGGTTGGTGAGCATCAGCGCGGCGGTGTCCTCGTCCACCATGCGCTCCAGCTCGGCGAGGTCCACCATGCCCTGCGCGTTCGACTTGAGGTTGGCCACCTGATAGCCGCAGACCGCGGCGGTGGCGGGGTTGGTGCCGTGCGCCGAGTCGGGGATCAGAATCTTCTTGCGCGGGTTGCCCTGGATCTCGTGATACGCGCGGACAAGCAGGATGCCGGTGAACTCGCCGTGCGCGCCGGCGGCGGGTTGCAGCGTGATGGCGTCCATGCCGGTGATCTCGATGAGGCAGTCTTGCAGCAGCTTCATGATGCCGAGGCAACCCTGCGCGAGCGACTCCGGCTGATAGGGATGCGCGTCGGCGATGCCCTCGAGCGCGCGCGACCGCCTCGTTGACGCGCGGGTTGTACTTCATGGTGCAACTGCCCAGCGGATACATGCCGAGGTCGATCGCATAGTTCCATGTAGACAGGCGGGTGAAGTGGCGAATGATCTCGATCTCGCGACAGCTCCGGCATGACGCCGAGGCTGCTGCGCGCGCTCGTCGCCCAGAAGCGACGGAGGCGTCGATCGCTGGCACATCCAGCTCCGCCAGCCGATACGCTTTCTTGCCCGGCGACGACTTCTCGAAGATCAGGCCCTCGTTCTGATTGACGTGGGTGGTGGCCTTCTGCGGTGTGCCGATAAATTTGTGTCATCTGCCATCGTTAAAACTCCTGTGCGTCGGATTCATCGCCGGTTGCTGAGTAGCTGCCTGATTCGGGGCTGTCCACATCTTCTTCGCGCAGCGAGAGGGCGAAGACGATGCCGTTGGCGAACTCAATCGTCAGCGCGTCATCCTCTTCCAGCATTGCCTTCTCGACGGTCTCGCCGATCTGCGCGCAGAGGGCGTTGCGATACTCCGGCTCGCCGAAGGCCACGGAAGAATCGGTGAGCAGGACGTGCGGCCAGTCGTAGAGCCGCAGCAGCGGCTCGCCAAAGCGGAGCTGGAGATAGTCCTCCACAAACTCCACCGACTTCAGCTCCTCGCCCTCGATTGCGCGAAATATCCATCAGGCCCTCGTTAATTCCGCCGGAACAAATGCGCGCAGGCGAGCGGCTGCGGCGTCCATCTGCGCGCGGGTGGTGAGTTCGGTGGCGCACCAGAGGCTGGCGTTGGGGCCGAGCTCGGGATACCAGCTGGCGAGCGGCAGGCCGCCGATGATCTTGTGTTCGAGCAGCGCGGCGTTGGTCTCCTCCGCGCCGGCGGGAAGCTCGACGACGAATTCGTGGAAGCGCGGCGCGCCGTTGAATAGGAGCTTCGCACTGCCGGCCGCGGTGAGTGCACTGCTGAGGTACGCGGCCTTGGCGAGGTTGTGTTCGGCCAGTTCGCGCAGGCCCTGCTTGCCGTAGACGGTGAGGAAGATGGTCGCCATCATGCGCGACCAGCGCCTGGTTGGTGCAGATGTTGGAGGTCGCCTTCTCGCGGCGGATGTGCTGCTCGCGGGTGGAGAGGGTGAGGACGTAGCCGCGCTTGCCGTCGGCGTCCACGGTCTCGCCGACCAGGCGGCCCGGCATCTGGCGCATGAACTTTTCCTTGCATGCGATGACACCGCAGTACGGCCCGCCGTAGCTGACGGCGACGCCGAAGGACTGCGCCTCCAGCGAGACGATGTCTGCCTCGGCGGGCGGGCGGACGATGCCCAGCGAGATGGCTTCGGCGATGGAGACGAGCAGCAGCGCGCCCTTGGCGTGGGCGATCGCGGCGATGGCGGCGACGTCCTCAATCGTCCCGAAGAAGTTGGGCGACTGGATGAGGACGCAGGCGGTCTCGGCGGTGATTGCCGCATCCAGCGCGGCCAGATCGACGCGGCCATTGGTTGCGTAGCCCACTTCGCTGATGGGAATCTGCTGGTGCTGCGCGTAGGTGGCGAGGACTTCGCGGTACTCGGGATGCACGGTGCGGGCGACGACGGCGCGGTCGCGGCCGGTGACGCGGACGGCCATCATCATGGCCTCGGCCGCGCCGGTTGAGCCGTCGTACATGGAGGCGTTGGCGATCTCCATTCCGGTGAGCTCGCAGATCATGGTCTGGAACTCGAACATGGCCTGCAGGGTGCCCTGCGCGATCTCCGGCTGGTAGGGCGTGTAGCTGGTAAGGAACTCGCCGCGCTGGACGAGCGAGTCGATGATGACGGGGCGGTAGTGGCGATAGACGCCCGCGCCGAGGAAGCTGGCGTAACCGTTGGCGTTGTTTTCGGCGAAGGCGCGAAAGCGGTCGATGATCTCCGACTCGGAGTGCTGGCGCGGGACGGCGAGGTCGCGCCGCAACTGGTACTCGGTGGGGATGGTACTGAAGAGCGCGTCAATGGAGTCTACTCCAATTGCCGCGAGCATCTCCTTGCGGTCCTGCGGCGACTTGGGCAGATAGCGCATGATTAGTGCCCGGTCTCCTCGGCTACGAACGCTTCGTATTGGTCGGCGGTGAGGAGCGCGTCTAACTCGGCTGGATTGGATAGTGTGAGCTTGAGCATCCATGTAGTATTGGCGTCGGCATTGACTCGTTCCGGCGCGTCCTTCAGGTCATCATTCACCGCCGTCACCGTGCCTGAGACCGGCGAGAAGAGGTCGCTGACCGCCTTGACGCTCTCCACCGAGCCGAAGATTTTGCCGGCCTCGAACGGGTCGCCCACCTTGGGCAGATCGACGAATACGATGTCGCCCAGCGAGCTCTGCGCATAGTCTGTGATGCCAACGGTCCCGGTTGCGCCATCCGCCGAGATCCACTCATGTTCCTTGGTGTAGCGATACGTGGTGGGATAAGCCATGCCAGCGCCTCCAAACTTTCTGTACCCAGTGTATTCGCCGTCTAAGTGGATTTCTTCGCCCTTTTATAAAACGGCGTTGGCACCACCTTTGCCTTCACGAGCTGGCCGCGAATCTCCACGGCGACGACCTCGTCGAGGGCCGCGTACTGAATGGGAACGTAAGCGAGTGCGATGTTCTTCTTGAGGAAGGGCGCGGGCGAGCCGCTGGTGATCTGGCCGATGCGCTCGCCGGCGACAGTGCAGATCGAATAGCCATCGCGACCGATTCCACGCTCGATCATCTCCAGGCCGACCAGCTTGCGCTTGGGGTCACCGGCTGCCTGAATGGCGGCCAGTGCGGCGCGACCAACGAAGTCGGAGCCCTTATCGAGCTTGGCGTACCGTCCGAGGCCGGCCTCGAAAACGTTAATGGTGTCGGAGATTTCGTGGCCGTAGAGCGCCATGGCGGATTCCAGGCGGAGTGTGTTGCGCGCGCCGAGGCCGCAGGGCAGGATGCCGAACTCCGCGCCGGCGTTCAGGACCTCGCTCCAGACGCGGGAGCTGGTTGGCTCGTCGGAGGGGATGTAGATCTCAAAACCGTCCTCGCCTGTGTAGCCGGTGCGCGCGATCATCACGTTGTAAAGCCCGCAGACCTTGCCGAAGGTAAACCAGTAATTTTTGATGGCGGAGAGGTCGGTATCTGTGAGCTTGGCCAGGGTCGCCTCGGCCTTTGGGCCCTGGATGGCGAGCTGGGTGTAGTAGTCGCTGTAGTCGCTGATGTGGATGCTGGGCATGGCGCCGACCTGCTTGCGCACCCAGGCGACGTCTTTGTCGCGCGTGCCCGCGTTGATGACGATGAGATAGTCGTTGTCGCTGAGCTTGTGGACTACGACATCGTCGACGAAGGTGCCGTCTGGTGTGAGCATTGCGGAGTACTGCGCCTGTCCGACGGCCAGTTTGGATGCGTCGTTCATGCAGAGGCGCTGTACGGCGGCCAGGGAGCCTGGGCCACGAAACTGGATGTCGCCCATGTGCGAGACGTCGAAGAGGCCGACGGCGGTGCGCACGGCCATGTGCTCGGCGATAAGGCCGGAGTACTCGACCGGCATGTCCCATCCGCCGAAGTCGACCATCTTGGCGCGGTGCGCGCGGTGGGTGGCGTTGAGCGCGGTCTTGCGCAGCGGCGAAGCTGGTTCGGATGTGGTACTCACGGCAGATTCCATGAGATGACTTTACACCGCGAGGCTGCGGACTACTGCACGGGGCTGATGGTTTTGATGTTGGCCAGCGGAGGCATGTGGCCCAGGGCAATCCACGCACCGATTAAACCAAACAGCACGGAGAGGCATGTGCCGATCATCCAGATGTTATCGCTGTCCACGGTGGAGCGAGGACCGGAGGAGCTATGCCATCGGGAGGCGACCTTGAGGGCAAGAAATCCCGCAACCAGTTGAATCCCGGTGACAGGAAGCATGAAGGCGCCAGTGTATATGGTCCTCTCCACGACGCCCACCAACCAACTTAAGCGGGACTTATGGTGATCCGGGTCGGGCGGATGGCGCTTGGTGACGTAGGGCCACAGGGTTTTTTCGATCAACAACCAGAGCACGATATGGCCCACCAGAATGGAAAACGCAAAACCGGCAATCAGACGCAACACGTTGCTGTCCTCCCGAAGACGATTCTTATCGGCACAGAGAATAATAGCCGCTTGGTGACGCTGGCTGAACTTTGCGGAGCTGGAAGAAGCGCTAGGAGGCCTGGGAGGGTTGCTTGGCGGCGGCGCGCTTGGCCTTGCGGCGGCTGAGGACGGAGGTGCGCCGGGTGCGTGCCCGCTCGCTGGCGTGGTCGATCTTCTTCCAGAAGGCGACGAAGTAATCGACCGCGGAGATGATGGAAACGATGGTCATCCAATAGATGGCCCACAGGGCGATCATGTGGACGGCAACGATGAATCCTCCGCCATTCTTTGTGGGAAACCAAATCCAGTAGTCCCAGTGGTGGGCGAGGATGGCCGATACCACCGAGACGATCTGAATGACGGTCTTCAGCTTGCCGATCTCGGAGGCGTCGATGGTGAAGCCCTCCGAAGCGGCGATGGAGCGCAGGCCGCGAGACCAGGAACTCGCGGCCAATGATGATGACGGCGATCCAGGGAGGCACGATGCGGGGGTTGTAGGCCACCAGGATGATGTAGGCGGCTGTGACCATGAGTTTGTCGGCCAGCGGATCCAGCAACATGCCGAGGGTGGTGATCTGCTTGCGGCGGCGGGCCAGGTAGCCGTCCAGGCCATCGGTGATGGAAGCCAGGATGAAGACGCCGGAGGCGATGATCTCCTGCTCGCCGCCCAACAGGCCATGGGCCGCGTGGTTGGCGGGGAAGGCCGGGGAGAGAATCCACATCAGCAGCGGCACGGTGGCGATGCGTGTGAGCGTGATGGAGTTGGGCAGGTTCATGGGCCTCGGGTTGCCGCGCTGCGGCCTGCGCAGACAGAGTCCGGGCCGCGCATCCAGCGGGAGGCACGGCGCAAACCAAGCAGAAGCAGACACTAGCATTCTGCCACAGGCGGAAGACGGATGGAGGCGGAGGCTGTTTAGCACAGCAAAACCATCACGTGGAGGGTGTGAAGTCGCATGCACGGCTGGGCCTCCCGCTATGGGAATCGGGAGCGTTTCAGCCAACTGCAAGCCTCGTAAATCGCGGGTCGAGCGTGGTAGATTGGCAAATGTCCTTCCACGCCCTGCGCGCTCGGGCCGGTGCTTCCATGTCGCTCTCCACTCGCAGCCTTCGGCGTTCTGTCATCTGCCTTCTGGGCATGATGTCCGCTGCCTGCGCCGCGCAGCAGTTCATCGGCGCGCCGGATGTGGAGTTGACCGGCGGGCGGGTCACCAGCTTCCTGACCGGAATCATTCAGTACCCCACCAACGGGCCGGACATCCTGTACATCAATGCGCCCGCGAGCACGTCGAATGGCTATGGTGTAGTCGCCGGACTCAAGCTGAACGCTAGCGGCGGTCAATTCGAGGACCAGGGACAGAACCATATCCTGTTTACCAATGCCACGAACGTCGTTGCCGCGCTGGCCGACTTCAATAACGACCATATCAACGACTTTGCCTTCGCGATCTCCGGGGTCTCCACAAATAACCTGTGCATCTACTACGGCACAGGCGTTGCCTATAATAGCCAGAACAGCTCCTACAACGTGGGGAACACTGCCATCCTGTACCCTGCCCCGGGTGGCAAGAGCGGCTGTCTGACATTCACAACTGTAGGACCAAACACGCCGAACTTCGCCTACATAGCTGCTCTGCCCTTTACTGCTGGAGGTCTGCCGCAACTGTTGGTGGAAGACAGTGCCAATAACGAGCTCTACATATTCACAAACAACGGTGAGACCGGCTACACACTGCCCGGCTTCACGCTCCAACCGCCCATCCCCCTGGCCGGGACCGGAGGTGCAGGCCCGATCTACACCGGCGACTTCAACGACGACGGCAAGACCGATTTCATCATTAACGGGCAGGGCAACTACAGTGCGACCGTTTTCCTAGGCAAAGGCAATGGCGGGTTTAATGCTTCGCAGACTGTCAACGGCGTCTACTCCATGCTGATGCAGCAGATGGAGGGCGACACTCAGCCGAGCATGGTGGTGGAAGGCGTCGGCGGCACAATCACGATCCACAGAGGCAACCCTGATGGTACGTTCGTTACTGCGAGTGAAGGCGGCACGACTGGAAGCAACCCACTCGCTGGTTATGGAGGTCAGTTGGCTGCCATCGGCAAGCTGGGCAACGACAAGTATATGGACATCCTGACCACCACGCCCATCGGCCTGAGCGTGCTGGTAGGTCAGGGACAAATCGGGGGCAACCTGAGCTATACGTTGAGGGGTATCTATAACATCGGCCCGGGCCGCTCTTCCTACGCGCTGACGTCGTTCTATACCAATCCTCCCTTCCCCGACTTCGCCGTGGATTCGCCGGAGGGCGTCGCCATTGTGCAGGGAGACGGCAACGGGGACGGCGGCTTCATGACCTCCAACGCCTACTCCACCCTGGCTCCAGCACTGGGCGCCACGGAGGGCCAGTTCAGGAACATGGCGAGCAACCCCAACGGCTGTCTGGACGTGGCAGTGGCCACCGGCGCCGTGCAGGGGCAGTTGCTGACGGGCAACGCTAGTGGGGGGAATTGCACGGGCACGTTCAACACTTTTAACGGCACAATCAATTCCTCAGCCGGACCAGTCGGCCTGCAAGCCGGCCTATGGTCGAATATTCTTTCGGGCGACTTCAACGGCGACGGCAAACCCGACCTTGCCTACTCGCTGCTACTGACCGAGCCGCTGCCCCTGCCGTCGAGCGGCGGCGGCCTCTACGTCCAATCCGGCAACGGAGACGGGACGTTTCAGGCCCCAGTGGCTGTCAATCCGGGCGAGCCGGTCAACAATAACTTCTATGGCGGGAGCGCGGTGGGCTTCTTCAACAGCAGCGGTACCATTGCAGACATCGCTAACATCGATGGGAACTACGATGACACGCTGCTGGGGCAGAGCAGCGGGGGATTCAGCCTGGGGCTGAATCAAGCATCTCCCAGCAACGCCAGCTTCAACCAGGTGGCAGCGGGCTACTTCAACACTGGACGAACCGGCCAACAGGACCTTGTCTTCCAGAACGGAACGACCCTTGTTCCCTACATGAACAAACAGAATGGGACGG
>CAWERM010000036.1:0-23294 GCA_963810995.1 uncultured Acidobacteriaceae bacterium | reverse complement strand
CCGGTCCCGTTTTGGATTACGTGGAATTGCCGGGTAGAAAGACGCGATGGGAACTTGTCGCACACATAGATCTCGGCAGACTTTCTTTGCATCTCTGGAGAGCTGCTGACGGCTAGAACTGTGAATGGAATAGCTGCTTTCTCGCCGCGATCGATGTCGGTTTCCAGCCATTGGCATTCGCTATCAGTGTCCACATCGGTATCCACCCATTCGCAGAGGAACCTCCGCATATACAGCCGTAGCCCATATACATAGGCATACCCCGGTCTGAGCAGGAGGAGTTTGTCGTAACATTCAAGGGCCATTTGGTATTGTTCAAGTACCTGGAGAGTATTGGCCTTGTTGAAGTAAGCATCCGCGAACTCGGGTTTGAGTTGAATGGCCTTGTCGTAGCTCTCCAGGGCCGCCTGATATTGATGAAGATACTGCAATGCGTTGCCTCGATTGTTGTAGGCCTCCGCCAACCCCGGATTGAGTTGAATGGCCTTGTCGCAATTTTCCAGGGCTAACTGATATTGCTGCAAAGAATTCAGCGTGTTGCTTCGATTGCTATAAGTCTGCGCATAATTCGGATTGAGGAGGTGCGCCTTGTCATAGCACTCGAGGGCCGCCTGATACTGCTGCAATGCATGCAGAGCACTACCTCGGTTGTTGTGGACATCCACAACATCCGGCTTGAGTTGGAGGGCCTTGTCATAGCTCTCCACAGCTGCCTGGTACTGTTCGAGTGCGTGCAGGGCATTGCCGCGGTTGTTGTATGCCCCTGCAAACTCAGGGACAAGAAAGATGGCCTTGTCATAGCTTTCCACGGCCGCCTGGAACTGTTGAACGGTATTCAGTACATTGCCCCGATTGTTGTATGCCTCCGCAAAATCCGGGTTGATAAGAATGGCCTTGTCATAGCTCTCCAAGGCCGCTTGATATTGCTGAAGAGCATGCAGCGCGTTGCCTCGATTGTTGTGGGCCTGCGCGAAATCCGGTTTCAGCAGGATGGCCTTGTCGTAACTCTCCAACGCCGCTTGATATTGCTGAAGGGCATGCAACACGTTGCCTCGATTGTTGAGGGCCTCCGGGTAATCCTGCTTGAGCAGGATGGCCTGGTCATAGCTCTCCAGGGCCGCCTGATATTGCTTATTAAAATATAGGATGCTGCCACGATAGCAGTGTGCCTCCGCATAGTCCGGCTTAAGCAGGATGACCTTGTCATAGCTCTCCAGGGCCGCTTTGTACTGCCCGGCAAGATACAGTACGTTGCCGCGGTTGCACTCGTTCTCTGCCTGCTGTGTCTCTGCATGGCTCGAATCGCCGCTCGTTACAACGGTGAGCGCACGTTCTTCCAGCCGGGACCTGAGAACACTATTCCATGTGTCGGCGATCTTGTTCCAATCGAAAGTGGACCTGGCCCATGCGCGCATGGACTCGCGGTCCGCTTCGCTCGGAGGATGCAGAAGCAGTCTCACTGCCGCCCCGACAAACTCTGCTTTCTGTTCAGGGTCGGTAATCCCATGATGGAACTGGTTCGATGGCACCAAGCTGTTCCTGGTCTTTTTCGAGTGGATGAATACTCCGCCATGCTGCGACTTCTCACCCATCGCGGCGTAATCGATTGTGACTGGGATTGCTCCCGCGGCCATCGCCTTGGATAGCGAGATACAATCGATCTCCTCGTACTCGGAAGGGTAGGCGAAGACGTTTGCCTTGCGGTAAAGCTGGGCAATCTCGCCGTGATTGATTCTGCCGAGTTCTTCAACACCGAGGTCCTTCATACGCTGCTGCATCTTGGTCTTCCATTCCAGTCTCGGCGCAACCGATGAGTGCATCACATCCCAAATACCCCATCCATAGGCCCACTGCGCCTTTGCGTTGGGGGCTTGCTTCTTGATCTCTTCGAAGCAATCCAGGAATGCCTCAAGACTACGGTCGGCCGACGAAGTATTGATCATTAACTGCGGGTCACGTTCGCAGATATCCTCAAACAGATTCGCATCGATGCCGTTGGGAATGATGACAAATTTCTCGTCGGGAATCTGGGGATAAAGTGAGCGGTGAAACCTGGACTTGACGAATATCCGATCGATTCTATGCAGCCTGTCCCGCGTGAACTCTTCCTCGCCGATGACGTTCATGCAAGTCCACAATCACTGCATTTGAATTGATGTTGTACACCGCTAACTGCGGATGCCGCCATAGCACCGTAACATCCTGCTTATCGCGAAAGTTCCACATCCAGTAGGGCTTCCATGAAACACCGTTGTAGTCCCGTTCCTGCAAGCCGCAGTTAGCATAGACCGTGACATTCCATCCGCGCCGATGCAAAAGCCTGGAGAGCCATAGGACCGCTTCCTCCGATCCTCCGATGCCTTTTGCCCTTGCTGTCTGTGGGTCCCAGATTTCACCGGTATCGGCGCAAAAGAACACCAGGTCCCTACCGCTCGATTCTGTCTTGGCAAAAAATGCGTTGCGCAGATTGCATACCGCAGGAAGTGTCCGGATGGCGGGAGGCAGTGAGTCCAGTTCCTTCTTTACTCTCTCTTTGCCTGTGATCTTCGCAATCCGCGCCACCTTTTTCATTGCCGACTCATAGGCCGCGGTCCCTTTTTTGAATTCATAATCGGGGCTGCTAAGCACGGCCCTCTCATAACTCTGTAGGGCCGCCTGATACATACTCAAGGAACAACGAGCAGCTTCTCTGTTGTAGTGCGCGTCCGCATAATCCGGCTTGAGAAAAATAGCCCTGTCAAAGCTCTGTTTGGCAGCCTCGTACTGCAACAAATCGAGCAGCGCACTGCCCCGATTGTTGAATATCTCCGCGATATTCGCGTTGAGCCTGATGGCCTTGTCGTAACTCTCCACAGCCGCCTGATACTGCTTGAGAGCTAGAAAAATATTGCCTCGGTTGAAGTAGGCTTCCACATAATCCGGATTGAGACGAATGGCCTCGTCATAGCTCCGCAGCGCCGCCTGTTGCTGGTTCATGGCATTCAACGCAGAGCCGAGGTTGTGGTGGGCTTCCGATATCGTCGGATTCAACCGGATGGCCTCGCCAAAGCTCGCCACGGCCTCCGCGTACCGCATCAGTTGATACTGAGCATTGCCCCGGCTGCAATAGGCCTCCGCAAACTCCGGATTGGCTTGAATCGCGCTCTCGATCAGATCAAGCGCCGCTTCACTCTGTCCAACCTGAAACGCGACCAGCCCCAACAGATGCAGCGTGACAGAATGCCGGGGAGAAATCTGCAAGACCTGCCGATACAAGGCTTCCGCCTGGGCCAATCGCCCTTCCGTGTGGTGCGCTGCGGCATTCTGCAGCAGAATGTCTACCTTGGAAAGACCGAAACTTGCCGGCTGCGTGGAGAACGATTGCATTGCCTGCTGGCTAAAAGCATTCTTGCGTTCGTCCTTCATACAATCACACCCTCGAATCAATCCGCGGACAGCTAATGCGCAAAACGACATGGTCCTGTGTCGATATTTTCAATACCGCTCCGCTAGCGATTTTATCGCTCCGGATATCTGACTCACTCTCCGCCTATGAATATAGGATCGCACGTCGTTGGCAGGACCGTTGCGTCGCTGGAGCTCTTCCAGTATCCGCTACGCAGATCAGTCCAGTTGTGATCCACGCCTTACTGTCCGCTGCCGGCTGCGGCAGAGACTGGCTTGGTGGCCGGTGTCGTCGCAATCGGGCTAATCCCCGTTGCAGTGGATGCGAGTGTTAGGGCTACGATCGTGTCCACTGTCTCCGGATTGCCGCTCAGTGTGAGTTCAACACCGGTGTCCGTCTGCGTGCATTTGGCGTTGCCGCCGGTGAGGTTGGTACAGGAAAGAATCTTGGCCGGCAGAGCTGGAAGCGTTAGGGTCTTGCCCGCGGGGTTGAGAATGTGCAGATAGACCGTCTTGTCGCGAAATGTCGAGACACCATAGTCGCCCGGCAGGTAAGGGCCGCCACGCGTAGCGTAAATGCTCTGACCATATAGCTTGAGCCAGTCGCCAACATCGCGCAGCACCTGCGCCTGTTCCGGATCGATCTGACCGTCGGGTCGTGGCCCGACATTGAGCAGAAGGTTTCCGTCGCGTCCCACCACAGAGACCAGCAGGCGGATCGTCTCATCCCGCGTCTTAACCTTGGCATTCGGCTTGTAGCCCCACACTCCGCCTGCGATTGTGGTGCAAAGCTCCCATGGGTGCTGGTTGTCGAAGTCGCCCAGAGCTTTGTCTCCCTCGCGATCGCGAAAGTCAGCCGGGGCGTCGGTGCGGTTGTTGATGATGGCCGTGGGCTGTAGCTTTCGCATATTGGCGATCGCCTGGTCGTCCTGCCAGGAGAAGGACCCGGAGTAACTCTGCCCCCTTGCCCTGCCCGTCCACTGACCGCTCTTGTATTGGACGCCGCCAAAGCCCAACCAGCTCTCACCGCCGCCATCGAACCAGAAAATGTCGATCTTTCCGTAGTTCGATGCCAGTTCGTTCAGTTGGCGATGATACTGATCGCGCATCTGGATGGCGCTGGGACGATAAAGTTCCGGGAAGAAGTAGCCGGGAAATCTCCAGTCGAGCGGCGAATAGTAGAGTCCAATGCGCAGTCCTGCCTTGCGTGCGGCCGTAACGTAAGCCGCCACGAAGTCGCGGTGGGCCGCCGATTTCATCGCAGTGAAATCGCTTCCCGGATCGTCGAACATGGCGAAGCCATCGTGGTGACGCGTCACCATTACGGTGTACTTCATGCCTGCCGCCTTGGCCGTAGCTGCCCATGCATCGGCGTCGAACTTCTCCGCGGTAAACTGACTGGCCAGCTTGGCATACTCGTCCACGGGAATCTGCTCGTTCCATTGCACCCATTCGCCGCGTCCGGGAATAGCGTAGAGACCCCAATGGATGAAGAGGCCGAACTTGGCATCGCGCCACCAGGCAATGCGCGCTGCCGCACCATCATCGGTAGTCATGGGTGCTTGCGCCCATGCAAAGGAGGTAGCTAATGCAATCGCGCCGCTGGCCAGCGCACTCAAAGCCTGTCTACGTGTAATTTTCATGGGGTCCTCGTGGAAGGAAGGGCTGGCGGTTCATAGTCCCAGTGATCGGTGCGGAAGGGCGGGGCGGGCAGACCATCGCCGTTGAAGAAATTCGCTCCCTCGGGATAATTCTCCCACGCATAACGCACCGCGGCCGGTTCGGGAACGTCCGGGCTGGAGACGAGTAAAGTGTCATTGTCGATGCGCGCGGTCGCCGCGACGAACTTGCCGTCCTTGCCCGCGATGGTGAAGGTCTTGAGGTCGCCGCCCTTCGCCATAAGCCCGCCAGTCACATGGCTGAACTTGAGCCGGATGGCGTTGCCTTCAACCGTTATCGATTCATATCTCGGTCCGGAATACTCCATCTTACGGCCATAGGTATTGGCCAGCGCAATGCGCATCAGCCGGTCGGCAACGTCCTGCTTGTCCTTGGGGTGAATATTGCTGGGATCGCCAATGTCGATGGTGACGGCCATGCCCGTGTTGGGAAGGGAAAGCACAGTCGCCTGCGCTTCGCGGACGGCCGGGTTGTTGTACCAGGTATCCGCGCGATTGGGCCATGGTTTGAGTGGGGCAAGCTGGCAGATGTAGAACGGAAAATTGCCCTCGCCCCAGCGCTGACGCCAGTCTTTAATCAGTGTGGATTGCAGCAACGGATAAAGTTTGTAGCCCGTGGCGCCGCCGTTGATGGCCTCGCCCTGATACCACAGGACGCCGCGGATAGCATACGGAATCACCGGATTGATCATGCCGTTGAACATCACGGTCGGGCTATGCTGGTCTTGCGCAGGGTTTCCATTGCTGGGCCTTCGAGGAGCGGCCCTGCCCGCGGCCGTAGCCGCGTCCGCGGCCACTTGCCATGCTTTCAAGGCCGCCGTCATGTCCGGTGGATGTGTCTTATATGCGTCCACGCTAGCGTCAAAGTTGACAAGCAGTTGGTTCAACTGTGGGACCGCCGCAAGCGCCTCGCGGCTGGTCCACGCTTCGGCGGTGCTGGCGCCGAAGGCCTCCGTAACGATGCCGAAGGGGACCTTCAATTCCTTCTGCATATCGCGCGCGAAAAGATAGCCGATGGCGGACATCTCTTTCACGTTCTCCGGCGTGACGACAAGCCAGCTACCGGAGATGTTGGATTGCGGCTCGGTGGTGGTCTTCCATCCGCCGGTGAACATGCGGATGTTGGGGTAGTTGGCGGCCGCAATCTCCTGCGCTTCGTTGGCCACTCCGGCAAAATAATGACGCGTCGTGGTGGCGACGGTGAAATCCATGTTCGACTGGCCCGATCCCAGCCACACCTCGCCCACCAGCACGTCCTTCACCACGATCGGCGCATCGCCCGCCTTATTGCCTGAGATCGTCATCTCAAACGGCCCGCCGGATTTCAGTTTGGTCAGATGCACCATCCACTTGCCGTTAGCGTCAGCGGCGGCGGACCTGGTTTGGCCGTTGAATTTAATGGTGACCTTCTCCGCAGGATCGGCCGTCCCCCATATGGGCACCGACATGCCGCTCTGCAATACCATATGGTCGCTGAAGAGATTGGAGGGTTTGACCTCGGCACGCGCTACAGTAATGAGACATAGCGCGACGCAGAGCGATGCAATATGAGAGCGTATCTTAATAGAGTTCATAAACTTCCTTGTGGCGCATTTAATCTGTCCAACCGCATAACTCGCCGGTCAAACTGTCGGCAAGCCATGAATCTTAAGCGTGACAGCATGTTGACTGGGCGGATTCGCGGGAAGGTTCACAGATAGCGCCTGTTCATCCTGCGTCCATGTAAGTTTGCCGTCGTAGCCAAGCAGCGAGATGTTAGTGACCTTCGCCCCGGCAATCTGCGGCGAAGTGGATGCAAGACTCTCGATCTTTGCAACGCGCGACGTTCGGCCATGCTCCCACAAATGCGTAGAGTGCATCGCCCTTGGTAGTGAAGCGGATGTCCTCCGCTGTATAGGCCGGCCCGGCAGGGCCATAGGCGCGCGCAGGAGGCGCCGTGGTAGAAGGGCCTTCACCGTATTTCTTCCACGGCCGCGTGGCGAAAATGCCTTCGGAGTTCACATCCATCCATGCGGTAAACCCGGCTATGAATGCCTCTTCTTTCTCGTCTATGGAACCATCGCAGCGTAGCGGAATGTTCAGCATCAGGTTGCCGTTCTTGCTGACAATGTCGGTGAGCATGGAGACGATGGTCGGGACCGTCTGATAGCGGTTCTGTTCGTAGATGGCGCGGCTGTAGTGCCAGTCGCCGATGCAGGTATCGGTCTGCCACGGATCGGGACGGATCGCGTTGGCCGTGCTGCGTTCAATGTCCTCCACGAATGCCCCAACGTGGTTCGGCTGGATGTGCTTGCCGTTGACCACGGCATCCGTGCGCCCTCCGTTGCGCGCCGCGCTCAGGTTGTATAGATGCGCGACAACATCCAGCCCGGCCTGGCCAAGAGGCAATTCGTTGGTGTCGAAGTAAAGCACGTCCGGCTGATACTTATCCACCAGGTCCTTGCAGCGCAGATACCAGTCCTCGCAGAAGGCCTCCGACGGCATGGGATTCTCTTTTGCAAGGCTGGTGTACTGGTTGTACCAGGCCTGTACCGCTGCGATGCCATGTATTCCATTGGGCATTCTGACACTGTTGCCGGTATATAGGTCCTGCGGATCGAGACCCTCCCACCACTTGCCCTTGCCGTCTTCTTTGCGCAGCGTGTATGCGTCGTATCGCACGCCCTCCAGCGGCCCTTCGCCATCGTAGCCATAGGCGGGCTGTAGCCATCGCGCTGCCCAGGAATTGTGATTGGTGACGCCAAGCCGCAGTCCATTCTCGCGCACAATCTTCGCCCATGTGCCGACGAGGTCCCTCTTCGGCCCAACCTTGACTGTGTTCCAGTCGTGATGTGCCGAGTCGTACATGTCGAGGTTGTCGTGATGCGTTGCCATAGCGAAGAAATACTTCGCTCCCGCCTTTTTGTAGAGCGAGATCAGCCTTTCCGGGTCCCATTTTTCGGCCTTCCAGAGATTGTCGATCTCCATAAAGCCGACCTTCGAGGGATGGCCGTAGTTCTTGACGTTGTAGTCATAGTCCTTCTCGCCCTGGATGTACATGCGGCGCGCATACCAGTCGCCCTGTTCGGGGACGCACTGCGCAGTCCAGTGCGCCCACATCCCGAATTTGGCGTCGCGGAACCAGTCGGGCGTCTTGTAATTCGCCACCAACGATTCCCAGGTTGGCTTGAACGGGCCTGGAGCAATCGCGTGCGACGGCTTGCTGGCGCGCTGCGAAAAGGCGCGCGGGAGACCTGCCGCGGCTGCAATGGCAGCCGTCATCTTTGCAAATTGGCGACGAGTGAATTGAGTGTTCATCAATGCTGTAAACGAACTAATGGTTGATGCTTCGCTTTTTACTGTTACATTTTTTATCGCTGCGACGGGGTTGCCTCACGCGCCGATAATCTTGAACGCAATCGCAAATTCGCTCGGCTGTTTCTCTGGAAGCTGCACGGTCAATGCCGTCTCATTCTGCTTGAAAGAGACTTTGCCAATCCCCAGCAGTTCCACGTTCTTAATCCTGCCAACGCCCTGCTTGGCGGCCGTTGCCAGCGATGGGATCACTGCTTCCTTGCCCGGCCATCCCATCATGAATGCGTACAGCGTTTTTCCCTTGGTGGTGTAGCGAACGTCCTCGAAGGTGAGGTCCTGCCGGGTGTTCTCGTTGAACTGTGTTCCCGCGGGCGGTTTGAAGTCCGCGCCCGGCCCCGCGCCGAAGATCTTCCATGGCCGTGTCCCATGAATTCCTTCACTGTTCACCGCCATCCATTCTGTAATGCTCTGGATGATGGCCATCTCCTTGTCGTCGGGAATGCCGCTATTGGGCAGAGGAATATTGAGAAGGAGATTGCCATTGCGGCTGACGATGTCCACCATCATGTCGATCACGCGCTTGGGAGTCTTGTATCGGGCGCGTGTATCGTAGTGCCAGTTGCCGATGCAGGTATCCGTCTGCCAGGGGCGCGGCCAGATCGAATCTACCGTGCCGCGTTCCACGTCCAGCAGGCACATGCCACTCTCCGCATCGGGTCGGCTCTTGCTGGTGTAGATCGCCTCCACCTTACCCGCCATGACGGCTGGCGCTTGTGTTGTATAGGTGAGCGACAATTCCCAGTCCGTCATCGCCGAAGGGAATGCCGCCGTCGGTATATAGCAGGTCAGGCTGGTGCTGGCTCACCACATCCATGATGCGATTCAGATAGTTGATACGCCATGAATCCGGACCTTCGCGGCTCATCGCAATCGCTCCCTTGGCGGGCGCATTCACTACCTTGTCGACGAAGTCCTTCGGCATCTGGCTATAGTCGTGATAGAGGTCGGCATACTGCGGATCGATACCATCGTAGGGCACACCTGCAAGAGGACCCGTCTTATCGCTGCCATGCGCCGTGCCAAACCAGCAGAAGCTGTTCGAAAGATGCTCGCTGACGCCAAACCTCAGGCCTTGCTTGCGCGCCGCTATGGCAAAACTGCCGAGGATATCCTTCTTCGGACCACTGTTCGCCGCATTCCATCGTGGCTGATACTTCGAGTTCCACATATCGAAGTTGTCATGATGGCAGCCCATGGCAACGTAATACTTCGCTCCGGCCTTTTTGTACAGGCCAATCAAATAGTCCGCATCGAATTTATCGGCCTTCCATGACTTGATGACATCCACAAAGCCAGTCTTGGATGGATGTCCGTAGTGTTGCAGATGATGCTGGTATTGCGGCTCGCCCTGCACGTACATGCGCCGGGCATACCAGTCGCCATACTCGGCCGCGGACTGCGGCCCCCAGTGGTTCCACATGCCGAACTTCGCGTCGGCAAACCAATCCGGCATATGGTATGCACTGAAAGAGTCGCGCGAGCCTTTGAACGGGCCGCGAGCGATGGGGGACACGGTAGTCGCCGGCGATGCACCTTGCGCGCGGGCGCGTGTTTGCCACAGAGGCGCACTGACACCGGCTGCGGCGGCCAGTGCGGATGTTTCCAGAAATTTGCGGCGAGTGAATATACCTTTCATACGGCTTCTCCAGTCCCTTGACTTATGTCAACTTCAGTCCAGTGATCTTCAGCGAGTAAACAAAATCGCATGGTTTTTCGGGTGGGAAAGTCACCTTCAGACCTTCTCCATCTTGTGTAAATTTGAGGTCTCCGGGATGCCCCAGCAGTTCCACCTTCTTGACCTTGCCCTTCACCGGCTGGCCGGTGGCAAGCGACGTAATGACGACGGGTGCTTCATCCGGCCACTTCATCACATTGGCGTAGAGTGTGTTGCCGTGGGTGTTGAAGCGGATGTCCTTGGGCGTATATCCGTTTCGCGAGATGCCGCCGCCGCTGACCCCGCTACCGCCTCCCTGGTTGTCCCCGTTGATGCGGCCTGCGAACTTCCCGGTAGCGCGTATCTTCACCATCGCTGCCGCCGCCGCATCGGCCGCCGGGCCTTCGCCGTACTTCGTCCACGGGCGTGTGTTGTAGATTGCCTCCCCGTTCACATCCATCCACTTGCCGACCGCCAACAGCACGTCCTGCTGCTCCTGCGGGATGGTGCCGTCCGCCTTCGGCGAGATGTTCAACAGTAGATTGCCGTTCTTGCTGCTGTTCTCCACGATCTTCACAACCACCGAACCGGGCGAGACTGGCTTCTGCCCTTCCACATAGCCGAACTTATCGGTGATCGGATCGTCCGGCTCCCATATCCACTCGGTCAACTCCATCGGCGCGCGGCCTTCGCGCTCGTAGTCCATAATCTGGCCAGTCACCCATGCAGCGGTCTTGGCGCTTATGCCCACCTGCTTGCCCCATTGTTTCGCGCGGTTGAAGTAGTAGTCCGACACCTTGATCTTCAGCGGGTCCCATCGGGCGTCGGTGTTCATATCGAACCACAGAATGTCCGGCTGATACTTATCGATGGTCTCGATCCTCTTGGCCACCCAGTCGTGCATGAACTTGGTCCGCGCAGCATTGCTCTTGTCCGCGACGTTGTAGAAGGCCGCCCACTTCGGGTCGTATTGATCGCTGCCGGGTAGCGCGGGAATAAAGACAAAGTGGAAGCTGGAGTGGTCGGAGATTCCCGTCTTCAGGCCAACCTTGCGCACCGCCTTGATGAGGTCGCCATCCAGGTCACGGTGCGGGCCATAGTTCACTGCGTTGTACGGATTTATGGCGCTGTCCCAGTTGGAAAAACCGTCGTGGTGCTCACCTGGGGCTATGACGTATTTGGCGCCGGACTTCTTGAACAAGTCGGCCCATGCGTCGGGGTCCCACTTGGCAGCCGTGTACATCGGCAGAAAGTCCTTGTAGCCGAACTTGGTGGGCGGACCGTAGTGCTCGGTATGCCACTGCATCACGTCCTTGTTGCCGCCATACATATAGCGCACATACCACTCACTGGCGTGGGCTGGAACCGAGTAGATGCCCCAATGCATCATGATCCCGAACTTGGCGTCGCGGAACCACTCAGGGTCCTTATAGTTCTTCTCGATCGAGTCCCACGAGTCCTGGAACGGGCCGGCTGGCGTCGGAAGCTGGCCTTCCAGCGCGCGGGCAACAAGCTCCGGCGTGTCCTTCGTCCATGGCGCGGCAGGATCGTTGGAGACAGTCGCGTTGGCAGCACCCGACCCGCCAGCAGGTGCGACGGCGCCGGGCTCTTCCACCCCCAGCGGAGCGTTCTGGGCCAGCAGCGCGACTGCGTGCCGCGGCTTCGTGAGGCCTGCTGCAACCGCGGCGGCCGCAGCCGTCCTGGTGAAATGGCGGCGCGTGAGTGTGCGTTTCATTCTCATGTCCCTCTAGGTCCAGATTTTACTGACCGCAACACGCTAACAGAACTAAGCGCATACTTGCTATCGCCTTTGTTCACGAGCGATTTTCTCATAGGAATAAGCCCGTGCCTCTGGCCTAACGCGCCATCGAGTGCGAAGGCCGCTTCATCAGGAAGACCAAGGGAATCACCAGCAAAAATAAAATTCCCATGATGGTAAACACGTCTACATAGCTCAACAGCGCGGCCTGCTGTTGCATCGTCCGATAGATCAGTGCGCCTGCCCTGTGGCTGGCGGTTGTACGGTCGACGCCGCTGTGCTGGATGGCGCCGGTAAGCTGCTGCATCGCTTCCCGGCTCATCAGGCTGCTTGCCGTAACATTAGACGACAGAATGGTTTGATGAAACTGGGAGCGGCGCGTGATCCAGGTGGTCACAAAGGATATCCCCATGCTGGAGCCGATGTTGCGCGACACGCTGTAGAGGCTGGTGGCATAGCCTGTCTCCTGCGGCGGAATCGAGGCCATGGTCAGGGTCGTTAGGGGCACAAACAGCAACCCCAGCGCAGCACCCTGCGTAATCTGTATCCAGAAGATGTCCCATGTGCCCGATTGCAGCGTCATGTGCGCGAATCCGAAGAACGACACACCGGCTACAGCAAATCCGAATGCCAGCATCCGGCGTCCATCCCATCCCCTACCCAGCAGATAACCGACCACGGGCATGCAGAGTGCCGTCCCAATGCCACGCGGGCTGGTCCATAGGCCTGCCGTGGCCGCAGTCCAGCCCAGCAGCGTTTGCATAAACAGCGGCAGTAGGATGAGTCCGCCATAAAGCACAAATCCGAGCACAGCCGCCAGGCCAATGCCCGTGGCAAACGATCGGAAGCGCAGAAGATGGAAGTGGACGATGGGGTCCTTGACGGTGAGCTCGCGAACGATAAAAGCAATCAGAAAGACCGCAGCCATTACGGCCAGCACCCGAATCATTTCAGAGCCGAACCAGTCTTTCTCCTGCCCCTTGTCCAGCATGATCTGTAAAGCGCCCATGCCCAGCGCAAGCATCCCAAGCCCCCAGAAATCAGCGCGCAGCGTCCCGCGCTTAATATAGTGCGGATCGCGAACGAAGAGGTAAATCAGGATCAAGCTGAGAATCCCAACCGGCACATTGATGTAGAAGACCCAGCGCCACGAGTACGAATCGGTGATCCAGCCGCCGATGGTGGGGCCGAGCACAGGCGCCGCCACAATCCCCATGCCCCAATAGGCCATCGCCTTGCCGCGCTCACGGCCCGGGAACTCTTCCAGCAGCACCGCCTGAGAGAGTGGCTGCAACCCTCCTCCCGTGGTTCCCTGCAGCACGCGAAAGAAGATCAGCATGGGCAGGTTCGGCGCCAGTCCGCACAATATACTGGACACGGTAAACCCAGTCACCACCGTCATTAACAGACGCTTGCGCCCCATATAGTTGGCCAGCCATCCGGTCACCGGCAGGACAATGGCGTTGGCCACAATATAGGACGTCAGTACCCAGGTCGCCTCTTCCACGGTGGAGGAGAGAGAGCCCGCAATATGGGGCAGGCTGACGTTGACCACCGAGGTGTCCAGGACCTCCAGCACCGCACTGGACATCACCGCGATGGCAACAATCCAGCGCTGGACCTTGGCCGCCGCTGGTAATTCCTGGGGCGCCGCAAGCGTGGAAGAGCCAGAATGGGAGGATGCTGCAATCGTTGGCCCCGATGCGCCTGTGCCAGAGGCAGTATTTCGGCTTGATACGGACATCCTGTCCCCACGCCCCAATGATCCAAAGTTCTATGCCCATGATAATCGCAGCCGCGCTTGCCCGGAACTAGGGAGTCCCATGGACAATCAACCGTGTGCTGTCCGTCACTGCATGGCAGTACTCGATTGCGATTACATGGTTCGGTGCGCTGCATAACCAGGGCCCGTATGCTTGTGCGTTCAGTGGAGTAGCCCTATGAGCGCAATACAGACCTCGAGTCGACGGGATTTCTTGAAACGCTGTCTCAGCGGCGCTGCGGTTCTACGCACCGGCGGTGCCATGGAACTGCCGGCAGCAGCACAAAAAAGTGTTGCCCACGCCAAGTCCAAAGTTGTCATCACGCGCGATGCTCTGTTGCGCGGCACGGGTTCCACGGTGGATTCGCGCCGGATGTTGGGCCTGCTGGACCGTGCCATGCAGACTCTCTTCGACCGTGACCACGCGATCGAGGCATGGAGCAAGCTTGTCCGCCCCGGCGATACGGTGGGAGTAAAGGTGAATTCGCTGGGAGGACGCGGTCTTTCCAGCAATCTGCAACTGGTCGAAGCCATCTGCGAACGGTTGCAGGAGGCGGGTATCAAAGCCGGCGACATCGTGGTCTGGGACCACGATAGCGACGAACTGGAACGCGCCGGATTCCGTCTGTCGATGGGTGGAACGGGAGTTCAATGCTTCGGCACCGATCGAGTGGATTACGAACCAGATCTGGTTGCATACGGCAGCGTGGGCAGCCGGCTGTCCCGAATCCTCACCCAGCGCTCAAGCCTCCTCATTAATGTTCCCGTGCTCAAGGACCATGATGGCGCGGGCGTAACCATCGCGCTGAAAAACATGTATGGCGTCATCCACAACCCGAACAAGTATCACCCCAACGGATGCAACCCGTACATCGCGGACCTGAACATGCTGCCCGATATCCGCAGCAGGATGCGATTGACCCTCTGCGACGCAACCACAGCGCAATATGAGGGCGGCCCGGCGTACAAACCGGAGTACAGTTGGAATCACAATGCGCTGATCGTCTCGCAGGATCCCGTCGCGTTGGATTACACCGGCTGGCAGATCATCGAGCGCAAGCGTGCCGAAAAAGGATTGAAGACGCTGGAAGCCGAGGGCCGCGCACCACACTACATCGCGACCTGTGCCGATGCCGGACATCAATTGGGCACGAACGATCCCCAGAGAATCGCGCTTGTCGAAATGTAGCCGCACGCTGGATGGGGGGCATTATGGTGCATGACTTCAAACTGCAGGGCAACGTGGACCGCCGTTGCTTCCTGAGGTGCGCCATGGCGTCGGGAGCAGCCCTGGCTGTCGGCGAGTATTCCCCGCCCTTCTCCGCACTCGCTTTGCCGGTCGGCACGGAGAAACAGGACGATGCGCAGTTCACGGTCGAGGCCAAGTTCTACCAGAAGCTCGAAAATAAGAAGATCAAGTGCAAGCTGTGTCCACGCGAATGCTCCGTGGGCGACCGCGAGCGCGGCTATTGCGGTGTGCGCGAGAACCGCGGAGGGACCTACTACTCGCTGGTCCACTCGCGGGTCTGCGCCGCGCACGTCGATCCCATCGAGAAGAAGCCCCTCTTCCACTACCTGCCGGGAACGGTCGCCTTCTCCCTGGCCACGGCCGGATGCAACGTCAACTGCAAATTCTGTCAGAACTGGGACATCTCCCAGTCGCGTCCGGAACAGGTCCCCGCTGAGTTCACTCCCCCGCGGCGGGTTGCCGATCTGGCCCGTCAGTACGACTGCCCGACCATCGCCTACACCTACAGCGAGCCGGTGGTGTTCAGCGAGTTTCTGATGGACGCCGCCGATGCCGGGCACGAAGCGGGCATTCGCAGCGTGGTCGTGTCGAACGGCTACATGCAGCAGGAGTCGCTGAAGGCGGCCTACGGAAAAATGGATGCGGTCAAGATCGACCTGAAGGCTTTCTCCGAGTCGTACTACAAGGACGTGGTGACCGGACAGTTGAAGCCCGTGCTGGATTCGCTGGTCACCCTGCGCAAGATGGACAAGTGGACGGAGATTGTTTACCTGGTGGTGCCGACCATGAACGACGACGATGCCGGGTTCCAGGGTCTGGCGCGCTGGATCAAGGCCAACCTGGGCGTGGATGTTCCACTGCACTTTACCCAGTTTCATCCGGAGTATCTGCTGAAGAACCTGCCCATCACCCCGGTGCCGACCCTGGAGCGGGCCAAGGCGATTGCCGACGCCGAGGGGCTGCACTATGTGTACATCGGCAATGTGCCGGGACATTCCGCGCAGAATACCTACTGCCCGAAGTGCCGCCGTATGCTGGTGGAGCGGGTTGGGTTCACGGCCAGCCGGATGCTCATCCGCAAGGATTGTTGCCCATTCTGTCAGCACCCGGTCCCGGGCATCTGGCACACTTGAGCACGCAGAGGAGGTTTGCAAATGTGGATCAAGGCGCGTTGCAGAATCACTTGGCTTGCTGCTTTACTGGCCACCCTTCTGGCGATTGCTCCACTGCCGCAGGCGCAGGCTGCCGGCGCGCAGAAGGTCCGGCAGGCTGGAGTCGCCGGCAGCTTCTATCCGGCCGACCCTAAGGCGCTGACGGCAATGATCGACGACATGCTGGCGCACGCCACTCCGCCGCCGGTCCACGACCCCATCCTCGCCGTGGTCGCTCCGCACGCGGGGTATCAGTTCTCCGGCCCCGTCGCCGCATACACCTATGCGGAATTGAAGGGACGAAAGTTCTCCCGGGTCGTCGTGATTGCGCCATCGCACTATGTGCCCTTCGACTTCACCTCCATCTATGACGGCGACGCCTATGCAACGCCGCTGGGAACGGTCCCGGTGGACAAGGCCTTTGCAAGACAGCTTGTCAAGATGGACCCAACCATGCAGCTCTCCAGCCAGGGGCACGATGCCACGCCGGCCGGCGCTGAGCACGCGATTGAAGTGCAGTTGCCGTGGCTGCAACGCGTGCTGGGCGAGTTCCAACTGGTGCCCATTGTCATGGGAGACCAGAGCTACAAGAGCAGCCGCACTCTTGGGGTGGCCCTGGCCAAACTCATCCAGAACAATACAGGTGGCGGTACCACGCTGATCCTGGCCAGCTCCGATCTCTCCCACTACCACACCTACGACGAAGCGGAGACCATCGACCAAAAAACGCTGGGCGCGCTTGCGGTGTGGGACTACTTCAGCATGTCGAGCAACTTCCAGACGCGCATATGGGAGGCCTGCGGCGGCGCTCCCATCGTGGCCGCCATGATTGCCGCCGAGCGCCTGGGAGCAAACCAGGCAATGGTACTCAAGTACGCCAACTCCGGTGACACCTCGTCCGACCGCACGCGCGTGGTGGGATACAGCGCCGACCTCTTCGTAAAAGCTCCGAACGCAAAGGCAGTGGAAACGCCCTTCTCCTTGAACGACCGCGACAAGAACGTACTGCTCGCGCTGGCCCGCAAATCCGTTGAGATGGCGGTGGCGGAGCATAAGGAGTACGAGCCGGAAGCAACCCAGAGCGATGCCCTGAACCAGGACCGTGGCGCGTTTGTGACCCTGCGCGAATCGGGAGAGCTGCGTGGATGCATCGGCTATACCTCCGCCACCAAGCCGCTCTACCGGACGGTGCGGGAGACGGCAACGCTGGCCGCCCTGCGCGATCCCCGCTTCCGTGCGGTGGAAGCTTCGGAGTTGCCCAAGCTGCACTATGAGATCTCCGTGCTCTCGCCCCTGCGGCGTGTCATGGATATGCATCAAATCAAAATTGGCCAGGACGGTTTGTTGATGAAGAATGGCGATCATGAGGGCCTTTTTCTTCCCCAGGTTCCAGTGGAAGAAAAATGGGACCGGCAGAGGTATCTGGAAGAGACCTGCGGCAAGGCGGGCATGCGCTCCTCCTGCTGGCAGGATGCGGATACAGACATCTTCCGCTTTACCGCGGTGGTATTCGGCGAACATACGCCATAGGTATCTATGAACCTGACCTGCCCTCCTGCATCGAACATCGCGCGGCAAGAAGCGCAGGCCCCAGGTTGATCGCAGCACAGAGCCATGCGGTCTTCCAGAACCCAAACACCGGAATGAGGTAAGTGCTCAACAGGAGTGCGCCCGCGCATCCACCCAGCAGATCGACGGCATAGAGCGTGCCACGTCTGGATCGGCCTCTGTCGTGATGCAGGTAAATTTGCGTTGCGATTGGAAATTGAGTTCCACCCAACACTCCGGCGAGGGCAGCCAAGGCAGGAAAGACGAGCTGCGCCGCCATCCATGTTGCAGCCACTCCTGAAACCCTGGCCAGCAGGCTGACCGCAACGATCGACACGGGCGCGGAGAGAGCGATCAATATCTGGGTCGTCGCCATGCTGCGGCAGGGTGGCCGATCGCCGGCACGTGCGTGGTGCATACTCAGCCAGCTTCCCATGGCAAGCCCTGCCATGCAAAGTCCGATCAGGATCGCAAGCTGGTAGTAGACGTAGCCATAGATGGCCTGGAATGCCAGCAACAGAACAATCTGCAGCGCAATCATGGTAAAGCCCGTCGCGGCCATGCAACATGCGGACGCATAGCGGGCGCGCCTCTCCCGGCCATGAACCGACGCCCCAAGGACTGCCGCAAGCAACGAGAGCACAAGTGCAACACCGATTGCCACCGTGAATTTGACCTGTGCCGCGGCCTGGAACCATCGGGTACTCCCTACACTGAACTGTTTGCTCCAAAGCACCAGGTTGAAGTAATAGGCGATCGGCTCCAGATCGCGATTGACCGGCGTGGAACCGAGAGGACGCAGTTGCTCTCTCACCTGCGCCATGCGGTCCGGCATCATGCGGAAAGGGATGAAATACTCCCGAACATACTGCGTATGCAGGTTCCGCTCGCGCAGCCTTGCAATCAATGTATGTGGATTGTCGGTCAGAACGTCCGTGCCAGTAGCGGCGAAGAAGTGGATGGTGTCGCCGGGGATGGTAACGATATACGGAAAGACCTCCTGTAGCGTTCGTAGTATGCAACGCAGAAACTGCGCAAGGTCTGGACTGATGGTCTCCTCCGACGATTGCAGTTGCAATGCGAACAATCCACCCGGCGCCAGGTGATCGCGGGCGGAACGGAAGAACTCGACCGTGTAGAACCGGTTGAGCTGCGCGGTCTGAGGGTCGGGTACATCCACCAGTATTGCGTCAAACCGGTCGCCGGTTGTCCTCAGATAGTACCGGCCATCCGCATAGTGCATGTGTACCCTGGGGTCCGAGGTAACAGGAGCGGTCTGCGCCGGAAAGAACTGGCGCGCCATGCCGATGAGCGCGGGATCCAGTTCGACGTAGTCGATACGCTCGACCGTGGGATGCTTCAGTGCTTCGACGATGCTGCCCTTCACTCCTCCGCCAATCAGCAGAATGTGTCTCGGCTCGGCGCTCTCCAGCAGTGCATAATCAACTGCCTCCTCGGCTGCGTTCTGGTCCGGAGCGTTGGCCAGGATCACGCCGTTCTGATAGATGCTGCGCAGATCGCCTGTCCCGGTTACCGTGATGTTGCCGTAGATGGAGTCGCGCGACCCTACCAGGTGGAAGCCATTCCACAGGCGCGCCTGCGATTGCCTGTCCATGAACGGTGCGGCAATCTTTAAAGAGGGGCCGCGCAGAGCGCCGCTGCCACAGCCAACACAGCAATCTGCCTGCGGCTCATCCGCAGCAACAGCACCGCTGCCATGCACAGGTTCAGGATGACCACGATGCTCGCGATCTGGAAGGGACCCAAAAAGCGCAGCAACAGTATGCTGGCCACAATACCGCCCAGGCCGGAACCTGCGGCCTCCAGCAAATAAGCCGAGCTGGTAGCGGCGCTCGCCGATACCGCGCACTCCTCTTCCACCATGCGCGACGCAACCGCGAATAACGCGCCCGAAACAAAGCAGAACACGCTCAGACACACCAGGGAGGTAAGCTCCATCGGCAGCGGTCCAATCAACTCGCCCGGTACAGTTTGAAAGACGGATTTGCTGGCGCGCAACGCCCATAGTGTCGGCGGCAGGCTGACAGCGAGCAGGCATTCGAGCGCGGCGACCGATCGTCGGGCATTGCGTTCGCCCAATGAAAAGACGCTGCTCAGGCTGCTACCCGCCGCGGTCCACAGCAGCCAGGTGGCGAACAGTATCCCCAACGAGATCTCGTTGCCGTTGAAGACAACAATGAACTCCCGCATCAGAACGATCTGGCCAACGACCGCACTGAACCCCATCACCGTCAGGGCCGCTCTTACAGAGGACGTATGTGGTGTTGCCTGCGGCATGGGGAAGGACTGCATCGCTGCGACTAACAGAAATTAGAATTCAGTCGCGGTTGAAAAACAAAGACTTCATGCAGCTTGCCAGAACCAGTGGGCCACGCGGAACCAGAGTAGATATACCCGGGGCAAATCCTTCGAGTGGCTTTCCCGGACGAAGCAGGGGCCTTCAGGCCCCTGAATCCATCCCCCGAAGAATCGGGCTTCAGAGGGTGCTGAAAAACACTGTTTTTGTTAAGGGCACGGCTTCAGCCGTGCCGCAAAAAGCTGCGTCCGCAGGACGCTTCCGCTCTGCCGAAGGCCCGAGCGAAGCCGCAGGCGCAGCGACCCGCATTTCTCCTTCCCTGATCCCGCCGGAAACTCCCGCCTCGTCCTTTCTGACCCCTGTTCCCTGATCCCTGTCCCCTGTTTTCCTTGTCAAGCCCCTCGCGCCTCCCAAAAAATCTCAACCTACTCAATCTAAATCTCTTCCACCCCAAAAATAGCCGAAAATAGTTGGCATAGTAGTTATGCCCCGCTTGGTAGAATAGAGGTATAGATCAAATTCAGAGTCGTCCTTCTGGCCTGAGCGGAGTCGAAGGCCAGAATCTCCGTATTTGTTTTGTTGGCCGTTATTGTTCAGGGTATCCGATTCAAGCCATCCCGCAGGACGACTTTGTTCGTAACAGTAACAGAATGAGTGTTATGGAGGAGTAACCCTGCATAATCGTTTTTTTCACCCGTAACTCGGCTGTTATGAATTGTACCCGTAACCGCAATGGAATGAATATTATGGGCCACATTAACCCATTAAACGCTTGATTCCATGCCACTTACGTCTCGGCATTTGTTTTGAATATTTTACCCGTAACCGAACCGGAATCATTCGCTTACAAGCAAATTCCCCACGGGGGGATGGGGGGGGGTAGAGAATATGTACAGATCGGGCCGTTGCCCAGCACTATGCTTTTGCGAAGACCACAACACCGTTTGCTGGGATGACGATGCAGGCTGAGGCGGGCAGGCCGTGCATCGGAGTGCCGGATGCATCGACGCCACCGTCGTTGCCCGCAATCTGCGGATTCACCAGTACCCCGTTGGCGTTGCAACTGTCGTATGCGTCGCTGTTGAAGATTTCGATCCAGCGGCCCGCGCCGGGAAAGCCAAGCTGATAGCTGCCCCACGTCGTCTCGCACAGCGTCGTCACCACCACCACATCGCGTCCCACGCCCTCGACCCAGCGATGGAAGGCGATGACGCGATCGGCGTCCGATGTATAGAAGACGTTGATTCCTTCGCCGCGCAGCGCGGGTTGCGAGTTGCGCAGCTGCACTGCATCCTGGGTGAAGTGCAGATGGTCAGCCATCGCCGGATCCACCGCGTGCTTCCCTGCCGATGCCAGTCCGCCCCACCAGATCATGTGCTCTGGCCGGCGCGGGTCCGGGCACCACGGCTTGTCTTCCAGGAACTCCTGGCCCATGAAGAGCTGGGGAATCCCCGGCGCGGTGAGAAGCAGCGATATGGCTACGCGGGTGCGGCTGCGCGCGTACCAACTGCGCGGATTGGAGCCATCGGCCAGTCGTGGAACGCGCGGCTTTTCGCCCAGCTTCACGATGTCGTGGTTCTCCACGCATGGGACGGTCTGCCACGCATGGGAAAAACCGGTGGGCCACAGCGAGCGAGCGAGCCCGCTCATCCCGACTTTGGCGCCTGCTCCTTGCGCTGCCTGGCCAATGGCCGATCGAATGGCCTCGCGCAGACCGTCATGCTGCACCGTGTCGAAACCGAGGCCGTCCTGTTCCACTGGCGCGACCATCAACTCCGCGGGTGCACCGTATTCGCCCGGCCAGTACTCCGCATTTTGCAGGGCGCGTGGATTCTCGGCGCGCACGGCCTGTGTCAGGTCCTTGCAAAACTCCCAGCCGCTGGCCCGGTTCATCGCCAGCAACATGCTGATTTCGTCGTATCGGAATCCGTCCGCGTGCAGGTCCTTCAGATGGCCCAGCGCATTGTTGCGAAGAAATCCGCGCACGTCCGCGTTCCACAGCGCGAACGAGAGCCCGCCCACAAAGCCCTGGTCCGTGAAGTAGAGGCTCTGGTTGTTGTCCCAATGGCCGTTCACATCAGTAGGTAACGCGCGGTCCCAGAAGTAGAGGCTATAGTCGTCGCCATGCAGAACGCCTTCCGCCGCAATGCTCTTGGACACAGAGTAGTCCTGCTGCCAGCCTCCTGCGTGGTTGTACACCACGTCGAAGCAGACAGCGATGCCGTAGACGTGCAGCAGGTCCACCATCGCCTTGATCTGCGCCACCGCCGGAGAGATGTCGGCCAGAGTCATGGGCGCGAAGCCCTTTGCGGCCAGCAGCCGGTTGATAGTGGCCAGATGCCTCGCCAGTTCGTCCGCATCGTAGACCACATAATCGAACTCCGGCGAGTACAGGTCCGAGCCCTGATAGCCCAGCCCCGGATAGCCCTGCGAGGGCGAGTCTTCCATCTCATGCAAGGGCAGCGGCTGTACGACGTTGACGCCCAGTGCAACCAGATACTCCACCTTCTCCACCACATCGAGGAAGGTGGAAGCACGGTCAGGTGAGGAAGGAAAGTAGGTCCCAATATGCAGTTGATAGACAACCATGTCCGAGTAGTCCGGCGTGCGGAAGCCGGCATCATGCCAGGGGTACGCCTTGGCCGAGCGGATCACTCCTGGGCACATCGGGAATGGCTGCGCCGGATCGTTGACCAGCTCGCGCGCGTAAGGGTCGCGCTTGGGGCCTTGCGATCCCGCGCCAACAACATAAAAAAAGTAGGTGTCGCCCTCCGCAGCCTCGGGCAGAAAGCCCGACCAGTAGCCGTTGGCGTCCTTGGCCAGCAGGAGATCGGGTATCTCCCCTTTACGGCCCACTCCGCCGAAGACGCCGTTCACATAGACTGCGCGAGCGCGCGGCGCCCAAGCTCGAAAGGTCGCGCCACCGCCCGGCAGCCCCTGGTCCCGGAGCAGCGTCGCCCCCATCGGTGTCGTCGCACTACAGTTCGCCTGCGAGATCATGCGGCCTCCGTCACATGCACATTCCCATCTTCGCACTCTGACCACAATCTCGTTATGCCGCGTGCCACTTCGATTATTCTGATCCAGTCGTGCGAACGAGCTCCCAGTAGACTTGCAGCGATGCCGATTGCCAAGCTCACCGTCGAGGTTTCCATTCCACATGCACAGTCGATCAAGGACCGGCGGCAGGTGGTGCGCTCGCTGAAGGACAAGCTGCGCCATGGCTTCAACGTATCGGTGGCCGAGCTGGACGACGCGAGTCTATGGAACCGCGCCACGCTAGGCGTGGTGGCGATCTCCAGCTCATCGGACTACCTGACAGGACAGGTGCGTGAGGTCGATGACGCGCTGCATCGGCTGTGCAATGGTCTGGGTGCGGAGATTCTGGATTCATGGGTTGAACTGCTGGGCGAGTAGGCACAGCATCCTTTTGCTAT
>CAWERM010000035.1:0-3125 GCA_963810995.1 uncultured Acidobacteriaceae bacterium | reverse complement strand
CATCTGGGCCTGGATTACTACGGGGAATAAACAGCTACGTGCTTTAACATTTGGACAAGCCCTGCAACCAAAATGTTGCGGGGCTTCTTCGTATAGTCTGACTACTAACTCTTGATTGTGTGCTAATCGCTGACCTCAGTGGCTAAAGCCGCAGTTAAATTCAGCATTTACGGCACGGCTGAAGCCGTGCCCTTAAGCAAAACAAGAACGATTCTATGGCTTGAGGTGTGGAATTAGACAGGTTCTCCCCGAGGGAAGTGGATGCAGACTGCAAATGCCGGCGATCGCCAGTTGGAGACGCTCCGATTGTATGGAGCGTTGATGGAGGTGCGGGAAGATTGGGGCGGGGGTCTGGTGCTGTGCTGCGGCGAAGGCTGCGCGGCGAGCGGGGTGCCAACCGCTGTCAGCATTGCGGTAGGGGCGACGCTGGCAATCGACGCCGATGCTGTCGCGGTGAAGGCAGCGATGCGGCGCGGCGAAGTGGACTTTGTGGTGAATACGCTGGATGAGGCGCTGCGCGCGCTGAAGAACCAGGTGCGGTTGCGGAGAGCGCTGAGTGTCGGGCTGACCGCGGAGGTCCGTGAAACGTTGCGCGAGTTGGTGGAACGCGGCGTGCTGCCCGATCTGCTGCTGATTGGCGCGAAACAAAATGCGGATTCGATTCTGCAGGAAGAAAGCATCCAAGCGCTACAGTCGGCGGGGATGCGTTTGCGGAAGATGGAGGGTGAGGACGAAGAACGAAGCGACGCGGGCATTGCGCGCAAGCAGTTCAAGGAGGTTTATATTCCTGCGGCGAACGCGGTCGAGCTGCGAGCGTTGGATGAGCGGTTACTGGCGATTCTTCAACCTG
The DNA here is from genome assembly GCA_963810995.1 of uncultured Acidobacteriaceae bacterium. Taxonomy (GTDB): domain Bacteria; phylum Acidobacteriota; class Terriglobia; order Terriglobales; family Acidobacteriaceae; genus Edaphobacter. Next base: position 2,275 of record CAWERM010000035.1, on the reverse strand, counting down.
ATGATCTGGTTCGCAGACGCTGGATTCAGAGTGTTCCCAAATATCTTCGGGAGGCTCGCGGTGATGGTCGATGGGTGTGGCTGACGGAAGGAGAGCAGCAACGATTGCGAGAGGCTGGTTTTCATGACGGAGCTATGGGCTTTGAGCCGTGAGCTATGAACTGAGATTCTGTAGGCTATGAGCTATGAGGTAAACACTACTCCGCGACAGCCAGCAGATGCGGCCAGAGGGCTTTGGTGCCGACTTCGGATTTGGCGGAGACGGAGAGAACCTCGTCGATCTCGTGCTCGCGCTTGAGGGCAGCGAGCGATTTGGCGAGCGCGTTGTGGGAGAGGCGGTCGGATTTAGTGGCGACGACGAGGTAGGGACGCTGGGTGTGACGGAAGAAGTCGATGAGCTGACGGTCGCTGGGCTGTGGCGGGATGTTGCTGTCTACCAGACAGACGGCGAGGGCGAGGGTCTCGCGCTTGGTGAGGTAGGGTTCGATGAAGTTGGGCCACTCGGCGGAGATGGATTTGGATATCTTGGCGTAGCCGTAGCCGGGCAGGTCGGCGAAGATGAGCGTGGGTCGGGGTTTGATTTTGTCGCCCGTGCCCTGGTGCAGAGAGAAGAAGTTGATAGCACGGGTACGGCCGGGGGTGGATGAGGTGTGCGCCTGCTGGGAGCCGAGCAGCGCATTGATGAGCGACGACTTGCCAACGTTGGAGCGGCCAAGGAAGGCGATCTCGGGCGCGCCGAAGGTCCTTGCCTCGGAAGGGAAGTGGGCGGCATCGGTGGCGGAGAGCAGGAAGATAGGGGTCAGTCGCATCGCTCCAGTCTAGAGCATTCCGTCTCCAGGACCGTCGCCACGGAGTAGACTTTCCTGTGCGTCGGCTCATCGGCGAATCCGTTCAGGAGAAATGCTTGTCGATCCATAGCAACGATGCTTCAAGGCTTGTGGCGCATGTTGTCTCCGCGCTTGCGCTGGCTGCTTGTTGCGTGGGCGGTGTTGCAGCGCAGCCGATTGCCGGAGACGGCGGGGGGTTGAGTGCTCGTCCCTTTGCTAACGATGCACGATGGATCGCCGCGCAGGCAGACGTGCCGGTTGCAGCTGCCGTAGATGCCTCGCCTCCCCCGGTGATTGATTCCTTAGTGTCGTTGCCATTGCCGATCTTTCGTCACAGCTTTAAGGTGCATGGAAAAAGTGCGGATGCAAAGATCGTCGCGGCCACACTGAATATCTCCGGGCTGGGGCAGTTCGAGGCGCACATCAATGGTCGTAATGTGACGGAGTCTGTGTTGACGCCGGGATGGAGCGACTATCGCAAGCGCGTCTATTACGACACGTACGATGTGACCAAGCTGATGGTGCAAGGTGAAAACGCGATTGGCGTGCTGCTGGGCAATGGCATGTACAACGTGGAGTCGCCCGCCAACCGGTATACGAAGTTTCGCGGGTCGTTCGGTAAGCCGAAGCTGATTGTCGCTCTGGTGCTGCGATTCAGCGACGGCTACAAGCAACGCATTGTGTCGGATGGGATGTGGAAGACGGCGACGGGGCCGATCGTGTTCAGCAATATTTACGGTGGCGAGGACTACGACGCGCGGCGGGAGCAGGCGGGTTGGGATGCGGCGGGGTTTGACGACAAGGGATGGGCGGCGGCAAATGTGGTTGCGGGGCCGGGCGGTGCGCTGATGAAGGAGACGATTTCGCCGGTGGTGGCAAACGAGAGCTACACGCCGGTTGCGGTGACGCATCCGAAGCCTGGAGTGACGGTCTACGACCTGGGGCAGAATATGGCGGGTTGGCCGGAGATAGAGGTACGCGGCGCGCGCGGTGACGTGGTCAAAATGCTCCCCGGTGAGTTGCTGGACGCGAATGGATTGGTGACGCAGCGCAGTATGAATGCGAGTGCGAAGGACCCCGATTCGTTCAACTACACGTTGAAGGGTGGAGGAGCGGAGGCGTGGCATCCGCGCTTCAGCTATACGGGTTTCCGCTATGTGCAGGTGGAGACGAACGGTGTGGGTGCGGGTGCGACTGCGCCGGTGGTGGTGAAGATCGCAGGGCGGTTTCTACACGATGCGTTTGCTGTGGATGGGGCGTTTACTTCCTCGAGTGAGCTACTGAACCTCATTCACACGCTGATCGATCGGGCGATTCTATCGAACTCGGTTTCCGTGCTGACGGATTGTCCCACGCGTGAGAAGCTGGGCTGGCTGGAGCAGACACATCTGGCGGGCGCATCGATTATGTACAACTACAATGTCGAAGGCCTGTATGCCAAGATGGCCA
>CAWERM010000034.1:0-6744 GCA_963810995.1 uncultured Acidobacteriaceae bacterium | reverse complement strand
TGGCTGGCCTGGTTCAGTTGCGTATTGCTCGAGGCAACAGCTATGTGCAGGGCGTCATGACGCGCAGCTTCCAAACAGCCCAGCCCGAAGATTCGCTGGTCCGTACCCTGGGCCGCATCACCGCCGGACAGGGCGCGCAGCTCGTTCCCGTCATGCAAGGCGAACGCATCGTCGGTATCGTTACCCCACAGAACCTCTCGCAGTCCATGGGCCTGCTGAACCAGAGCCGCCGCATCCGTCGTCCCGAAGATACCTAGCAATTTTGAATTGTCATTCTGAGCGTAGCGAAGAAACCCCGCATTTTGTTCGGAGCAACGCGGATGAACACAAATCAAAATTCCGAGCCCAACGAAGACCCGATTCGCGACGAGAAACCATCCAACGAATCTACCGCCCAACGCCCACTCCCCCCCGGCCTCTATCTCGTCGCCACGCCCATCGGCAATCTCGAAGACATCACCCTGCGTGCCCTGCGCGTCCTGCGATCGGTAGACAAAATCGCCTGCGAAGACACGCGCCAGACCCAGAAGCTGCTGAACCACTTCGACATCCGGACGCCTACGGTGAGCTACCACAAGCACAATGAGGCGGGCCGCGCGGTTGAACTTGCTTCGGCGCTCAAGGCCGGCGCGCGCATCGCCGTCGTCAGCGACGCGGGGACGCCGGGCATCGCCGATCCCGGTGGTCAGATCGCCGCCGCAGCCATCGCCGCTGGTGTCCCCGTCTTCCCCATCCCCGGCGCCAACGCCGCTATCAGCGCGCTCATCGCCAGCGGACTCGCCGGAACCGCGCTGGTCGGCAGCGACCAGAACCCCGAGCAGTTCACCTTCCACGGATTCCTTCCCTCCAAGGAAGGCCAGCGCCGAACGGCTCTCGAAGGGCTAAAAGCCCGGGTGCATCCAGTCTCGCAGTTGGGACATGGAAACGATGCCGCCGGAGTTCAAATCTTCTACGAAGCGCCGCCCCGCATCCTGGCCACGCTCACCGATATTGAATCCATTTTCGGGGCGACACAGCATGTGGTGGTCGCGCGCGAGCTCACCAAGCTGCACGAGGAGTTCCTGCGCGGGGCTGTCTGCGAAGTGCGCAAGACGCTGGCCGAGCGGGAGAGCGTGCGCGGCGAGATCGTCCTGCTCTTCGTCCCCGCAGCCGCCGAATCCGCCAGCGATAGCCAGCCCACCAGCATCGCTACCGAGGTACGCGCGCTAATGAAAGCCCAGAGCCTCTCCGAGAAAGACGCTCTCAAACAAGTGGCCCGCGCCCGCAACATCGGCAAAAGCGAAGCCTACCGCGAATGGCAACGTGAGAAAAACACATAGCGAGTTACGAGAACGTCATGCTATGAACCCACCTGAGTCTCTGCCAGGTTCCATCGCTCTGCTTTTCCAGAACAACCCAGGTCGAGTTGCCGCACAGCGATCCGCACCCCATGCCGAAATACACCGCTGCGAGTGTATGGGCACGATTGAAATACACACCGGAAAAGCTGTGCAGACCCGCCGCTCCCTTGAAGTCGTCCGGAGTTGGCGGTGCCTGCATGATGTTATTCGAGGGCGGCTTAAAGCCGCTGACGCCGCTCCAGTAGCGCTTCTGGGCAGCATCATCCAATAGATGCACCGGAACAGCCTCGTGAAAGCGGGAGCCGTCCAGCTTATAACGTTCATGGCAACGCACATCAAAGTCAGACAACACTTCGTTCCATTCGGACTGGCGCGAATCGGGCGGAGTAACGCTTCGTCGGATATCCATCGCACCTTCACCATTGCAATCCGCTTTCAAAGGTACAGCCGTTGTGGTGTCCTGCAGCAGCCACTGGGTGCGTTTAACATCACTCCATTCAATCGCATTGCTGGGCAGTACCATCTGAAAAATGGCGTAGCTATCCTCTACCAGAGAAGCCGGCATCTCCTGCTCGTCGGCATACTTCACCTCATTTTGGGCCGCGCATATAGAGATAGTCGACGCAATCGTGAGGATCAATGCCATGCAACGGCTCATAACACCCCTTACTCCCGCCCCTTCACCCTGTCGTACACATACCGGTCGCTGGTTGTCCCCAGCGATTCGTTATACAAACTGGTTGCCCCGGCCATCTCTTTCAGCTCTTCGCTGAACTCATGGATGGCGTGCAGGTGCTCGGCCGTGGCGGGAATCTCCATCTGCGGCGTCTTCAGGAACTTCTGGTAGCCGCGGTCCACCAGCCGCGAGATCACACCGTTCAGCAGCCATCCTGGCCGAGCCAGCAGCTCAGTCGTCCCGTCCGCCGCGGCGGCAATCTCTGCCCCACAGCCGTACTTGCGCACCTGAAAGGCTTTAGCGCCGCTGCCTGAAGCGTCGCGGGCTGCGGATACATCAAATTGGTGGCCGGCAAGCGTTGCAAGCGCGTCGGTAAAGCTTCGTGGCGGAGTTATCTTTGCCATAATTTATATACGGTAGACTTGGATTAACTGTCGCACATCCGTTGCCTGCCTTCAATCGCCATTCCGCGGGGACAGTCCAACACTTAGCAATATGCCCAACACACCAGGGAAGGAGACTCTCAGATGATTGCAACGGCGCGCGCGCTGGGAGTGTCTCTGCTCGACCGCATCGGCAACACGCCGCTGCTGGCGCTGCCCCGGCTCACCGCGCATCTTTCCGGCGTGCAAATCCTGGGCAAGGTGGAGTGGGTGAACCCCGGCGGCTCCATCAAGGACCGCGCCGCTGCCTCCATCGTCCTCGACGCGGAAAAGCGCGGCCTGCTTGCCTTCCACCAGCGCAACGGCAGCGCCTTACTCGACGCCACCAGCGGCAACACCGGTATCGCCTACGCCATGCTGGGCGCGGCGCTGGGTTTCCCGGTCACCCTCTGCGTGCCTTCCAATGTCTCCGAAGAGCGCAAACATATCCTCGCGGCTTACGGCGCCGAGGTTATCTGGACCGACCCGGCGGACGGCTCCGACGGCGCAATTCGCAAGGCGCGCGCCATCATCGCCGCCGAACCGGATCGTTACTTCTATGCCGATCAGTACGGCAACCCGCAGAACTGGAAGGCCCACTACCGCACCACCGCCAACGAAATCTGGAAGCAGACCGAGGGCCAGATCACCCACTTCGTCGCCGGCCTCGGAACCAGCGGCACCTTCATGGGCACCACGCGCCGCCTCAAGGAGCTCAACCCCGCCATCCAGTGCACGTCCATGCAGCCGGACTCTCCCTTCAACGGCTTCGAGGGCCTCAAGTACATGGCCACGGCAATCGTCCCCCCCATCTACGACGCCACGCTAGCCGACTCCAACATCTTCATGCAAACCGAGCGAGCCTACGATATGGCCCGCGACCTCGGTAAGAGGGATGGTCTGCTGGTTGGCGTCTCGGCCGCCGGTGCAGTCGCCACTTCGCTACAACTCGCCGAGCAGGAGGCGCGCGCCGGTCGCGAGGCCGTCATCGTCACCGTCCTCTCAGACTCGGCGGATAAGTATCTCAGCGAACGCTTCTGGCGGGAGGCATAATGCTGCATCTCAACTTCCACGACTTCCAAACTCTGCGCGCCCACGGCGAAGAAACTTACCCACACGAGTGCTGCGGCGTGCTTCTGGGCACATCCACGCCCAATGGAAACCACGTCCGGGAAACCGTCCGCGCCGGCAATACCCGCACCGACCGCGCCCACGACCGCTACAATATCGCGCCCGAAGAGCTTATCCGCATCCAGCGCCAGGCGCGCAAACTCGGCCTCGACATTGTCGGCTTCTACCACTCCCACCCGGACTGTCCCGCTCAGTGGTCCAAAACCGACTTCGACGAAGCGCACTGGATCGGCTGCTCCTACATCATCACCCGTGTCGACCAGGGCAAGGCCACCATTACCAACTCCTTCCTTCTGACCGGCACGGATGAGGACGACAAGAAATTTCTCGACGAACCGGTCGAGATTGAAATGGAGAAAGCATGAACATCAACATTCCCACACCGCTGCGCGCCTACACCGGCGGCCTGCAAACCGTCACCGTGCCCGGCGCAACGGTTGGCGAAGCGCTGCAAGCCCTGGTTGCCACCTATCCCGACCTGCATCAGCACCTGTATACCGGCGAGGGCAAGCTGCGTTCCTTCGTCAACCTGTACCTCAACGACGACGACATCCGTTATCTACCCCAAAAGGAGGCCACCCCGGTCTCTGAGTCCGACGAGCTCTCCATCATTCCTTCCATCGCGGGCGGGAGATTGCCTCCTAGATCGCGTGCGCTTCCCGCCTTCTTCTTGTCATTCCGTAGTGCAGCGAAGGAATCTGCTTTTGTAACTAAAATTGATCGCGCGTGAAGTATTCGTAACCAAAATAAGCACATATTACCGACCATCCGCATAAACGCGGGCGAAGGACATCGAAATGGCAGCCTCAACTCTTCCGGGAATTGAACTCCCCAAGCTCTCCAACGACGAGATCTCGCGCTACTCGCGCCACCTGATCCTGCCCGAAGTAGGCATGGAGGGCCAGCAGAAACTGAAGGCCGCCAAAGTCCTCTGCGTCGGCACCGGCGGCCTCGGCGCGCCGCTTGCGCTCTATCTTGCCGCCGCAGGCGTCGGCACGCTTCGGCCTGGTCGACTTCGACACCGTCGACGCCAGCAACCTGCAGCGCCAGATCATCCACTCCACCGGCACCGTGGGCAAGCTCAAGGTCGATTCCGCGGAGATCATGCTGAAGGGCCTGAACCCCTTACCTGAACGTGGTCAAGCACAACACCATGCTGACCAGCGCCAACGCGCTGGAGATCTTCAAGGACTACGACATCATCGCCGACGGCACCGACAACTTCCAGACGCGCTACCTGGTCAACGACGCCTGTGTCCTCTCCGGCAAGCCCAACGCCTACGGCTCCATCTTCCGCTTCGAGGGCCAGGCCAGCGTCTTCGCCACCGAGGACGGCCCCTGCTATCGCTGCCTCTATCCCGAACCGCCGCCGCCCGGCCTTGTGCCCTCCTGCGCGGAGGGTGGCGTACTGGGCATTCTGCCGGGGCTGGTCGGTGTCATTCAGGCCACCGAGGTCATCAAGCTCATCCTCGGCATCGGCGAAACGCTGGTCGGGCGCCTGCTTCTCATCGACGCGCTCACCATGAAGTTCCGCACGCTGAAGCTGCGCAAGAATCCCGACTGCCCGGTCTGCGGAACGCATCCCACCGTCACTGCGCTCATCGACTACGACCAGTTCTGCGGCATCGAAAAGCCAAAGTCTGTCGGCCCGCTGGAGGTTTCGCAGAGTAAGGCTGTGGCCGATGCGCCCATCGTCGACGGCATCCCGCAAGTCAGTGTGCAGGAACTAAAGCGCCGCATCGACGCGCACGAAGATGTCTTTGTCCTCGATGTGCGCGAACCGCACGAGGTCAAAATCGTCAACATCGGCGCGCCTCTCATTCCCCTAGGCGAGCTGCCCAAACGCCTCGACGAACTTGCTGCGGAGAAAGATCGCAATATCGTCGTCCACTGCAAGTCCGGCGGACGTAGTCAGAAGGCCGCGCAGTTCCTGAAGAGCGCAGGTTTTCCGCACGTCGAGAACCTGGCCGGTGGGATCCTCGCCTGGGCCGAAAAGATCGACCCTACCCTGCCCAAGTATTAGTAACTCCACGGCGGACTATACTTTCCGTGTCTCACCAAGAGGATTCAATGACACTGCAAAACAATCGCTCTATCTCCAGCCGCCGAAATTTACTTTGGCACTGCGCTGTCTGCTCGATGTTCGTTCTTGCCACTGCATGTCTCGTGTCGGCGCAGACACCTGCCGCGCCGCAGCCTGGTCCTGCCCCCGCGCGCTCGCAGTTCCACGAGCCGGCCGCGCTGAACTTCGACGATCACACCGGTTTCACCCAGATCTTCGATGGCAAGAGCCTGGACGGTTGGGATGGCGATCCCACCATCTGGCGCGTGGAGAATGGCGCCATCGTTGGCGAATCCAACAAGGACAACTTTGTTGCCAACACCTATATCTCACGCCGCGATCTGGTAGCCAAGGACTTCGATCTAAAGCTGGAGATCAAGTGTGAGATCGCCGGCGGCAGCGGCATTCAGTATCGCAGCCAGACCGGGCTGCCCTGGAACAAGCCTCCTCGCCCCGGTGGAAAGCCGCTTAATCTCGATTGGATGATGACCGGTCCGCAGGCCGATTTCTGGTACCCGGTCAACCCGTTGCATGCCTCTTATTCCGGCCAGTTCTATTCCGAGAACACACCGCTTGGAATCGTCGCATGGCGCGGAGAGGTGGTTAACTCATCCGCCGGTTCCCCTCCCACTCTGATTGGAAACATCGGCGATCGCACTGCGCTTGGTGGATTTGTGAAGGTCAATGATTGGAACCAATACGAGATCATCGCTCGCGGTGGCGTCTTCCTCCACATCCTCAACGGTCAGCTGATGGCCGTCTACATCGACGACGATCCCGCCTCCTCCAACAACAAATCCGGCAAGATAGGAATTGAGCTTGAGAGCACTCCCGCCAAAGTCTCGGTGCGCAATATCTGGATCAAAAAGTTGAACTAGAACATTTAAACGACAACGTTTGTCATTCTGACCCTGAGCTTGTCGAAGTGGAAGAATCCCCGCATTGTTTTTGCTCCTGAGATAGGCCCAGGCTCAGAGTGTGCTGAAAAACTCTGTTTGTTAAGGGCACGGCTTCAGCCGTGCCGTAAACTGCTTTATTTGCAAGATGGCTAGCCGCTGCGTGCAGGTTTAAGATGGCGCTTCGAGTATTTCAGCACCCTCATTAACTCCTACA
>CAWERM010000033.1:0-6276 GCA_963810995.1 uncultured Acidobacteriaceae bacterium | reverse complement strand
GGCCCGGGCGAATAAGTTCGGGCCCTTGCTGTATCTTTTCTCATTTTGATTTAGGATTTGTGCGTAAAGCGGAGCCTGCATGGTGGTTGACGCATCTGAAGGTAAGAAGCGACAATCTGCTGTCAACTAAATCGCTTTTGCAAGGGGGGAACCATGGAACTGGGAATGGTTGGGTTGGGGCGGATGGGAGCAAGCATGGTGCGGCGTCTGCTGCAGGCGGGGCACCACTGCGTGGTGTACGACATGTCGGCGGAGGCCGTGGCAGCCTCGGAGAAGCTGGGCGCGGTAGGCTCGGGATCGCTGGCGGAGCTGGTGCAGAAGCTGGAGAGGCCGCGTACGGTGTGGCTGATGGTTCCGGCGGGAGTGGTGGATGAGGAGTTGAAGAAGCTGGTGCCGCTGCTGGAGGAGGACGACGCCATCATCGATGGCGGAAACTCGTACTATCACGACGACATTCGCCGTGCCGTGGAGTTGAAGGCAAAGGGCCTCCACTATGTCGACACGGGAACCAGCGGCGGAGTGTGGGGCGCGGACCGTGGCTACTGCCTGATGATCGGTGGCGAGGAGGCTGTGGTGAAGCGGCTGGACCCGATCTTTCGCAGCCTGTCTCCGGGGATGGGGGAGATTGCCCCGACACCGGGGCGCGAAAGTCTGAGTGGGACGGCGGACCAGGGCTATCTGCACTGCGGGCCGAGCGGCGCGGGCCACTTTGTGAAGATGGTACACAACGGGATCGAGTACGGAATGATGGCTGCGTACGCGGAGGGCTTGAACATTCTGCGCCACGCCAACGAGGGCAATGGGACGCACGCGCTGGATGCGGAGACCACTCCCATGCGCAATCCGGAGTTCTATCAATACGAACTGAATCTGCCGGACATCGCCGAGGTGTGGCGGCGGGGCAGCGTGATCTCGTCATGGCTGCTGGACCTGGCGGCGCAGGCGCTGATCGACAGCCCCGACCTGGAGAAGTTTTCCGGGCATGTGTCGGACTCCGGCGAGGGCCGCTGGACGATTCGCGCGGCCATCGACGAGGCGGTGCCCGTCCCGGTGTTGAGCGCGGCGTTGTACGAGCGCTTCAGCTCGCGCGGCGAGGACGCCTTCGCGGACAAAATGCTGTCGGCGCTGCGCTATCAGTTTGGCGGGCATATCGAGAAGACCGCGGAAGAGAAAGGAAATGCCGGATGACGGAATCGCGTTCGGACGCGCTGGTGGTCTTCGGAGTGACCGGGGACCTGGCGCATAAGCAGATCTTTCCCGCGCTGTTTGCGATGGAGAAACGCGGAGCGCTGAAGACGCCAGTGATCGGTGTGGCCTTTCCGAACTGGAGCCTGGATCGGCTGAAGCGGCGTGTGGCCGACAGCATCCGCCATGCGAAGGGCGGAAAGATGAATCGCGGCGACCAGCGCACTCTGGACGCGTTGCTGGCGCGGATTAAATATGTGAGTGGAGACTACAAAGCCCCGTCGACGTTTGCGGCCATCCGGCAGGCGCTGGGCGGGGCGCGGCGACCGGCGCACTACCTGGCGATTCCGCCGTCGCTGTTTGAGACGGTCATCCGCGGACTGGGCGCGGCGGGGCTGGCCAAGGATGCACGGGTGATTGTGGAGAAGCCGTTCGGGCGCGACCTGGCTTCGGCCCAAGAATTGAACCGCGTGGCGCACGAGGCCTTTGCCGAGGACTCCATCTTCCGCATCGATCACTTCCTGGGCAAGGAGGCGATCATGAACATCCTGTATTACCGATTCGCCAACTCCTTCCTGGAGCCCATCTGGAACCGCAATTATGTGGCCAGCGTGCAGATCACCATGGCGGAGAACTTCGGCGTAAAGAACCGCGGCGCGTTCTACGAGACGGCGGGCTGCCTGCGCGACGTGATCGAGAACCACCTCTTCCAGATTGCGGCGTTGCTTGCCATGGAGGCACCGTCGACTCGGGACTATGGGGCGGTGCAGGCGGAGAAGGCCAAGGTCTTCGAGGCGATGCTGCCGCTGCACCCGGGCGACCTGGTACGCGGACAGTACGCGGGCTATCGCAAGGAGCCGGATGTGGCGCGCGACTCCGATGTGGAGACATTCTGCGCGCTGCGGCTGTATATCGACTCATGGCGCTGGGCCGGCGTGCCGTGGTTTCTGCGCTCCGGCAAGTACATGGCGACTACGGCGACGGAGATTCTGGTGGAGTTGAAGCCTGCCCCGCAGAGGCTCTTCGCGGATTCGATGCCGAAGCATGGGCGGGCGAATTATCTGCGATTTCGCCTGTCGCCGGACGCGGCCATCGCGCTGGCAACCAGGGTCAAGACCCCGGGGAAAGAGTTCGTTGGGCATCAACAGGAGCTGTTCCTGTGCGAGGAGCTGGCAGGGCAGGAGATGCCATACGAGCGGCTGCTGGGCGACGCCATGCGCGGTAACGGAGCGCTGTTTACGCGCCAGGACGCGGTGGAGGCGGCGTGGGCGGTGGTCGATCCGGTGCTGAAGAAACACAGCCAGGCCATCGTCTACAAGCGCGGAAGCTGGGGGCCCAAGGCGGCCGATGCGCTGCTTCAGCCAGGTGGAAGCTGGCACAATCCTGGCGCAGATGAGGAAAACGGCTGTTGAGTGCGCTCACAAGGTCGCTTCGCCGCTGAGACTCTATCCAGCGGCCACCAGGCGGCCGGCACGGCTGACGATGGAGAGGCGTTCGCTGCTTAGGATGCTCTTGGCCTGCGCCTTGGCGTGGGTGGCCCACGGCCCGACCGGGTCCAGCCGCACGTAGGTGAGCCAGTGGCGCAGCGAGCGGCGCCGGTGCCCCTGGCGCTCGTAGGCCAGGGCAAGGTTATAGTGCGCGTCGGCGTATTGCGGCACCAAGGCGATGGCGCGTTGGTAGGCGGCAATGGCGTCGGGCAGGCGTTTCAACTCGTCCAGCACATTGCCAAGATCGAAGAAGGCAAGCGCGTACTCGGGGTCGGCCTCGGTGGCGCGGCGGTAGAGCTGCTCGGCTAGGGTGAAATCGCGCTGGTTGTAGTGGATGGTGCCCAGGTTGATGGCTGCTGCGGCGTATCCCGGCCGCAATGCCAGGATCTGGCGATAGAGTTCGGCGGCCTTGCAGATGGTGGCGGGCACCTCCTCCAGGCGCACCGCGCGCTGAAAGAGTTCCTGCACGTCGGGCTCTGGGCCGGATGCGTGAGCGGCCCCCACGATGCTGAGCTGGCGTCTAGCTCCTGCCTCGAAGTCGAAGGCGAGCTGGCGTGTGAGGGGATCCACCAGCGCTCCATTGTGGCGGAAGCTGAGCCGCGCGCCGTGGCCGACGGCACTGGCTTCGGTGAACGGATTGCCCATGCCGGCCGCGCTGCGCATGGCCTCCACCGACTCGCGAATGCTCTTGGCGGAGATGCGCGTGGCACGCAGCGTGCGCAGGGTGCGCAACTGGGCCAGGTCTTCAAAGGAATATTGTTGGTTGGCGGGAATCAGTCCCGCTTGCTCCCACGCGGTCAACTGGCGCGCTCGCAGGTGCAGGATTCGAAGTACGTCTTGACGGCTGTATCGGGTCACGTGTTGGTCTCGACAGGAACCGTTCCCATGCATCTGATGCGAGTATGCAAGCTGCGCGCTCGACAGGCAAGGGCGTTCATCGTAAGTTCATCAAAAACTCGTGGATATCGGGTACCAAACGTGGTTCCCCGTGTAATGAGCTGTGGATATCCATGATTAGGGAAGAGAAGACTGGCGTGAAAATTCGTCCCTGAATTATCCACTTGACAGTCAATGGTTGGTAATGCAAACTAGTTTGCGTAAATAGAAAGAGGGCCCGGTCATGCAAGGACGTGCAGAAGTAACCAAGATGGATCAAGTCGAACGGTTGATGAAACGGCCGATTCTCTATAACAACATTGATGGCGTGGGCGAATTTGGCCTCGGTTTCATGTTTCTGGGTAGTGCGCTGCTCCAGTGGCTGCCCATCCATGCTTCCTGGTGGCATCGGTATGGGTCGGGCCTGTGCTTTCTATTGTTAGTCTGTATGATCCACTTCGGCATCAACGCGATCAAGACGCGCATCACCTTTCCTCGCACTGGGTTTGTGGAGTACCGGAAGCGGGAGACCGTTTGGCGTCCGATGATACTTGGGGCTGGAGTCTCTGCGCTGATTGCCGCGGGCCTCTATCTCGTCGCTCGCTCGCACTGGGATATCGACGGTTCGCACTGGGGCATGGCGATGCCTGCCGCTCTCATCGGGTTGGTCTTCGCGGCATGCTACGCCTTTGGGTTAGCAAGGGCAGTGCCTTGGAAGTTAGGAGTGGCTGCTGCAATGATGATTTGCTCCATTGAGATTGCCCTGCTACCTACGGGCGCGATTAGAGCAATGGTGGGGAACACGTCAGACGCTGTCACAGCTCACGAATGGATATTCGGGGCTTTGCTGCTTACGTTCGCGATTAATGGAGTGTTCTTGTTGATCTCTGGCGGCGTCAGCTTCTTGCTCTACGTGCGGCATACGCAACCTGCGGCAGAGACGGCGGAATGAACCGGATGTATGTTCGAAGAGGGAATATGGACCAGCTCAAGAGTCTTCTGCCGCGGCCTAAGTTCTATAACAACATCGATGGCATGGGAGAACTTGGCAGAGGAATCGTGTCGCTTGGCTTCGCGATTATTCTGTGGCTATCGATCGGCATGCCGGTGGACTCCATCTGGAACAGGATGGATCTATCCATGGCATGTTACATATTGATTTTTATTGCGATTGACTATGGGATCAAGGCGATCAAGAAGCGAATTACCTATCCGCGCACCGGATTTGTCGAGTACCGAAAGCCCCTTCCATTTTGGGCTGCGCTGATACTCATAATCGGTTTAGGTACGCTGTTGAACGTGGGCGAGAAGTATCTCGACCGGTGGCAGGGCGAGATTGAGAGCCGCCCACTGGGGCATTACGACGCCTGCCGCGCTGGGCGGTCTTCTTTTTGCGGCGTTCTACGCATTCGGCTATGCACGGACTGTTCGCTGGAAGCGTGGGGTGGCCGGAGTACTGGCGATCGGCGCCGTTGCGATTGCCATGCTTCCCGCGGATGCGCTCGGTGCGCTGGCCAGGAATTTATGGGGGCACGGCGGATTGGAATATAGGTACGACGCGATGGTCATGTCTCCTCTCCCTGATGCTATATGGGTCGCTAATGTTGATCTCCGGCGGCATCAGCTTCGTGCTCTACCTGCGCCATACGCAAGCCGGCGGCGGAGACGGCGGAATGAACCTGAAGACACGAAAGCTTGCGGAACTGGATCGCGTGATCCATGAGCCGGGACGGCTGATGATCGTTGCGCTGCTCTCTGCCGTGGAGCAGGCGGACTTCCTCTATCTGCAGCACGAGACAGAGATGAACAAGGGAACGCTGTCCAGCCATCTCTCGAGGCTGGAGGAGGCGGGATACGTTGAGGTGACGAAGACCTATCGTGGCAAGATCCCGCAGACCCTGCTGTGCCTGACTACAGAGGGGCGGCAGGCATTTCAACAGTATCGGCGAAGACTGAAAGAGGCGCTGTAGGCGATACTGTGGCAAAGGAGAAAAACATGAATGCAGCCGTCGTTGAGAGCTTCGAAAGACCGCCGCGTTACGCAACCTTCCGCGAGCCGGTGGCGGGCGATGGCACAGTATTGGTGCGGATGTGCGCAGCGGCATTGAGCAATCTGGTTAAGGGCCAGGCGGCGGGATCGCACTACAGTAGCGCTAGCGAGATGCCGTTTGTGCCGGGGTACGATGGCGTAGGAACGCTGCTCGATGGCAGTCGCGTGTACTTCTTCGGTCCGCCCGCGCCGTTTGGAGCTATGGCGGAGTGGAGCGTTGCCGTGACCAGCCGCACCGTCGCGCTGCCCGATTACGTGGACGATGCGACGGCGGCTGCGCTGGGCAATCCGGGTCTGGCGTCGTGGGCAGCGTTGCTGGGCCGCGCGCGGTTACAAGCGGGCGAGTCAGTGCTGGTGAACGGCGCGACCGGGGTTGCCGGGCAGCAGGCGATCCAGGCGGCGAAGCTACTGGGCGCGCGGAGAGTGATTGCGACCGGGCGCGAGCAGGATGTGCTGGAGAAGCTGCGCGCGCTGGGCGCGGACGAGACGATCTGGTTGCAACAATCGGATAAGGAGTTGGTGGGTTCGTTCCGCAACGTGCTGCCCGGCGTCGATGTGGTACTGGATTATCTGTGGGGACACTCGGCGGAGTGCATTCTGGCGGCAGCCAAGGGGCGGGGCAATCCGCAGGGCGAGCGGCGCATCCGCTATGTGCAGATCGGATAGGTGGGTAGAGAA
>CAWERM010000032.1:0-10707 GCA_963810995.1 uncultured Acidobacteriaceae bacterium | reverse complement strand
GCGGCTGCCCAGCGCGCCCGATCAGCCCGTCGAATTTGACGGGAATCCAGACCGGCCGCAGCCTCGACTGGACAAGATGCGCGGACATGGCATGGCATCGACGGTGGGGCGCCTGCGCGAGTGCAATCTGCTGGACTGGAAGTTTGTGCTGATGTCGCACAACACGATACGCGGAGCGGCGGGCGCAGCGGTGTTGAACGCCGAGGTGCTGGCGCGTCTAGGCAAGCTGGATATGAAGCCGGCGCAGCGGGATGCGGTGCTGGTATGAGCGCGGCGCGCAAGGCGGAAGAGCGAGTGGGCGAGGCACGAACTGGTCTCGTAGTGATGAAGTTTGGCGGCACCTCAGTGGAGGACGCGAAGGCAATCCTGCGCACGACGGAGATTGTGCGCGGACGACGCGAGCGCGGGCTCTCACCGGTAGTGGTGGTATCCGCGATGGCCAAGGTGACCGACCAGTTGCTGGCTGCAGCCGGGGCCGCGGGGCGCGGAGACAAGGCGGGCGCGTTGGCGCTTGCGGCGCGGCTGCGCAATCGCCACATCGATACCGCGGCGGACCTGCTGAACGGTGATTTGTTTACGCAGGTCGAAGCGGCGATCCGGAGGAGGTTCGATTCGCTGGACGATCTGCTGCGGGGGATAGCAGCGGTCGGCGAGTTGACCCCGCGCACCGGCGATAAGGTAGTGAGCTATGGGGAGCGGATCTCTTCGCAGATCGTGGCGGCGGCCTTCACCCAGCATGGCCTGAACGGCGTCTACGTGGACGCCCGGAAATGCATCATTACGGACGACCACTATGGCAAGGCCACGCCGTTGGAGGCCGCCATCGAGACGCAGCTGACCGAACTGGTGCTACCGCTGGTGAAGGCAGGGCAGACGCCTGTGATCGGCGGGTTCATCGGCGCGACTGCGGACGGAATTACCACGACGCTGGGACGCGGGGGCAGCGATTTTACTGCGGCGCTGGTGGGGGGGGGGCTGCATGCAAGCGCCATCGAAATTTGGACCGACGTCAATGGCATCATGACCACCGACCCGCGCATCTGCCCCGATGCGCTGCGGGTGAAGACTATCAGCTTCGAGGAGGCGGCGGAGCTGGCCTACTTCGGCGCGAAGGTGCTGCATCCTGCGACGATCCTCCCTGCGGTGCAGAAGAGCATCCCTGTGTGGGTGCTGAACTCGCGCAACGCGGCCAACGAGGGGACGAAGATTACCGCGATGGCGCCGCCCTGCGCCAGTCCGTTCAAGAGCATCGCGGCCAAGAAGAAGCTGACCATCATCGACATTGTGGCTGGCCGAATGCTGATGACGCATGGCTATCTGAAGTCTGTTTTCGATGTCTTCAATAGCTTCGAGTGCGCTATCGACATGGTGTCGACCAGCGAGGTGAGCATATCGCTTAGCGTGGAGTCGAACGATCGACTGCCCGCGATCTGCGCCGAACTGAGCAAGATTGCCGACGTAAAGTTTGAAGGCAACAAGGCGCTGATCTGCATGGTGGGCGAGGACATTCGCGGCCAGAGCGGCATTGCGGGACGCGTGTTCTCGGCCATCCGGCACATCAACGTGCGCATGATCTCGCAGGGTGCCAGCGAGATCAATATGAGCTTCATGATCGAGGAGTCGGATGTGGATGAGGCGATACGCTCGCTGCATGCGGAGTTCTTCGCTCAAGCCCGATCCTACGGTCTTCGATACCGAGGCCAGAGCGGTTGCGGCCAAAGCCTGAGCGCGTCGCGGTAGACTAATTTCATGCGAATTCTGGTGCTGGGACAGGGCAAGACGGGCAAGCTGGTTACAGAGGTGGCCACTGAGCGTGGCCACGCAGTTCAGGGGCTGGATATTCTGGAGAACGCGGACGCCCGCGCACTGACAACGGAGTTTCTGGCGGGGTTCGATGTGGCGATCGACTTTACCACACCCGAGGCTGCGGTGGAGAACATGCGTGCGTGCCTGGCCGCCGGAGCGAAGATGGTAGTGGGGACCACAGGCTGGTACGCCTCGCTGGCTGAGATGCGCGGACTGGCCGAGAGCAAGCAGGCAGGGCTGCTTTACGGCACAAACTACTCCATCGGCGTGCAGGTAATGCTGAAGCTGGCCAAACAGATGGGCGCTTCGCTGGCCGGCGTGGGCTACAAGTTCTCCATTGTCGAGACGCATCACGTTACCAAGCTGGACAAACCTTCGGGCACGGCTATCTCGATTGCGGAGATGGTAGAGCGCGGCGCGGGAAGCAAGATCGAGGTGCCCATCGAGTCTGTACGCGAGGGCGACGCCAAGGGAATGCATGTGCTGGAGGCGGTGAGCAAGGCCGACCGCGTGGTGCTGACCCATGAGGCGTTCTCACGGCGCGGCTTCGCCGAGGGTGCGGTGAGGGCGGCGGAGTGGCTAGCGACGCGCACAGGATGCTACGACTTCAGGGACGTGTATACGGAGCTATAGCTGCGTAGTGGCCGGTGTTGCTCTAGAAGCGTGGGCGGAAGGCGTTGCGCACCTGGTTGGCGTCATGGCGGCGCGGGGGAGATGGAGCGCCCGCAGCGTAGTAGTTGAAGGGGGCGGAGGTGTCGGCACCCTTGGGATAGAGCACCACAAAGCGCCCCGGGCCTTCGCCGCTGGAGGCGGTGGGCAGGCCGGACTCAGCTAGCAGCATGTGCAGCATGCGCCGTTCTCGCGAGGACATCGGCGGGAAGGCATGGGGCCGTCCAGTGGCTCGTACGCGCTCGATTGCCGTGGAAGCGGATGCGCGCATCTGGCTGTCGCGGTTGGCTTTGAACTGGTTGGCGTCGAATGAGACGCGATCCTGCTCCTCGGGTTCCAGCCGCAGGATCTTGGTTGCGATGTGCTCCAGTGCGTTCAACACCTCGCCATTGCGCGTGGTGAGCAGTGCAGTGTCCGGGCCGGTGAACTCGACGTAGAGTGCGCGCGGGCCATCCTTGCCCACACCCTCCTCTGCCGCAGTCGAATCCGGACGCGATACCTCGGAGGACTCCGCGCTGTCCGAAGTTCTCTGTTTAATACTGCGCGCCTTCACGCGAAAACGCAGGCGCAGCCCGCCGCTCGACGTGAAGGCCTGCAAAAACTTCGCGATCGTCTGCGCTGCCTGGGCCGTATCATCCATGGGAGTTAATTTCCGTTCGAATAGAACTTATATCATTTTGCATTAATGCTCGTCGCTCCTTATATTCTGCACACTACCCCAGCGCAACGGAGAATCGCCGCAGATCGGTTCCTTTCGCGTTCCTCCTACTTGCGTCCCTGGATCGTGGTTGCTTTACGGCGGGCGCGTTTAGCGGCGATCTCGCGCATCTCACGTCCCAGCGAAGTACGGTTCATCACCGCCTGCTGAGCGATGCCGATCAGGTTGCCTACCGACCAATACAACGCCAGTCCCGAGGAGTAGGTCCAGGTCCAGAACAGCGAGAACGCCGGCATCATGAACATCATCATCTTCTGCTGCGCCGGATCGATGCCCGGTGAGGGCGTGTAGTATTGCACCACGAACATCGAGACAAACATCAGAATGGGCAGGATGTGATACGGGTCTGGGGCCTGCAGATCAGGCAGCCAGAGCCAGTGGGCCTGACGCAGGTCGATGACGCGCGGAATCATAGTGAAGAAAGCGAAGAGCAGCGGGAACGTAATGAGGCTCGGGATACATCCGCCGAACATGTTGACGCCGTTGTCCTTCTGCAACTGCATGATCTCTGCGTTCATCTCGCTGCGCTTGGGGTCGGTGACCTTGTATTTCTTGTAGCGCTCCTTGATGGCATCCATCTGCGGCTGGATACGCTGCATCTTCAGCGCGCTGTGCATCATCTTCACCTTGAAGGGAAGCATCAGGATGTTGATGAAGACCGTCAGGATGACAATGGCCCATCCCCAGGATCCCGGCCAGTTGACGGTGATGTAGGTGTGAATCGCCTGCAACGAGAGGAAGAGGTACTTGGCGATAGGGCCCCAGAAGCCGAACTCCAAAACCGGTTCCAGGCTCACTTTGGAGTCTACGGCATGGACGCTCTTGAGAACGTTGATGAACTTGGGTCCGACGAAGATGCGGGTCTGGATCGGTCCGCTGCTGTCGCCCAGCGCCGCTCCCACAACGGGCTCCATCAGGGCCTTGGTAGGCGGAGAATCCGAGCCGTAGCCCACGCGCTTAATCGTCTTCGATACATCGAGATCGTTGCGCAGCGTGGTGATAGTAGCGCTGGAAGGAGTATCGGGCAAAAAGACCGCGGCGAAGAATGGATCGGCCACTCCGGCAAAGTCGAACGGACCGATCTGGGCCTGGCTTGCACCAACCTTCTCCCCGTCGGTGTGGTCAAAGCTGCCGTTACGGTAGTCGTCAAACTGCGAGTTGACATAGGCGGTTCTATTGGGCGTTTCGTTCTGGTCGCCGAAGCCTCCCGGCCAACTGAGCTGAACGGGGACGGGAACGCCGGCCCGCGTCACCGAAACCTCCGCATGCAGCACATAGGTCTTTGCATCGAAGGTGAATGTTTTGGTCGCCTGTAGGTCGCCGTTGGAGTATTTGAAGGTCAAGCTGGCCGGCGCGGCGAGCTGGCCAGTGGCCGAGGGCACGAACAGCGCCTGGCTCAACGCCTCCCCGGTCGATCCGTTCACGGTAGAGAGTGTTCCCCCGGAGCTGTTCCCGTTGTCCCCGTAGTCCTGCTTGTAGGTCAGCGAGTTCGGCGCCGTCAGCTTCACCACATAGCTTCCGTTGTAGCTGCTGTCGGAAACTCCGTTGATGCAGACCGCGCGTCCGTTGATCTCCACCGGCAGGTTTCCCGAAGTCACCAGGGTCACCATGCCGCCATTGCGCGAGACGGATGAGATGGACACCTTGGAAACATCGTTGCTATATAGCGAGAGCGGATAGCCTGCAAGCTTGGCCGCCTGTGCATGCACCAGGTCGAGCGGCTGGCCGCCAAGGTCTTTGAACTGCTTCAGCACCCAGCTGGTGACCTGGGCGCCGCGGTTGGTAAACGTGATTCGGTACAGATCGTTCTCGACGACTGTGGTTTGCTCGGCTGCGGCCTGCACCGTGGGGACGGTCGGAGCAGCCGTGGCAGCGGGCGGCGGCGTGGCCATAGTGGCGGGCGCTGACGCGGACCCGGGTTGGGAGGGCGTCTGCTGTGCGGTGATAGGCGGCGTTGAGGTCAGCGGTGGGGCGGTCTTCGACCGGTAAAACTGGAGCCCCAGGATGATTGCCACCACGACGATCATCACCGTCATCAGCGTTTGGCCGTCTTGTCCGCCTTGTTGATTGGGGTTGCTGAACTCTGCCAAGTGAGGCTTCCTATCTGTGTCGTGTGCTAGAAGTTGCGGCCGTGGGACTGCCAGCCTGCTCTCTATGGTAAATGGTCTGCGTCCTTTTGGTTACAGCCACAGGATTTCGATAGCTCAGGATCGGGGGAGTCGCGCTGGGGCACCGGGTCGAGGCCGCCTTTGCCCCAGGGATGACAGCGTGCCAGCCTGCGTAGCGCCAGCCATGATCCGCGAAACCACCCGAAACGGCTGATTGCGGTATAGGCATACTCCGAGCAGGTCGGCAGATACAGACAGCGCGTCGGGCTGATGGTATGCACCATGGGAGAGAGCACAGATTTATATACCCGGAACGCAAAGCTTAGGGCGCGGTCGCTCATTGCTTAGACCTCCACACCTCGAGCGGGCTTTCAGCCCTTGGAGGCCGGGGCGTCGCTGTTCTTCCGTGCGGCCTTCTGGACTGTGCGGAAGACATCTGCTACCTCGCGTTCCAGAGTTGTGAAGTCGAGATCAAGGACGCTGCGTTTGGGGTGAAGCACCAGGTCGACAGGGGCTCGCAGCAGCGGAAGCTGTCGGCGCACTGCTTCGCGCATCCGCCGCTTGATGCGATTGCGCTCCACTGCCTTACCCATCGCCTTACCAACCGTAAGCCCAATCCGAGCAGGCTGGGCGCCGACTCCGAGCTTTGCAGCGGCGTACTGGATGGGCGATGGCCGCAACGCGTAAAAGTAGCTCATCTGTTTGGCGAACTGTTTGCGGCTGGTCTGGTACACGCGCTGGTACTCGGCGTGTTTGCGCAGACGGCTGAGCGGCCAATCAATCTTTGTCTGGGTTGCTTTGCTGCCGGGCATCTCGGTCATGCTGTGGTTGCCTCTGCGTCGGCAGGTGTTCTGGACGGCCCCGAGGAATGCGCGGATGGGCTAGTCGCGGAATCCGGCACTGACGGCGATCTTGTGGCGTCCCTTGGCACGCCGGCGGCTCAACACGGCTGCACCCGCCTTAGTCTTCATACGGGTAAGGAACCCGTGAGTTTTGGCGCGGTGGCGGCGGTTCGGCTGGAAGGTACGCTTCGGCATGGGGTTCGACTCCTGCTCAATCTTGTTGAATGTTGCAAGACAACAGTCTTTCAGTATACCGGGGATTCGTGGAGGCTGCAAAAATGTGGTTGCCGTGGCCATGTAGAGACCCGGTTTCGCGGTGACGGGAGGCACAGTCTGGCACGAAGGAATGCATTCTTCACAAGGAATGGTGCAACATATTTTTTATCTCTCGATCACTTGAATCAGTCTCGGTTTTCCGTGCTACTATCAAACCCGCTTACCAAAGTTGATTTTCCATTTTTCTAGGCTGCACTTTGGTTGGCATGGTCGTTCCTCTTCGCTCTGGGGCATTCGAACCGGCGCGGAGACCTCCAGCAAACAGCTTTTCTCTCCACTCGCCGGATAGGGCGGTGCGGGTGTGGTGTTGCCGTTGCATTCGTTTTCTCTGTTAGATTTTGGGTCGGTTTGTACGTCCAGAACAAACAATACTTGGAGCAAACTCCGAGAAGGAATAGAAAGTATGTCATTCGTTCCCACATCCACAGTCGTATTGAACCAATGGGTGCGCATCCTGGCCGCGTTGGAGAAGAAGATCAACCGCCAGTCGTACGAGACCTGGCTGAAGCCCACGCGCTTCTCTCATCTCTCCGGCAAGACGCTGTATGTGCGCATTCCCTCAGCCGAGTTCCAGCACCTGGGCGAGAAGTACGCCGACCTGATTCAGGAGGCCATCGACAACCTGGCGCTGGATATCGACACAGTCACTTTCACCACTCCCGCGCAGGACCCCAGCGCGCCGCGGGTGCGTGAAGACGGCGGATTTGCTCCCGTCTCCAGCCACAATTCGAACGCGCCGCACTCACGCCGCACGAACGGCGCGACCAGCCCCGCGCCCGAGCAATCGCGCTTCGACTGGAATACTGCGTCGCAGCTCAACCCGCGCTACCAGTTCGACGCCTTCGTGATTGGCAGCGGCAACCAGTTTGCCATGGCAGCGGCGCAGGCTGTCGCCGAGCGTCCCTCCAAGGCCTACAATCCGCTCTTTCTCTACGGTGGGGTGGGCATGGGCAAGACACATCTGTTGCATGCCATCGGCCACGACGTAAAGCGCCGCCAGCAGCAGGCTTCCATCTGCTACGTCTCGGGCGAGAAGTTCACCAACGAGATGATCAACTCCGTGCGCTACGACAAGATGACCAGCTTCCGCGATAAGTTCCGCAACGTGGACGTGCTGCTGATAGACGACATCCAGTTCCTGGCCGGCAAGGAGCGCACCCAGGAGGAGTTCTTCCACACCTTCAACGCGCTGCACGAGAGCATGAAGCAGATTGTCATCGCCAGCGACCGGCCGCCCAAGGAACTAGCCGACTTCGAGGACCGCCTGCGCTCGCGCTTCGAGTGGGGCCTGATCGCGGACATTCAGCCGCCCGACCTAGAGACCAAGGTCGCTATCCTACAGAAAAAAGCGGAGAGCGAACAGACCCACCTTCCCACCGAGGTCGCACTCTTCATCGCGTCCAATGTGCGCACCAATGTGCGTGAGTTGGAGGGAGCGCTGGTGCGGCTCATCGCCTGGTGCTCCATGCATGGCGTTGAGATCACCCTGGCCGTCACCCAGCAGTGCCTGAAGCAGTTCATCGACACCCAGGTGCGCAAGATCACCATCGAGGCGATCCAGCGCGCCGTGGCCGAGCAGTTCGGCATGCGCGTCGCCGAGTTGAAGCAGAAGAACAACTCGCGCCAGATCGTGGTGCCGCGCCAGATCGCCATGTACCTGGCCAAGCAGCTCACCGAGGCGTCGCTGCCCGAGATCGGCCGCCAGTTCGGCGGCAAGCACCACACCACCGTGATGCACTCCATCAGCAAGATCGACGAGCACCGCCGCAGCGACAAGGACCTCAACCGCACCGTCAACAAACTGATGGAGACCCTCAGCTAGAGTTGGGTACGGATTCCAGGTCTCAAGATGAGACATTGCCGCACGACCTTCAGTGCGATCTCCGGCGGAATTTCATCTTACGGTGCGACGGGCTTTGCTAGGATGGACAGCTGATCCCAGCGAGAGGTCTGCCACTCGATGACTCACCAGAAGATCCGTAAGGCAGTCTTTCCCGCCGCAGGCATGGGTACGCGATTTCTGCCCGCCACCAAGTCCATCCCCAAAGAGATGCTGTGCCTGGTGGACAAGCCTCTGATCCAGTATGGGGTGGAGGAGGCGGTTGCCGCGGGCTGCACCGAGATCATCATTGTGACCGGACGCGATAAGGCCGCCATGGAGGACCATTTCGACTCCAGCCCGGAGTTGGAGGCCGCGCTGGCGGCCAAGGGCAAGCAGGCGCTGCTGGACACGGTACGGTCCGTCTCCAGGATGGCCAGGATTGTGTATACGCGGCAGGCCGAGCCACTGGGCCTGGGACATGCCATCCTGATGGCCAAAGAGATCGTCGGCGACGAACCCTTCTGCGTGCTCCTGCCGGACGACATCATCGACGGACAGGTGCCGTGCATGAAGCAGATGGTGGAGGCGTTCGAGGAGACCCAGGCGAGCATCCTGGCGTCTGAGGTCATCGAGGGCCCGGCGATCTCCAACTACGGTTGCCTGGACTCTACTTCCGTGGCGGGAAACCCGCGCCTGATGGCAATCAGGAACCTGGTGGAGAAGCCGAAGTTCGAGGACGCCCCCTCGGCCAACGCCATCACGGGGCGATATATTTTGACGCCACGCATCTTCCAGATGATCGAGAGCGTGAAACCGGGCGCGGGCGGAGAATTGCAGCTCACCGACGCCATCCAGGCGCTGCTGCAATATGAGAAGGTCTACGGGTACCGCTTCGAGGGCAAGCGCCACGATGCGGGAGACAAGCTGGGCTTCTTGAAGGCGACCGTGGAACTGGGGTTGAAGCGCGACGACCTGGGGCCGGCCTTCCGCGCGTGGCTGAAGAGCTTTCCGCTATAAGCGCTGCATCCTTGACGGGTAGAATCCCCCTCGCAATTATCTGCATCTCAAATGGATAGTCGAAGTTTGACAACTTCCGCACTCATCTGGAGATGAAATGCCAACCAAGAACACTAGCGTACCCACTGCCTCCATCACGCGCAAGCAGCTGATCGATCTGCTCAACGAAGACCTTGCCCGCGAGTTTCAGGCCATCATCGGCTATGTGAACTACTCGCAGGTACTGAAGGGCGCGGCGTATATGAACATTGCCGCCGAGCTTGCAGTGCATGCCGGCGAAGAGCTGGCCCACGCCATCATCCTCTCCAACCAGATCGACTATCTAGGCGGTATGCCGACCACGGTTCCCAAGCCGGTGAAGACTTCACAAAAGGCCGAGGAGATGTTGCGTTTTGACCTGGACAACGAGAATGCCACGATTCGCAACTATCGACGCCGCATCAAGCAGTGCGACGAACTGGGCGAGTTCGCTACCGCGGAACACATTCGCGAGATTCTTATGCAGGAGCAGGACCATCAGGTCGCGCTGGCCACCGCGCTTGGCATCGACGTTCCGGACGTAGGCATCGCGGACTAGATGAGGAGGCGCAGCCTTCTCCCTTATCCAGAGACAAAGATCGGGCAGACCACCGCATCGATGTGATACGCTGGTGCGCGCCACTAGGCCAAGGGAAAAATCGTATTCTGGAGGAAGATGTATGACAAGGCATGAACTATCACGGCGCAGTTTCTTTGCAGCTTCGGCTGCTGCGGGAGCCGCGGTCATTACCCACCCAGTTCACCTGGCCGCACAGGCAGCGGGAATTAAAGCCGGCGACATGCCCGACCTCACCATCAAGGAGGCAAAGATCTATGTCATGGATGGCAGTAGCTGGCGGAACTCCGGGGCAGGTCTAAGCGGCGGAAACGAAATCGCCTCTCTGGTGACCGCCAGCGGGATTGAGGGCAATTTCACCCTCGGGAACGGCGCCGGAGGGGTGAGGACCCCACCGGGGAGTTGGGTTGACTTTGCCAAGGCCCACTGTGTCGGCAAGAATCTATTCGATATTCTTCCCACCGTATCCACCATTCCGCTTCAGAACCAGCCAGGCGGCGGCGGTGGAGGACGCGGCGGAGGCGCAGCGCCAGGTGGCGGCGCGGCAGGTGCAGCCGCGGCAGGCGGTGGCGGGGCAGCAGCCGCAGCGCCGGCAGCAGGCAGAGGAGGAGGAGGCAGAGGAGGAGGAGACTTTATCGGCGGATTCAACCCCGGCTTTAGAAGCCGGACGCATGGAACCGGAACCCCGGGTCCGAATGCTCACGCCGCGGCCTGCGACTTCATCCTGTGGGACATCCTGGGTAAGGCGGTCAACCGTCCCATTTATAAGATACTGGGAGGCACCAGGGATAAGATTCTGGCCTATGCCAGTTCGCAGCACCTGGCCACTGTCGAAGACTACGGTCCGGACATCC
>CAWERM010000031.1:0-20378 GCA_963810995.1 uncultured Acidobacteriaceae bacterium | reverse complement strand
CCTGGCGCTGTAAAACCTGTAAGCGGCAAAACCTGGCGTTTAGGTAATGGGTTTTATATCGAAGACAATGGGCAGAGACGATTCGTTGGTGTATCCATGGAGGAGTTTACTCTATCTCTGATGCAGCTAAATCAAAAATACCCTGTCCAGGATAAAACCGGCCTTACAGGACGATACGACTTCACTTTGCCATGGTATGACTATGTGCATCATCCGAACAATGAGATCCGTGATCCTCTTGATCGAATGCCAATTAGCAGTATTGGCCTTATGTTGAAACGAGGAAAAGGACCAGGATTCATCATCAACATCGACCACATCGAGAAGCCTTCCCCAAATTGATTGCGTGATCATGGCCACCAAAAACTCCGCCACCAACCCAACCCGCGTCGCCGCCATACTCGACACCCTCCAGCAAACCTACCCCAACGCCGTCTGCGCTCTCCACCACAAGAGTGCATGGCAGCTCCTCGTCGCCACCATTTTGTCAGCCCAGTGTACCGACGTCCGCGTCAACCTCGTCACTCCCGCGCTCTTCCGCGCCTTCCCCACGCCGAAGGCAATGGCCGCCGCTTCTCTGCCCGAGTTGGAAGAGCTCATCCGCACCACCGGCTTCTTCCGCAACAAGGCGAAGTCCCTACAGGGCGCAGGCCGCGTCGTCAGCGAAGAGTTCCACGGCAAGGTCCCGCAGACTATGCCCGAACTTCTGCGCATCCCCGGCGTCGCCCGCAAGACGGCCAACGTCGTCCTCGGCTCGTGGTTCAAGATCGCCGACGGCATCGTCGTCGACACGCACGTCCTGCGCATCTCCCGCCGCCTGCAGCTCACCAAAGAGACCACGCCGGAAAAAGTTGAGCGCGAACTGATGCGCATCATCCCACAGCCTCAGTGGATCGACTTCACCCACCGCATCATCACTCTCGGCCGACAGGTCTGTATCGCGCGCAAACCCCACTGCGCCGACTGCCCCCTGGAGCCACTCTGCAACGCCCCCGATAAAACCTTCTCTTCCCACTAGCATTGCCAGGTGCGCTACTCCACCGGAAGCCTCGCCTTGTATCCGTCGCGCGCAATCACAGAGTACTTCAGCGGCCTTCCCTTCTCGTCCTGCATCTGCAGTGGATGGCCCTCGTTGTCTACCAGGATGACCTTGAGCCTGCGGTAGGTGCCGTCGTTGGCGGGGTTGGTTGGGCGATAGGTGAGCAAGTACTGGTTGCGGATGGAGTTGTTGATCTGCGCGAAGTCATTGGGCAGCTCGCCCTGGAAGAGCGGCGAAAAGCTCAGCCCGCCGGTCATCTCGGCAAAGGTCTTCAGTTCGTTCTGCGCCTGCAGATAGTTCATCTCGCGCATCCCGCCGCCCGCGCCCATCTCGTTCAGCAGGGCCCCGGTGCCGATGGTAAAGATGGTGACGTTGGGCGTGGCCTTGATCTTGGCCAGGATCTTGTCATAGGTGATCTTGGAGAAGGTGTCTTGACCGGTGCCAATCAGCAGAATGTACTTGCGCCCGTCGATGCGGCTGACGCGGTCCAGAGTCTCGTATAGCGCGTCGAACATGTCCGTTTCTCTGAAGCCCGGCAGGGTGAGCGAGTTCAGGCTCTGCGCGATGACATCCTTGTTGCTGGTGAAGTCGGAGAGGATGTGCGTCCCCATGTCGTAGGTCATCACTGCCACGTAATCGTCCGGGCGCAGCGAGTTGAAGAAGCCTATCGCGGCGTTGTGCATGTCGTTGATGAAGTACCAGTCGTTGGCGGCAAACTCCAGCAGCATCACCGCCGTAATCGGGGTCTGCCCGATGCGCACGTTGTCCACCTTCTGCTCCACGCCATCTTCCAGAATAAGAAAGTTCTCCGCCTTCAGGCCGGGAACGAACTGGTGGTTCTTGTCCAGAATGACGCTCACATCCAGGTTGACGATGGGCACATCGACGCGCAGTGAGTAGATCTCATTGTTGGGGTTCTTGATCTTCGGCTCGGCCGGAGCGGGCGGCGGCGGCGGCTCTTCAGACTCCTTCTTCTTGGGAATCACAATGGGGCCGTTGTCGGTGTTGGGCCCTGCCTCGGCGCCGGATGTCTGGTCGGCAGGCTGTGCCGTTGCCGTATCGGCAGGTGTGGCCGGGGCCTGCGCAACTGTGGCCGGCAACACAACGGCCAACACCATCGCGGCGATCATTGCCGTCTGTAGGCGGCGAAGGCGGGTTGCGGACGGCTGGGGCATGAACATCCTCTGTATCTGAAACTTTACTCTGCTTTAGACGTTTTATGAGCCCATCCGGATGTGCTCGGCGGTAGTTGCATCTTCCCACGGCTTTTTCCGCCTGCACCTGCACGCCTCAGAACCGGGCCGGTGGAAAACTTTCATGTCTGTACAATCCGCCTCTCTTGCAAAGTCCAACCCGCCTTCCCCACGTAAATGCCGCAAATATAATGGAGTTTTACCCGGCATGAGAACATCCAAACACATGCGTCCATATCCTTTAATGGCCATTCCGATGCTGCGTTGCTGTCGATAGACGCGGATGCCCTTGCCCGGTGATGTAGCATTAAGGGATAGTGCATAACTTTGAGTGACCACCATGCCGAAAGAGACGAAAAATCTAATGCCTTCCAGTGAGATCCATGGATTGGCGGTTCATGCCGCGGGCGCGCAGTTAGTGCCGTACCGGTACGAGCCGGGCGATCTGAAAACAAATGATGTTGAAGTAAAAATTTCGCATTGCGGGGTCTGCCACTCAGACATTCATCTGATTGACAACGACTGGGGGATCAGTAAGTTCCCCTTCATCCCCGGGCATGAAATTGTAGGCACGGTCACGGCGGTTGGCTCCCTGGTGCGCGACCTCACACTGGGCCAGCGCGTGGGCATCGGCTGGCAGGCGGATAGCTGCGGCATATGCGAATGGTGTCGCCAGGGTGACGAGCACCTCTGCGCTGCCGCGCAGCCCACCTGCGTTGGCAGAAATGGCGGATACGCCGACTCCGTCCGGGTGAACTCCCGCTTTGCCATCCCCGTTCCAGAGCCCCTGGAGAGCGAGCATGTGGGGCCGCTGCTGTGCGGAGGAATTACGGTCTACTCCCCCATGCGAAACCATGGAGTAAACCCCTCTTCGCGCGTGGGTGTGATCGGCATCGGCGGATTGGGCCACCTGGGCCTACAGTTCGCCAAGGCCTTCGGCGCCGAGGTCACAGCCTTTTCCACCTCCATCGACAAGGAGGCCGAAGCGAAAGAGCTGGGCGCGGACCACTTCGTCAACACCCGCGACAACGGAGCGCTAAAGAAGCTTGCCGGCTCCTTCGACCTTTTACTCTCCACGGTTGGTGCGGACCAGGATTCGGCAAGCCCTCGTCAACTGCCTGCGCCCCAAGGGAACGCTCTGCGTGGTGGGTGTGCCGCCCTCTCCCATCTCCATCCATGCCTTTCCGCTGATCGCCGGACAACGATCCATCTCCGGCAGCAATACCGGCAGTCCGCGCGATCTGCACCAGATGCTGGATGTCGCCGCGCGCCACGGCATCAAGGCCATCACCGAGCGCTTCCCCATGGCCAAGGCCAACGAGGTGCTGGTCAAGGTAAAGAAGAACCAGGTACGCTATCGCGCTGTCCTCGCAAACTAGAAACGCTGTCCTCCGGAGTGGGGCCGTGATAGTACGCTAGGTACGGATGCGATTTGAGATCTTCATTGCGGCGCGGTATCTGCGGGCCAAGCGGCGTCAGGCCGTGGTCGGCGTCATCACCGCGATTTCGGTCATCGGCGTGGCTGCGGGCGTGGCCTCACTCATCATCGCGCTGGCCATCACCAACGGAATGCGTCGCGACCTGCAGCAGAAGCTGGTCGGTTCCACCGCGCATGTCATGTTGATGCGCATCGCCGGCGACGGCATCCGCGACTGGCGTCCTCTGCTCTCGCGCCTGCACGCTTTGCCCCATGTTACGGCCGCCGCTCCCGGTCTGTACGAAGAAGTTCTCATCTCGCGCGGAGCCAAGAGCGCAGGCGCGCTCATCGATGGTATCGTCCCAGCCGACCAGCGTTCCGTCTCCGGCATCCTTCAGACCATCCAGCAAGGCAGCGCAGAGCCGTTGAACCCGGACCCTTTCACTAACAATGCAACAGCTACCCAGGCCCCACCGCCCATCGTCATCGGTCATGACCTCGCCGAGACCATCGGCGCCCAGGTCGGCGATACTGTGCTGGTCACCAGTCCGCAGGGCGAGCTCACTCCGTTCGGCCTCATCTCCAAGTACCAACGCTTCACGGTCGCTGGCGTCTTCAACTCCGGCTTTTACCAGTACGATTCGAGCTACGCCTTCATTCGCCTGACCGACGCGCAGCATCTCTTCTCCGAGCCCGACCTCATCTCCGCCATCAGCTTCAAGGTGGACGATATGTACCGCGCCGACTCCATCGCCCGCCAGATCGAGCAGGCCGCAGGCCCCGGCTACCAATCCACCAACTGGATGGAGCAGAACCGCGAGCTATTCCGCGCCCTCCGCCTGGAACAGGTCGTCACTTTCATCATCCTCGCGCTCATCGTCTGCGTCGCCGCGCTCAACATCCTCATCGCGCTTACTATGATGGTGATGGAGAAGACGCGCGACATCGCCGTCCTCATGAGCTTCGGCGTACGCGTCGACCAGGTCCGCCGCATCTTCCTCCTGCAAGGGCTGCTGATCTCGCTCATCGGCACCGCGCTCGGGCTCGTCCTCGGCTTCGGCCTCAGTTGGCTGGGCGGCCACTACCGCTTCATCCACCTCGACGCCTCGGTCTACTCCATCGACTACCTGCCCTTCGCCCCGCGCCTCGTCGACGCGCTCATCGTCGCCGCCGTCTCCCTCGGCGTCAGCCTGCTCGCCACACTCTACCCCAGCAGCAGCGCCGCCAAAGTCCTCCCCGCCGAGGCCCTACGCTATGAATAGCGCATCGAATCTAACCATCAGGAGGCCTAACTTGACAGCTAGATTAGATTATTCAAAGCTCGCGCCGGAGGGGTTGGACAAGATGCGGGCGCTGGAACACTATTTGAATACTGCCTCCGGGCTGGAGACCGTGCTGCTGGATCTGGTGCGATTGCGCGTTTCACTCATCAATGGATGTGAGAGCTGCATCCATCTGCATTCCGCGGAGTTGAAAAAACTGCATGAGCCGGAAGAAAGGATCGCCGGTCTCAACGATTGGCGCGAGTCGGATGCCTACACCCAACGCGAGCGGGCGGCACTGGCCTGGGCCGAGACAGTCACAAACATCCAGGATGGGCACGCGGGGGATGCTCAGTATACTCACATGCGCGAGCACTTCAACGACTTGGAGGCGGTGAATTTGACTCTGGCGATTACCACCATCAATGCATGGAATCGGCTTGCGATCTCCCTTGGTGGTTATCCTGGGCACACCGCCCGGACGGTATCGGCTTGAGCGATATCAATCCATTGGAACCATTGTCTGGCACGCAGCGCATCCCCTTGCTGCGCGCCATCGGCCTCACCAAGATCTATCCCGCAATCGCTTCAACTAGCTCAACCGCCACCTCCTCCGGCGAAGTCGTCCTCTTTCGTAACCTCGACTTCTCCATCGCCGCAGGAGAGATGGTCGCCATCGTCGGCGAGAGCGGCACCGGCAAGAGTTCCCTGCTCCATCTTCTCGCAGCGCTCGACCGTCCCACAGCGGGCTCAGTCTGGCTTGGCGACACCAACATCAGCCGGCTCACCCCGCGCCAGGCAGCCGAGTTCCGCAATCGCGACATTGGCTACGTCTGGCAGTTTCACTATCTTCTGCCGGAGTTCACTGCGCTGGAGAACGTCGCCATGCCCTTGCTCGCGCGCGGCCTCCCTCGTCCCGAAGCCCTCCAGCAAGCCAGCCGCTGGCTGCACGAAGTCGGTCTCGCCACCCGCGCCGACCATCGCTCCGGCGAGCTGAGCGGCGGAGAGCAGCAGCGTGTCAGCCTCGCTCGCGCCCTCGTCACCGGCCCTCGTCTCCTGCTGGCCGACGAGCCTACCGGCGACCTCGACGGCAAAACCGCCGAAGCCGTTTTTTCCTTGATCCAAGAGTTGCATCGCGAGCATCTACTCACCAGTGTGCTGGTGACGCATAATATGGAGTTCGCCACGCGCTGTGGACGCGTGCTGCGCCTGCGCGATGGCCAACTGCAAGAGATTGCATCTGATCGTTGATTCTTTGCCGGTAGGTGCTGATAGGTGGGGGCGCACGGCTTTTGGTGCGAAATTTATTCTCCAAGCATCTAAAGGGTGTACAGTAGCCAGACTTTCGGGGAATGTCGTATTGTGTGCGCAACAGCTACACTGGTAGGTGTGGGATGGGGATTTCCTATCCGGATTCGTCCAATAGGGAGCATCCTGTAGGGTCTTCGCGAGCACGCTGCGCGGAGGCGGTTCGATCAATGGCGCTGCATCCGGCCCTCGGGCGAATGCAACTGCTGTGGCTTGAAGGGGAATTATGTTTGAACGCTATACCGAGAAGGCACGCCGCGTAATCTTCTTTGCGCGGTACGAGGCCAGTCAGTTCGGGTCGCCCTACATCGAGACCGAGCATCTGCTGCTCGGCTTGCTGCGCGAAGACAAGGCGCTCACCAACCGCTTCCTGCGCTCGCACGCCTCGGTCGAATCCATCCGCAAGCAGATCGAAGGCCACACCACCATCCGCGAGAAGGTCTCGACCTCCGTCGACCTCCCTCTCTCCAACGAGTGCAAGCGCGTCCTGGCCTACGCCGCCGAGGAGGCAGAACGTCTCTCCCACAAGCACATCGGCACCGAGCATCTGCTGCTCGGCCTGCTGCGTGAAGAGAAGTGCTTTGCCGCCGAGATACTCACCGAGCGCGGCCTGCGCCTGCCCGCCATCCGCGAGGAGTTGCAGCGCACCACGCAGGAGAAGGCCCCGGTGCAGCAGGGCGGCAGCAAGACCCAGCGTAACGAGCAGAGTCTGCTGGCGGAATTCTCCCGCGATCTAACCCAGAACGCCCTGGACCAGCAGCTCGATCCGTTGGTGGGCCGCGATGCCGAGGTGGAACGCGTCATCCAGATCCTATGCCGCCGCACCAAGAACAATCCCGTCCTCATCGGCGAGCCCGGAGTTGGTAAAACCGCCATCGTCGAAGGCCTGGCGCAGAAGATCGCCGACGGTGAAGTCCCGTCCTTCCTCGCCGACAAGCGTGTCCTCGCGCTCGACCTCAGCCTCATCGTCGCCGGAACAAAGTATCGCGGCCAGTTTGAAGAGCGACTGAAGACCATCATGAAGGAGCTGATGGAGAACCAGAACTGCATCGTCTTCATCGACGAACTGCACACCTTGGTCGGCGCAGGCTCGGCCGAAGGCTCGCTCGACGCCGCCAATATCCTCAAGCCCGCGCTCAGCCGAGGCGAAATTCAGTGCATCGGCGCAACCACACCCGCCGAGTATCGCAAGTCCATCGAGAAGGACCGCTCGCTCGAGCGCCGCTTCCAGGCCGTCAAAGTTCCACCTCCCAGCGAGGAGGATGCCATCAAGATCATCAACGGCATCAAGGACAAGTACGAAAAATTTCACGCCGTCTCCTACACCGAGGAGGCCGTCAATTTTTCCGTCTCCCACTCCAGCCGATATATCCCCGACCGCTTCCTGCCGGACAAGGCTATCGACCTCATCGACGAAGCCGGCGCGCGCGTCAAGCTGCGCCAGACCTCCCTGCCCGAGGAGCTCACCGAGGTGCAGAAGCGCATCAAGTTTATCGTGCATCGCATGGAGAACGCCATCGCCAACCACGAGTTCGAGAAGGCGCGCTTCTACTCCGATGAGGAACGCAAGGAGCGCGAGAACCTGCGCAGCCTGCGCGACAAATACCACCTCGACGACTCCTCCGCCGGCATCGTCACCCGCGAAGACATTGAAGACGTAGTCAGCCGCTGGACCGGTGTGCCCATCACCTCCATCAAGGAGGAGGAGACGCAGAAACTGCTTGCGCGTCGAAGAAGAGCTGCACAAGCGTGTCATCTCGCAGGACAAGGCCATCTCCGCACTGGCTCGTGCCATTCGCCGCTCGCGCGCCGGACTCAAGAACCCCGCGCGTCCCATCGGCAGCTTCCTCTTCCTCGGCCCCACCGGCGTCGGCAAAACCGAGATGGCGCGCACCCTCGCGCACTTCCTCTTCGGCTCCGACAAGTCCCTCATCCGCTTCGATATGTCGGAGTTCATGGAGAAGCACTCCGTCTCCAAGCTCATCGGCTCGCCTCCGGGATACGTCGGCTACGAGGAGGGCGGCCAGCTCACCGAGCGCGTCAAGCGTTCGCCCTACTCTGTCGTCCTGCTCGACGAAATTGAGAAGGCCCACCCCGATGTCTTCAACATCCTCCTTCAGGTCTTCGAGGACGGCCAGCTCTCCGACGGCCTGGGCAACACCGTGGACTTCAAGAACACCATCATCGTCATGACCTCCAACATCGGCGCCAAGCACCTGCAGAAGCGCGAGGGCCTCGGCTTCCAGAGCAGCAACGAGAACATGGTCCTCGACAAGATGGAGGAGCTGGTCAAGGGCGAGGTCAAGCGCACCTTCAACCCGGAGTTCCTCAACCGCCTCGACGAGGTCATCATCTTCACCTCGCTCACCAACACCGACCTCCTGCAGATCATGGAGCTGCTGGTGCAGCAGATGAACGCCAACCTCGTCCACAAGGCCATCACGCTCTCCGTCACCGACAGCGCCAAGCAGTGGATCATCGACAAGACCGCCTCCGAGCGGACCTACGGCGCGCGTCCCTTACGCAGAGCATTGCAGCGCTTCGTCGAGGACCCGCTCTCCGAAGCCCTCATCGCCGGCGGCATCACCCAGCGCCCCGCCTTCCTCGAGGTCTACCTGGAGAACAACCAGCTCTTCTACCGCTCCATCTCCCCCGACGCCCCCGACGACGGCGAAGAAAAATCCGCAGGCCTCGCCCTCTCCGCCGCCTGATGACAGATAGCAATACTTGGGTGCCCCATTCATCGCGCTGTTTGCGATGAGTGGGGGCCAACCTTTCCAACCCAGTGTCATCCTGAGCGAAGTACGTCGCGCATTTCGCGACGTGCGTAGTCGAAGGACCTGCGGTTGCTTGTTTTACGCCGTCATCCTGAGCGGAGCCTCTCGCAGTTTCACCGCGAGAGGCGCAGTCGAAGGAGCCCGATGGACTTTCGTCGGCCCATACCACTCGACCGTTTCTCCCAATACTTTCCCCCATCATGCCAACCCCGTCGCGAATCTGCTATCGTGTCTGCGACTTCCATGCGCGCCCAATCCCTCACTCTCTCGCTCGCCCTCCTGCTCGCTCCGGCCCTCGCCCAAACCCCCGCGCCGCAAACCGGCAACCAGCCCGCACCCGCCGCCGCCCAGCCCGCCCAGCCCCAGCCCGCCCCTCGCCCCAACGACCACCAGCACATGATGGACCTCCTGCACATCACCGCCCTGCGTCCCGGCGTCGCGCAGAACGGCTCCGGCCCCAACCCCGTCAACTGGGACGAGTCCAAGGCCAATCCCTGGCCCAACCTGCCCAACCCGCTCGTCCTCAACAACGGCAAGCCCGTCAACTCCGCCAAGCATCTGGACCACCAAGCGCCGTCCCGAGCTGGTCGAGCTCTTCGACCGCGAGATCCTTGGCCGCGTTCCCGCCAACGTCCCCGCCGTCCGCTGGGAGGTCGCCTCCACCACCCCCGGCTCCGAGGACGGAATCCCCACCATCACCAAGCGCCTCATCGGCCACGTCGACAACTCCGCCTACCCGGCCATCACCGTCGACATCGTAGCCGACCTCATCCTCCCCGCCGCCGCAACCAAGCCCGTCCCCGTCGTCGTCGAGACTCACCTTCGACCGCCCGCTCGGCTCCGCTCCCCGCCGCCGCGCCCCGCGCGCCCTGCCCCGCCCGCAGCGCCGCACCTCCGCGCCCCGGCGCCTGCACCCGCCCCATTAGCGGCAGCAGCGCCGCCCCGGCCGGCCCCTGCCAAACAGCAGACCCTCGCCAAGGGCTGGGCCTTACGTGCTGCTCTATCCCACCACCTACCAGGCAGACGGCGGTGGCGGACTCACCCCCGGAATCATCGGCCTCTGCAACCACGGCCAGCTTCGCAAGCTGGACGACTGGGGCGCACTGCGCGCCTGGGCCTGGGGGGCATCGCGCCTGGTCGATTACTTTCAGACTGATCCCTCCATCGACGCCCACCATCTCGCCATCGAGGGCCACTCCCGCTTCGGCAAGACCGCCCTGGTCACCATGGCCTACGAACCGCGCTACACCGTCGCCTACATCAACTCCTCTGGCGCGGGTGGCGCCTCGCTCGCACGCCGCCGCTTTGGCGAGCAGTATGAAAACATCGCCGCGGTGGCGAGGCCCACTGGATGGCCGGCAACTATATTAAGTACGCCGAAGCCTCGCCCAACCAACTCACCCCCGCAGACATGCCCGTCGACATGCACGAGCTCATCGCCCTCTGCGCCCCCCGCCCCGTCTTCATCGGCGGTGGCACCCTCGAGGGCGGCGACGGCTGGGCCGATGTCCGCGGCACCTACATCGCCGAGTTCGCCGCCGGCCCCGTCTACAAGCTCCTCGGCAAAAAGCCGCTCTCCGACGACTCCGGCCCCATCTAATTCCCCCGCCGCACGCTTCCCCGCCGTCGGCACCGCGCTCGTCGCCGGCGACCTCGCCTTCCGCCAGCACCCCTACGGCCACAACCCCCAGCCCAACTTCGCCACCTTCCTCGCCTGGGCCGCCCGCTACATGACGCCCGCTGCCAAAGCCAAATAATTGGGAGTCATAATCTCTGGAATGGTCCTCCCGGCTCTCAACATTTCTATTTCTTTTTGCCACGCCCAGCACAAATGGAATGAGTTGGGCCAAACGGCTTGTTTGTAAAAATAATGGCATCTACCATCTTATCATCATCGTAAACAAAACTTGCCGCTATACCGCGGTCACGATATTCCATGTACTTAATGGGACCACTCGAACTCTGGTAGACGGGCGATGTGCCCCCGGTGTCGATGCAACCGTCCACAGCATAGTGACTGACGATGTAGTTGTGGCCGAAAATGCGGATGATGTCGTCTCCTGTCAGGTATTTTTTGAGGTCAAGCGTCATTCCGACAAGAATACTATTCGTGAAAAATACGGAGAGATTCCCATATTGGGTCGACGACCGCATAGGTCATCATTGGTGTCCCGGTGTCCTCTTCTCTTCCAACATAGTTTGGTTTTCCTAAGAGCTTAAGTACATCTTTTCGAGTACTCGTACCGACTGTAAGGCCGTGGTATTTTGCAGCAGACCACGGTTTCAAGATCGTTGCCTGCGCATCTGTGTGTTGCACAGCCGCCAACACCAAGAATATCGCGATCATAGTCTTCAGTGTCTTCATGGTTTCCTGTCTGTACTCTTTGCCTACTGCACCCCAATCTCGTATACCTCAATCGAATATCCCGGCACTGTCCGCGTAAACGTCTTCGCCACGCCCGTCACCGTGCTCTCCACCGGCACAACCCGCTTCGGATCGTTGATCGTATTGGTCGCCGCGGTCGATCCCGCGCTCAGCCGCACCAGCTTCGCCGTTGCCTTCACCGTCTTTGCGCCGTCCAGCGTAATCTTCAACTCCTGCGCCGCCGACGAAGCATTCACCAGCTTCAGATACACAATCCCCTTCGCCGCGTCCTTCGTCACCGAATAGAACAGCCGGTCGCCCGCGCCCTGCAGATCCGCCGCCACAATCTCCGTCCCAATGTGTCCGGCAAACATCGCCTGCGCGTAGTAGCTCGGGCTGCCGTAGCTGCGCAGCGCGTCGTACCCAATCAGGTTCGACTGCCACTGCATCCCGTTCGGGTCCACATTCACCAGCAGCGGAGCGTAGCTTGCAATCTGGATCAGGTCGCTGTTCCGCTCCATCCCTGTCATCCACGCCGCATCGCCCAGTGCCGCGCCGAGGTTCGTCGTCGGCATTCCCTCCCGCGTCGCCCACTCGCCGACAAAGATCTTCGGCCCCGTTGCGGTCGGCCTTGTCGTAGTGGTGTGCGTCCTTGAAGAACTCCTCCGCCCTCCGGTAGTAGTGGTCGTCGATCAGGTCCGGCGTCACGCTCTTCACCACATTGCCTCTGTCGCTTCGACGTAGCAATCAGTTGCAGCGCGGGATACTTCGCCTTGATCGCCTTATAGAACTGCGTGTACCGACCATCGTAGCTCTGCGACCTGTCGAAGAAGTCCTCGTTGCCGATCTCCACATACGTCAGCGGAAACGCCGCCGGATGCCCGTCCTTCGCCCGCTCCGCGCCCCACTTGGTTGTAACGTCGCCGGTTACATACTCAATCTCATCCAGCGCGTCCTGCACATACGGCTCCAGGTCTGGCCCCGGCGCCACATGCTCTCCGCCCAGCGAGTAGCCCGCATACACCGCCAGCACCGGCTGCATCTTCAGGTCCTCGCACCACTCCAGAAACTCCAG
Organism: uncultured Acidobacteriaceae bacterium; assembly: GCA_963810995.1. Classification (GTDB taxonomy): domain Bacteria; phylum Acidobacteriota; class Terriglobia; order Terriglobales; family Acidobacteriaceae; genus Edaphobacter. The sequence continues at coordinate 7,942 of CAWERM010000031.1, read as the reverse complement.
CAGCCCCAGCCCGTCGGTCGAGTGGTATCGCCACGGGCTCGCGTGTCCCGGCCTGTCCACCAGCGGCCCAATCGTCTTCTTCCAGTCGAAGCGGTCGGCAATCGTCTGCCCCTCCAAATAGTTCCCGCCGGGAAAGCGCAGGAACGCCGGATGCATCCCCGCCAGCAGCTCCATCAGGTCCACGCGATTGCCGTTCACGCGGTTCTTGTACGTCGGCGGAAACACCGAAAGCTGCTGCACCCACACCGTCCCCGGCCGCTGCACGCTCAACAGAATCTGGTTCGCCGCCGTCACCTTGGCAATCGCGCCCGTCTTCATGGTGAAGTTGTACTGCTTCCACTCCGTCGTCAGCGCCGGCAGCAGATAGCTGGCCAGCACCTTGCCCGAATCGTCCGCAATCAGGCTCACCCGCACCGCCGCGCCTCCTGCCGCCGCCGCATCGCCCTTCGCCCACACCGATCCCGTATACGTCGTATTCCCCCGCACCGGCACGCCCCACCATCCGCCATTGCGCAGCCCATACGCGTCCTTCGCGTCGGCCTGCTCCACCGTGATCTTCAGGCTCGCCGTCAGCGCCGCGCTAGGTCCAGTCGTCGTATCCCGCGCAACGGCCCCGCGCGCCGTCCCCAGCGGCACAGGAATCCAGTTCGCCGTATCGCGCATATTCAGGAACGTCCTGTCCTGCACCAGCTCGCCATACAGTCCGCCCTCGTACGAGTAGTTGATCTCCTCCGTCATCAACCCATACAGTGTCGGGCTCACCTTCGCTCCAGCCTTGTCCGCGCTGATGGTCAGCGTCGCCGCCTGCACACTCTTCATCGCAGGAGCCGCCGTCTGCGCGCTCGCCATCGCGCCCATGCACATAGCCACGCCCATCAACACCGCAAACTTCATCGTTCGATTCATGGAAGTTTTCCTCGTAGGAAACGATACATCAACCCGTCAAGTATCGTCGCCATCAAACCGGGTGCTCCATCCTCGGCGCGCAGCTTCATCGCGCGACAGGAAGAGTGCGCGCCAAGCTGCTAAACTAGAGATTCGCACCAGCTTTCTGCGCATTCGTTTCATCCGCCGGAAGCAAGAAGCGGTAGCAAGGAGAATCCCATGGCAGACCCCATCCAGAACGGTACTCCATCCTTCCACGAGCCCACGTTGCGCCTCAAGCTCGGCCTTGCCGAGATGCTCAAGGGCGGAGTCATCATGGACGTCATGAACGTCGAGCAGGCGCGCATCGCCGAGCAGGCCGGGGCCATCTCCGTCATGGCGTTGGAGCGCGTCCCCGCCATGATACGCGCTGAAGGCGGCGTGGCCCGCATGGCCAACCCCAAGCTCATTCGCCAGATCATGGCCGCTGTCACCATTCCCGTCATGGCCAAGGCGCGCATAGGCCACTTCGCTGAAGCGCAAATCCTTCAGCACCTGGGCGTCGACTTCATCGACGAGTCCGAAGTCCTTACCCCCGCCGACGAGGTCCACCACATCGACAAGCACGCCTTCACCACGCCCTTCGTCTGCGGAGCGCGCAACCTGGGCGAGGCCCTGCGACGCATCGCCGAGGGCGCAGCCATGATCCGCACCAAGGGCGAGGCCGGCACCGGAGACGTCGTCCACGCCGTGCAGCACATGCGCCAGATCGTCGGCGAGATCAAGGCGCTTACTGTCCTAGACGACCAAGCCCTCTACCACGCCGCCAAGGAGCTTCAGGCCCCCTACGAACTCGTCCGCATGGTCGCAAAATCAGGCAAGCTGCCTGTGCCCAACTTCTCCGCCGGCGGCATCGCCACCCCCGCCGACGCGGCGCTGATGATGCAGCTCGGCGCCGAAAGCGTCTTCGTCGGCTCCGGCATATTCATGAAGGAGCGCTCCACTCCCCTCGATGTCGAACTCTGGTCCAAGGAAGACGCCGCCGTCGGCCTATGCACGCCAAAGGACGTCGGCCAGCCGCGCAATCCCGAGGAGCGCGCCGAGGCCGTCTCGCGCGCCAAGGCCATCGTCATCGCCACCACCCACTTCAACGACGCCAAAATCGTCGCCGACGCCAGCGAAGCCGTCACCGGAACCATGAAAGGCCTCGCCGCAGCCGCCATTGAAGAAAAAGACCTGCTGCAAACCCGCGGCTGGTGAGCACGTCACTATTATTTATTCTGCAACATATTAATCGGCAGTAGAATGGGGAACAATTCTAAGGTGCCTCCATGAAGCGTCTCGCCCTACTGCTCTGTCTGGTTCTATGCCTCCCTCTCACCGCCCGCGCCGACGAAGCCAGCCGCCGCGCCAAGGCTCAGGAGATGGTCACACTCTTTCACATGGACACGCTCATGCAACAGATGATGGACACCATGCAGAAACAGGTTGCCGCCAACGCCCGTCAGATGTGCGCGTGCGACAAGAGTCAAACCCCGCAGCAACAAGCCCTGCTCGATGACTTCACTAAAAATGTCTTCACCCTGGTTGAATCGCGAATGGGTTGGAAGGCCATCGAACCCGATATCCTCGACCTCTACGCCCGCAACTTTACAGACGAGGAACTCGATGGCATCCTTGCCTTCTATAAGTCCCCGGCAGGCATATCGATGATTACTAAAATGCCCGCCATGACCACCCAGGCCATGCAGTTATCACAATCCAAAATGACCGAGCTTATGCCGGAGTTGCAGAAGATGATGCTCGACTTCGTCAAGGCTGAGAAAGCCGCAGCGCCTGCCGCCGCTGCACCCGCTAATTCGCAACCAAATGTATCCGCTCCGGACCAGGCCAAAAAGCCTCAATAGAGTTTTTATCCAAGGCGTCGTCCTCTCACGCCCGCTTCCGCTTCGCCTGCAACGCCTGCATCATCCCCTGCCGCAGCACCGCATTCAGCCGCGTCTGCCTAAACCAGCTTCAATCCAGGAAAATCCCGTTCATACCGCGCGCGGTTCAGCGTCACCAATCGATCGGCAGTCACCATTGCATGCGCCCCAATCACGAAATCGGCCAGCAGGCGCTTCGGTTGTTCCTTGGCAGATCGCCGTCGGCGTTTCGCGTAGCGGGCGTACGCTCGCCCTGCTTCCAGCCACACGCGCTCGTCCAACCCAAAGTCGACTGCCATCGCCGTGTTTCTGAGAAATTCCTCAAGAAATTCCTCCGTCATGCGGGGATGTGCAAGCGCCTCAGCATATACCGCAGCACACAGTACCACCGAACCTGCGCGGCTCGCCTCGTCGAGCAATTGTGTCAAGCGCGCTGCCGATGGCTCCCGGTCCCAAATTGCCGAGAGAACATTGGTGTCGACCGCCGACCTCATCGGCCGTCATCCTCATCGCGCATCTCGCGCACCCATGCTACCGCCGTGCCCTCTGGCGTGCCCTTCGCAAGCGCCCCAATCCACTTCAGGAACGGATTCCCCTCCGTCCTCACTGGCCGCAAGACCGCCGTCCCTTCCTCAAAGGCAAACTCCACCCGGTCGCCTTCTTTCAATCCCAGCCGCCGGCGCACCGCAATCGGAACGGTCACCTGCCCCTTGCTGCTGATTGTGCTCGTAGCTCCCATCTTTACCTCAATTCGTTATGTAAGGATACTCTTCTTTACTTATGTTGGCAAACTGCATAAGTCGCTTCCTGCATAGACGCCGAAACCTTCGAGAATTGAAGACGAAGTAAAATGAGATTCATGATGCCCACCTGCTTTCGCTTGCGTCACCTCTCCCTGCTGCTGCTCCTTGTTCTCTGCCTCCCCCTCGCCGCTCGCGCAGACGATGCCTCCCATCGCGCCAAGGCTGCTCAGATGGTCGTGCTGCTGCACACCGAAGGCATGGTGCAACAGGCCTCCGCCTCCATCCTGAAGCAGTACTCCGACGCGGCGGAGAAGGCAGCCGGTCCCAACCCCACGCCGCAGAGCAAGGCGCAAATCGCCGACTTTGAGAAAAAAGCATCGCAGATGATCGACGCCCAAGTGGGCTGGAAGTCGCTGGAACCCGCCATCACCGATGTCTACACAAAGCTATTTACAGAGCAGGAGCTGGACGTTATCCTGGCCTTCCTCGAAACGCCCGAAAGCGTCGCCTTCCTACAGAAGATGCCGCAGATTAACCAACAGGTCGAGCAGCTTGCCTCGTCCAGGCTTGCCATCCTGCAACCGCAGATCAATCAAGCGTTCCAAGATTTCAGCAAGAGTCAGGCCTCACCGCCGGCAGCAGCCTCGCCGGCCGCCTCGCCCGCGCCAGCCGCGAGCAAGTCAAAGTGAGTGCAGCGCGCCAGTCTCTGCTCATCGGTGTCCTCGCCCTGCAAGGCGCCTACGACGCCCATGTCCGCACACTCGCCACACTCGGCGCAACATCGCGCCTGGTCCGTCTCCCGCAGGACCTCCTTGGCCTCGATGGCCTCATCCTGCCCGGTGGAGAATCCACCACCATGCTCCACTTCCTCGACCGCAACGGATTCTTCGAGGTGATGCAAACCTACGTCAAATCCACACCCACCTTCGGCACCTGCGCCGGAGCCATCCTGCTGGCCACCCGTGTTGAAGGCCCCGCCCAGCGTTCGCTCGGCGCGCTGGACATCACGGTGGAACGCAACGCCTACGGCCGCCAGAAAGACTCCTCCATCCTCACAGCACCCACCTCACTCGGCGATCCGCCGTTGGAGATGGTCTTCATCCGCGCCCCGCGCATCACCCGCACCGGGCCCTCCGTCGAGACACTCGCCTCCCGCGACGGCTTCCCCACCATGGTTCGTTCCGGCCTCATCCTTGCCGCCACCTTCCACCCTGAGTTGTCCGGCGATCACCGCGTCCACCAGCTATTCCTCACCCTCGTCCGACAGCACCACGCAGAACTCGCCGCTAAATCGCGCTGAAGCTTTCGCTAACCCCTACGCCTCGTGTACGAATAACTCCCGCACTCCGCTCAGCCATACCGCCAGCGTAACCAGCTCGGCGCACAGCACCCACTCCAGCGCAATTCCAAACACACCTCGACCCGTCGTATGCATCGCCACGGCTATCAACGCAATCACCAGCACCGCCATGCTGATCCGCATGGTCATCAATCCATAGCGCGCGGACCTCGCCGCCATCTCTCTCCGCATCGGCACCTGTGCAGCCACGCGCGCCGCGAAGCCCGCGGGAATCGTCACCACAGGCACACGCTCCAGCGCCCGCGCGATGCGCTCGTCCAACTCATCCTTTACATTCTTCATCCGTTGCTCGTGCATGGCGCCTCCTTTTCCTGCGTTCGTTCTGCCTCGCTGCGTCGAGCCGCAATCCCATCGCGCAGCTTCCTTCGTCCCCGGTGCAGATGCGTTCGCACGGTCCCGATAGGCAGCCCCAGCGCCAGCGCAATCTGCTCGTACGTCCTCTCCTCCTGATGGTAGAGCACCAGCACGGCGCGCTCCACCTGGCTCAGCCGCTGCATCTGCTCTTCCACCGCCAACTGGAACTCACGCTCTTCCATCTGCTCTTCCGCATTGCGCCCAGGATGTGGCAGCCGGTCTTCCCACGCGCTCGTCTCATCCGACATCGACACCAGCGACTGCGCCTCCCGCCGCCGCCGCTTCCACTCATCCTGCGCCACGTTGACGGCAATCCTATATAGATACGTCGTCACCAGCGCCTCTCCTCGGAAGCCCGGCAACGCGCGATACAGCCGCAGAAATACCTCCTGTGCCAGATCGTCCAGGTGCTCGCGGCTTCCCGTCAGCCGCAGCAGCGTGCGGAAGACCATCGCCTGGTACTCACGAACAATCTCTTCGAAGCTGATGTCGGTTGCCAAGCAGGGTTAGACCTCGCGACGCATTGAAAGTTTCACGCGCCGCAGTGAAACTCTACGCCGCCCCGCCAGTCTAACGCGGGCAGGAAAGGGAGGAAATCATGGGAGGGTATGAATTCGTTCTATTGGAGAAGATCCTATCAAGTCCATTCATAGTGCCGATGGGAGCGTTCTTGGTGGCGATCGTTGCAATCATCTCGGGAATAGCGGGCCAGGCCCACGCGCGCAAACTAAAGGCCGAGCAGCGCATGGCGATGCTTCAGCGCGGCATGACCGTGGAGCAGATCGATCTGCTCTTGAAATCCACCAGGGACGACGGAGAAGAGGTCAAAACCAGGGACCCCTTGCGCAGTCTAGGCAACGCCCGTCGCGCCGGAATCGTTCTGGTCTCGGTCGGTCTCGGCATCATACTCTTCGGCATAATGCTCGCTATGATCGAGCGCGACCGCGAAACCCTCGCCGTCTCCGCCTGTGGCCTCATTCCCCTCGCCATCGGCATCGGCTTCTTTGTCGATTACAACCTGCAGAAGCGCGAACTCGCCCGCTTCGGCCTCGAAGTCTCCGCCGACCCACCCTCCAACAATCTACCTGGGTAAACGAAGTTGTTACGGAGGGAGCGTGGGGTTTCAACCCCACGAATACCCGCCAAATTCCGAATGGGCTTTAGCCCCGGGTCTTCAATCCGTGTTTCGGGTGCCGTGTTTCGGGTGCCCCATTCATCGCGCTGTCCTTCGCGCGATGGGTGGGATTCTCAGTACTCCCCCCGATACTCCACCCTGCGCCGCTTCGGAGTCAGGAATCCGAACAGCAGATGCAGCAGCGCCAGCGCCAGCGCGCCCAGCAGCGCCGCCCCAAACGTCTCCACCCGGAAGCCGGGAACAAACTCGCTTGCAAACTTCAGCACCACCGCATTGATCACCAGGAAGAACAGCCCGAAGCTCAGAATCCCCAGCGGCAGCGTAATGATCTTCAACAGCAGCCCGAAGGTCGCGTTGAACAATCCAATCACTACCACCGCAATCATCGCCGACGTCAGATCGCTCACTACAAATCCGCTCACAGTCCGCGACACAATCCACAGCGCCAGCGCGTTCAACACCCATTGCAATAGCATCCGCAGCATAGGCCACCTCCTCCCCAGCATATCCGACCAGCAAATTTCCTACCTAGAACTCCCCCATTAATTCCCCACAGTGGCCTCATCCGCCCAATCCGAGTAATCTCTACTCATCGCGCGTGTGAGGGACCCATGCCCACCATCGTCTCGCCCCCCGATCTCGAACGCCGCCCCCGCCGCTCCGAAGAGGACGACGGAGGCCACGGTCGCCGTCCGCCTAACGGCCGCGACCGGAAGCGCACCGGCGGAGGAGGCGACAACGACAACTGGGACAACCGTCCAAGCCGCCCGAACGGTCCCGGCCAACGCCTCATCACCTATCGCCTCGGCCTCTTCTTCGCCCTCGGCGCCGTCTTCCTCTTCTTCACCGGGCTGGTCAGCGTCTTCTCCGTCACCCAGACCACTGGCCGGCTGGACGTCTACAACCACGCCCTCAACACATGGCTGCCCACTGCCATGCCGCCGGTCCTGTGGCTCAACACCACGCTGCTGCTGCTCAGCTCTGTCACCGTGGAGATCGCACGCCGTCACATGTTCCACTCCATCGACGCCATGGAGGAGTGGTTCGGCCTGGGCAAGCCCACCTCGCGCCGCGCCCTGCCCTGGCTGCTGGCAACCCTACTCCTGGGCTCGCTCTTCCTCGCCGGACAAGTCCTCGCATGGCATCAGCTCCGCTCCAGGGACTCAGCTTCCAAACCAGTGGCAACGGCGGCCACTCCTTCTACATCCTCACCTGCGCCCACGCCATCCATCTCATCGCCGGCATCCTCAGCCTGGTCGCCGCCGTCGTCGGCCTCGTCGCCTTCAAGAGCGTCGAAGACCGCCAGATCCTCGTCGATTGCGCAGCCTGGTACTGGCACGCCATGACCGCCCTCTGGCTCTGCCTCTTTACCCTGCTCGCCTTCCGCTAATCAAATCGTTTTTTTTGGGTGCCCCATGTCTCGTTTTTGAGACATGGGATTCCACTGCACGGGTGCCACATCCTTTGCGTTTTTCCAGGCGGGTGGCCCAGGTCTGAAATGAACCACGAAATCGGGTGCCCCATGTCTCGCTTCTGAGACATGGGTTTACGATGGGCTATG
>CAWERM010000030.1:0-4380 GCA_963810995.1 uncultured Acidobacteriaceae bacterium | reverse complement strand
CGCGCTCGCCCTGAGTGAGCCCTTCGGCCAAGTAGATGTGCTGCTTCTGGTTCAGCACGCCGTAGCCGATCTGTAGCGTCGCCAGCAGTGTCATCTTCTGCGCGCGCAGGCCGGTCTCCTCGCGCAGCTCGCCTCGCGCCATCTCTTCCGGCACCGCGTCGGCCTGCTCCCAGCCGCCCTGGGGAAACTCCTTGAATCGCCCACTCACTGTGAAGCGGTATTGCTCCACCAGAGTGACAAAGTCGCCCTCCGCGGTCGACTCCAGAGGAATAATCAGGCACGCAGGGTCCTTGTCCACCACGCCATAGATTCCGCGCACACCGTTGGCGCGCTCGATCACGTCCTCCCGCACCCGCGTCCACGGGTTACGGTAAACCTCGCGGCTGCTGATCGTTCTGATCGGGCTCGCTCCCACCGCCTCGTTGAGATTCTTCGCCATCCCTCAAAAATACACGCAGAAGGTCAACTGCCTTACAACGTCGTTATCAGAACGTCGTCCTTAGGGTCGATTTCAATGCTCATATCTTTGTATTCATCGAATAGTCCTGCGTTATGCATCTGCAGCGCGATAGGGCCGGCTTTTCCGCCTGTGGGGTCTTTGAAGTCCAGCGTCTCGATTGCTTTGCTCCTAGGCGGCTGGGCCACAGCCATGCGGGCCGTTCCTTTTGCGGCATCCACAAGCAGTTCGATGCGGCTCCATTCGCTTTCGACAAGCTGCGACTTCGCGACCGTGGTGAAGTATGGGGTGCCGAGACTGCTTCCCCCGTTGCGATAGTCCCAGTGGTTCCCGTTAGGAAGGCCGAACTGAATGCCGTTGAGCGCGTCCGCAGGCATCTCACCCGGTTGCGGCCGGGTGCAGAAGAGCAGGACGCACGCATAATGGTCGGGTTTGCCGGAGAGATGCCTCATCGTAAAGATAAGGCGGTAGCGGCTATAGTCTTTTGCCGTATACATCACACCGCGCCCAATACCCGTACTGGCCATTGCGCCATCCTTTACCACCCAACCTGTTGCAGGACTCTTCGCCAACTCCGCCGGATATGCGTCTTCCAGCAGAAGCTTATTCAGGCGCGCCAACTGCGGCCCGCGAACCTCCTGCGCCAGCAGCGCCGCTGTTTCAGGCCGCAGGGTTACTTGTTTAAAACGCGCATCGTCGTAGATCGACGGTCCCAAAATTACTTGATTGATGTCCTTTGCCAGCGTCGACATCAATGCCTTCGCATTTGCGCTCGACGGGGAATACGCGGGCAGGTCGGCCTTCACCAGGGCCTCAAGTTTGCTGCGCAGAAACACCGACACGGGGTCCATCCCTGTGGCCAGCTTACCCGCAAACGCCGCCTGGTCCGTAATCCCTTCAACCGGCAGCGATGTTGCGTTTTTTTCAATCTGGAACCAACCATCGAGCGTTTTGCCATCGAAAAGCGACACCGTCGTGCCCGCTTCCGCCTCCGCACGGACGTGACCAGATCCAACCACAGATAGCCCGGCGGCAGTAATGCCAGCCAGTTTCACAAACTTTCTTCGGCTCAAATCATTTGTCTCACGCAGCATTTTGATCTTCCCTCTAGGCCTTGTTCTCCGTTGCCCAATATACCGCATACTTCTCATCTGTCACCCGATACATCGGCTTCACCGCGAGCGAGTCTTTCGTCTTCGACTTAAACACCAGGTCCTTTGCCGAGACCACATCGATCCAGTCAGAGTCCTGCGCAACCGGAGCCTCCATCGGCGGTCCCAGCTCCGCTTGCTTCGGGCCTGTGTCGTATCCGCCAATCTTTGTCGGCCCATCTTTCGGCCCCGGCCCCAGCTCCGCCGCCAGCACCAACGGCCCGTACAGCGCAGCCCTCATCGTCGGATCGCCCAGCAACGCCTCGCTGCGCAGTTGCATCGGCAGCGAGAGTTCGACCTTGTCGCCATCGCGCCACTCCCGCGTTAGCGAGAGATAGCTGCCCGCCTGCGCAAACGCCTCTAGCTCACGTCCATTGATGCGAACCGACCCGCCATCCTTAACCCAGCCCGCGAACCCGCACATAGATCGTTCGTCGCTGTGGCGCGGCGACCTTGATATGAAGCGTAGTTCCCTGCTCCGCCGGAAACGATGTCTCCTGCCGCAGCCCGAACTTCTGCTCCTTCCAGTCCAGCTCCGACGCAATGAACTGGTTCACCCAGATGCTGTTCGCATCATGGAAATAAATCGTGTCGTTGAACTTGGCGAACTCCTCCGCGCCCGTGCCCGTGCAGCACCAGAACGATCCCTCCGCCGAGTTGTAGAACCGCCAGTAGCCCGCCGCCAGCGGGAAGAAGTATTGCTTCAGCCCCTGCTGCGTTCTGTGTCCCCATGCGGCAGTTCCACAGTTGGCGCTCGTACGCATCCATCCAGCGTGCATCGCCCGTCCACGCAAACACATGCCGCTCCAGTTTCATCAGGTTGTAGGCCACGCAGCACTCCGCGTTCGTGATACTCCAGGCTTCCCTTCAAATTGCCCGGCATCGCTGCGCCACGACTCGCCCACGCTGGTATTGCCGATCGCGTAGCTGCGTTCGCTCAGCACCTCTTCCAGGAAATACTGTGCAATCTCGCGATAGCGCGTCTCGCCGGTCAGCTCATACATCCGCGCCGCGCCGATCACCTTGGGCACATGCGTATTGGCGTGCAGCCCCTTCAGCTCGTCGCGATGCGCCGGCCAGCGCATCGAGAAAAACCGCCTGCTCAAACAGGTCGCGCCGTATCCAGATACTCCTGCTTGCCGGTCAACCCGTACAGGTTCGCCAGCACTTCGTTCATGCCGCCGTACTCGGTGCGCAATATCTTCTGGCGCTGCTCCTCGCTGATGTCCTGGAAGTACCTGCGCACCCAGCCAGCCATGCCTTCGGCCACAGTCAGCGCCTGCTCGTTGCCGGTGTGGACGTACATATCCACCAGGCCGGCCATGATCTTGTGCTGTGTGTAGAACGGCGCCCATACCCTGGGATACTCCGTCACTCCCGCGGCCAGCAATGCAAACTGCTCTGCCGGATACGCGCTCAGATATCCGTTGCCATTCGCCATCTGGCAGCGCGCCAGCTCGGCCACCATCGCATCGCCGCGGGTGCGAAGCGTGTCGTTGCCCGCGCTCGCATAAGCCAGCGCCACGGCAGACAGATAATGCCCGCCGTTGAAGTGTCCGCGCAGCGTGCAATCCGGCCTCTCCCATCCGCCGTATGGATTTGCGTTGGATGTAATTCCAGACGTCATGCGAAAGCTATGCAACAGCCGGTCGAACGTCAGCGAGTCGAGATATCTCTGGTTGATCTCCGACTGCGCCTTGAAGGTACCGTCCAGCAGCCGAACCTGCGTCATGGGAAATGGCACCAGCTTGTCCGGCTTGGCAGCAACAAAATCGTCAGGTTTTCCATCCGGTGTACTCAGCGATCCCAGCGCCGTGCGGCCCAGTGTGAGGCTTCCAGCAACCGCCGTCATCCCTGCCAGAACCCTGCGCCGGCTGATCGAAGTTCGTGCGTCCATCATCATCTCCACCCTGCCAGTTCATCCCATCTCGGCAAACAGCGGCGTCCGCAGTCTACCAACTCCACAATGCGCTCGCCAAAATTCCTTGACCATACAATCCTCGCCGTGGCCGTCCCCTCGCGCCAAACGAAAAAGCCTCCTTGCCGGAGGCTCGTTCGCATAACTAACAACTTCTAATTCGGCTCTTACTTCACAAAGATGAAGATGATGACGAAGGTGTACAGCGCCAGCGACTCAATGAACGCCAAGCCAAGGATGAGGAACAGAAAGATTCCAGGACGGGCTCCGGGGTTGCGCGCTAACGCCTCGGCGGAACTGGCTGCCGCCTTGCCCTGTCCTATGCCGCACAGGCCGGAGGCGATCCCCATTCCGATTCCCGCGGCTAGCGGCGCATAGGGGTTTTCAATCGTGCCGCCCTGGGCGAAGGCCGGTGTAGCCAGCAGCATCGCGGCCAGCATCATAAAGAGATATTGCAGTGTTCGCATCGTCTTTCACTCCATTCTCCCAAAGTACGCCGCCAGTGGGTGGTTGACGCTCACCGTGCTGGCACCCTCACGCTGAACGGCGTTGGTGCGCACCGCGAAGCGGGAGAGAGACTCCGCGGAGAAACTTGGCCCTGCATCCTCCGGAGTTCAGCCCGGTGCAGTGCGAAAACCTAATGCTCTTCGGCCATGGCGAGCGACAGATAACTCATCGCGAGTGCCATGAACAAATATGCCTGTACCACGGACACCATCACATGCAGTCCCAGGAAGATGAGCGGAAACACCACCGGGATCAGTGAGAAGAAGGCCAGCGTCACCAGATCGCCGGCAAAGATGTTGGCGTACAGACGGACGGTGAGCGATAGCAGGCGGGCCAGGTGGAAAACG